>NZ_VFME01000001.1:2499566-2812012 GCF_006714895.1 Gramella sp. Hel_I_59 | reverse complement strand
CTCACGTCTTGAAGTACCTCTAATTGGGTAAGCTTCTCCAGTTGAGAAAGGAGGGAAGTTATAATGTAAATAGAAAGTTTCTTCTCCCTGTTGTGTTGGAAGATCCACCTGGTTAGCTTCTCTGGAAGTACCTAATGTTACTGTTGCCAGTGCCTGAGTTTCTCCACGAGTAAAGATCGCTGAACCGTGTGTAGATGGAAGGTAATCTACCTCACACCAGATTGGTCTGATCTCGTCGGTTTTTCTACCGTCTAATCTGGTTCCTTCTTTTAAAGTAACGTCACGAACAGCTTTCTTCTGAGCATCGTTGAAGTAACCGGAGATCATTTTACCTTTTTCTTCTAACTCTTCTTCAGAGAACATCGCTTTCACTTCATCTTTTATTGCAGAAAAAGCTTCACTTCTCTCTTTTTTGCTGGTACCGCTTTTAGCGATATCATATGATTTCTGGTACGTAGCATCAAGAATTTTTTTCTCAATATCTGCATCTGTTGCAGCTACTTCGTATTCTCTTGGTTCTTTCTTTCCAAATGCTTCAGCAAGTTTTACCTGAGCCTCACACTGAATTTTGATCGCTTCATGTGCAAATTTAATCGCTTCAGCCATCTCTTCTTCAGAGCATTCGTCAAATTGTCCTTCTACCATCATCACAGAATCTGCAGAAGCTCCAACCATGATGTCCATGTCTGCTTCAGCAAGTTTCTCTCTGCTTGGGTTAAGAACGAACTCTCCATTAATTCTTGCTACTCGAGCTTCAGAAATAGGAGTTTCAAAAGGAATATCAGATAATTGGATAGCTGCAGAAGCTGCCAATCCTGCTAGTGCGTCTGGCATAACATCATCGTCATGAGACATTAGCTGGATCATTACCTGAGTTTCAAATTTGTAGTCTTTTGGGAATAGTGGACGTAATACACGGTCTACTAAACGCATTACTAAAATCTCTTCACTGCTTGGTCTAGCTTCTCTCTTGAAGTAACCTCCAGGAAAAAGACCTGCAGCTGCAAATTTTTCACGGTAATCCAGTGTTAGTGGAAAGAAGTCCATGGTAGTAGGCTTGTACGAAGATACTACAGTACAAAGTAGCATAGCCTTACCCATTTGAACGACAACAGAGCCGTGAGCCTGTTTTGCTAATTTTCCGGTTTCGAGGGAAATAGTTCTACCATCTCCTAAATCGATAACCTCCTTAAATGTTTGTGGAATCATAATAATTTCAAATTCGATCTGAATAACTTCAACCAGATCATTTTAGTTAAACAAAGGTCTCCGCCATCCGGACGGCCGGGTTGTGTGTTGTGTGTAGTTGTTGTGACCAATGAAAAACTACCCCCTGGGCGACAATTTTAAGCAACCTGTAACAGGTTGTTTCAAGATATAAAAAAAGGGGGCATAAAGCCCCCTGAAAATTATTTTCTTAGTCCAAGTTCCTTAATGATTGCACGATATCTCATGATATCCTTTTTCATTAAGTAATCAAGTAAGCTTCTTCTCTTACCAACAAGCTTTACCAGCGAACGCTCTGAATTAAAATCCTTACGGTTTTTCTTCAGGTGCTCAGATAGGTGAGCGATTCTGTAAGTAAATAATGCGATTTGTCCTTCTGCTGAACCGGTATCATTTTTTGATTTACCGTGTTTTTCGAAGATCTCTTCTTTTCTTTCTTTTGCTAGATACATTCCAATATTATTTAAATGATTTTTATGTATTGACAGCATTTCTGTCAGGCGGCAAAGATATCATTTATTTTTTATTCCGTATGTATTAGGTTTTAAATTTATAGACTCAATCAAAATTCATATTTTTGCAAAGTGAAAATTGCATTTCCT
This sequence comes from Gramella sp. Hel_I_59, assembly GCF_006714895.1. NCBI lineage: Bacteria > Pseudomonadati > Bacteroidota > Flavobacteriia > Flavobacteriales > Flavobacteriaceae > Christiangramia > Gramella sp. Hel_I_59. The sequence goes on along the minus strand of NZ_VFME01000001.1, from coordinate 2,810,183 downwards.
CATAAACTTCTGGTATCCTTGCTAGCTCTATTAGTGCTGGTAACTACTAATTCATTCGCTATTGAAAAGCATTTCTGTGGCGAGCGACTGGTTGATACTTCCGTTTTTTCTGAATTGGAGAAATGCCCGGGTTGTTCAGGTACTGAAGAAAAAATTCCTTCTGAATCTGAATGTTGTAAGGATGTTGTTGATGTACTGGAAGGGCAGGACATTACAACGGTTAAAAAAATCGACGATCTGGATGTAGATCAACAGGTCTTTCTTGTTGCATTTGGCAACGCTTTCTTTTCACTCTTTCAACCGGAATCTAAAAGCCCGGAAAATTTACTTCATTACGATCCACCTACTATTAGCTTTGACCTTCAGTCATGCTATCAGGTATATTTAATCTGAATTTAGATTTTTAATAGAATTATCACTTTCCGCAGTAAGACTGGCGGAGGGTACTTTAATTATTATCAAAAATCAAAATTCAATTGATGAAAATCATACAATCTCTCATTTTATTACTACTCCCTGCGGTAATCTTTTCACAGGATACTTTCAGTGGTAGAGTACAGGAACTGGGAACAGAAATGCCTGTTCCTGGAGCAAATGTCTACTGGCTAAATACCGAAGTTGGAACCATAACCGACTTCAACGGTGAATTTTCAATTCCGTATAAAAAGGAATACAATAAGCTGATCATTAGTTTTATGGGCTATAAATCAGATACTCTTAGTATAAAGAACAATCGGGATAATTTTATTCATGAACTAAGTCCTTCAGCAAACCTTGATGAAGTAGACCTGGTTTCTCGTAAAAAAGCTACTTCAAGATCTTATCTGGAGTCTACGAATGTCATGAATATTAGCAGTGATGAACTTTTAAAAGCAGCCTGTTGTAACCTTTCCGAAAGTTTTGAAACCAATCCTTCCATAGACGTCAATTTTGCTGATGCTATTTCGGGAACCCGGCAAATAAAGATGCTTGGATTAACCAGTCCTTATATATTGATCGCTACTGAAAATATTCCATCGGTTAGAGGAGCCGCTCAGGCTTACGGACTTTCCTTCACGCCGGGAACATGGGTGGAGAGTATTCAGATTACTAAAGGAGCGGGTAGTGTGGTTAATGGTTATGAAAGTATTGCCGGCCAGATCAACGCTGAACTTCAGAAACCTGCAAATTCAGATAAACTATTTGTAAACCTTTATGGTGCCAGCAGTAAGCGCCTGGAACTTAACACTCATTATAATACTCAACTGAATAAGAAGTGGAGTACAGGAATCTTTGTTCACGGAAACTCGCAACAGGAAGAGCATGATGTTAATAACGATAACTTCCTGGATATGCCCTTGTATAATCAGATCAATTTGATGAATCGCTGGCAATATATTGACAACGAGAACGGGATCGTGGCATTTATGAATTTCCGCTATCTTAATGATGAAAAGCAAACCGGAGAGCTCGATTTCGATCCTGATACAGATAAATTAACCACAAATGCCTGGGGAAGTGAGATTAATACGCAACGTTATGAGTTTTCAGGAAAACTAGGATATGTAAATCCAGAACTTCCGTGGCAGAGTATTGGAATGCAATTAGCGGTGAGCAATCATCAGCAGGATTCCTATTTTGGTCTAAGAGTTTATGATATAGAGCATAATAGTATTTATTCTAATATCATTTATAATAGTATTATAAGTGACTCCAGACACAAGATCAAGACTGGTCTTGATTTTACTCAGGATTCTTATGATGAGCTAGTAGAAGATACAGATTACGTTCGTAAAGATAATTCTGTAGGTGGTTTTTTCGAATATAACTTTGACGATATGGACAAGCTAAATCTTACCGCAGGAGTGCGTGCAGATTATCATAATCGGCTTGGTTTCTTTCTAACTCCAAGAGTTCATGCGAGGTATCGACCTTGGGCAAAATCGGCGTTGAGAGCATCATTTGGTCGTGGCAAACGTGCTGCCAATATTTTTGCTGAAAATCAAAATCTATTCGCGTCTTCCCGGGAGATCAATATTCAAAGAAGTTCTAGTGGAGATATTTATGGTTTGGATCCTGAGATCGCCTGGAATTACGGAATTTCATATATGCAGGGTTTCAACATTTTCAGTAGAAAAGCAGAGCTGATTTTTGATTATTATCGTACGGACTTTCAGAACCAGGTGGTAGTTGACTGGGAAAACCCACAGGAAATAAGTTTTTATAACCTGAAAGGGGAAAGCTATGCTAACAGTTTTCAGGCTGAATTAAGCTATAATCCTGCAGAGCGCCTCGATCTAAGAATGGCATATAAATTTTACGATGTAAAAACTAAGTACCAGACTGGAACTAAGATCAAGCCCCTTATTCCAGAACATAGAGTCTTTGCGAATCTTTCCTATGAAACTAGAATAAAAAATAATAGTCAGTGGAAGTTTGACGCTACCTATAATTGGCTCGGGGAACAAAGATTTCCGTCTACAGCCACAAATCCGGAGGAGTTCCAGGTAGGAGAATATTCGCCATCATTAAGTACACTAAACGCACAAATAACCAGGGTTTTTTCAGGTAGATTCGAGGTTTATATTGGAGGAGAAAACATTACGAATGTTAGACAGGATCGACCAATTCTTGCTGCGGAAGATCCCTTTGGAGATTATTTTGACTCAACCCTCGTTTATGGTCCCGTTTTTGGTAATTTATACTACGCAGGATTTAGATTTAAATTGAATTAAACAAAAGAATATGAAATACTTAGTATTATTAATTTTTATGATAGGTTCTACCAGCATGTTTGCTCAGGATCGCAATGCAAAGGCGTCATTTCAAGTGGATGGTGTTTGTATGATGTGCAAGGATAGAATCGAGAAAGCAGGTATAACATCGAAGGGTGTCAAATTTGCCGATTGGAACTTAGAAACTCAGGAATTACAGTTGATCTTCAATGAAAATAAAACAGATCTTAAAACGATTCAAGGTAATATATTAGAGGCTGGTCATGACCTTGATCACTTGAAAGCTACAGATGAAGCTTATGCTAAGCTTGATGATTGTTGCAAGTATCGTGATCCAGAAGTTAGAGAAGATCATGTTTCAGGAAAGATCGATTAATGCTGAAGTACAGAAACAAAAAAAACGACCTGAGAGATCAGGTCGTTTTTTTATTCTGTAAACTGAAATGTCTAACTATTTTCTCACTGGTTGATTCTGAATTAGATCAAGGTATAAATTCACCTTATTTTTTAATTCAGATCTATGTGTGATAAAGTCTAAAAACCCTTTTTCTTTCAGAAATTCTGAAGTCTGGAAATCCTTTGGAAGATCTTTACCGGTCGTATCCTTTACAACTCTTGGTCCTGCAAATCCTATTAGAGCTCCTGGTTCAGAGATATTAATATCTCCTAACATAGCGAAACTCGCCGTAGTTCCTCCAGTTGTAGGATCGGTAGCAAGGGATATATAAGGAATTTGTGCATTGGCAAGTTGAGCTAACTTCACTGAAGTTTTTGCAAGTTGCATCAATGATAGTGCAGCTTCCTGCATTCTGGCACCTCCAGATTTGGAGATGATCATAAACGGAATTTTATTCTGTAGTGCATAATCTGCTGCTCGAGCAATTTTTTCTCCTACAACAGAACCCATAGATCCACCAATGAATTTAAAATCCATACAAGCGATCACCAGGTCTTTTCCTTTAGATTTTCCAACAGCAGTTCGTACTGCATCTGTTAAACCAGTCTTTTCCTGCGCAGCTTTAAGTCTTTCTGTGTATTTCTTAGTATCCTCAAAATTTAAAGGATCCTTGGAAGTAACATTCTTATCAAGTTCCTTGAAATTGTTGTCATCAAAGAGAATTTTGAAATACTCATTGCTACCAATTCTTACGTGGTATCCATCTTCCGGACTTACATAAAAATTGCTTTCCAATTGTTCAGCATCTACGATCTTCCCGGTTGGTGACTTGTACCACAAGCCTTTAGGGACATCTTTCTTATCTTCAGTAGGAGTTTGAATCCCTTTTTGTGTTCTTTTAAACCAAGCCATTTCTTTCAAATTTTAATCGTCAGGGTTGTCAAATTTATGGCAATAAAAAACAGTCTGATTCCGAAGAAAAAGACTGTTTTGAAAAATTATTTATAAAGTATTTACGTTATTAAGGTCCTCAAAAGCTTTCTTTAAACGAGTCTTGAAAGTTAATTCACCCTCTCTAACCCATTTACGTGGATCGTAATATTTCTTGTTAGGTACATCGTCCCCATCAGGATTTCCAATTTGTGTAGCCAGGTAATCCTTTTTAGATCCCATGTAATCACGAATTCCTTCCAGGTATGCATATTGAAGATCGGTATCAATATTCATTTTGATAACGCCATATCCAATAGCTTCACGAATTTCTTCTACTGTAGAACCACTTCCACCATGGAAAACGAAATCAATATGATTTTCTTCTACGTTATATTTTTTCGTGATATATGCCTGAGAATTCTTCAGGATCTTTGGAGTCAACTTAACATTTCCTGGTTTGTAAACACCGTGCACATTTCCGAAAGCTGCAGCAATAGTGAATTGATCACTCACTTTGCTTAATTCTTCATATGCATATGCAACTTCTTCTGGTTGAGTATAAAGTTTGGAAGCATCAACATCAGAGTTGTCTACTCCATCTTCCTCACCACCTGTAATTCCAAGTTCGATCTCCAGAGTCATTCCCATTTTGGACATTCTCTCAAGATATTTTTTACAGATCTCCATATTCTCTTCCAAAGGTTCTTCGGAAAGATCTATCATGTGAGAACTATATAGAGGTTTGCCAAATTGTTCGTAGTGTTTTTCACTAGCATCTAAAAGTCCGTCGATCCACGGAAGCAATTTTTTAGCACAGTGATCTGTATGCATTATCACTGGTACTCCGTAAAGTTTTGCCATTTCGTGCACATGCTTGGCACCAGCAACTCCACCGGCAATTGCAGCCTGTTCTCCTTCATTCGACAATCCTTTACCAGCGTTAAATTGCGCACCACCATTAGAAAATTGGATAATTACAGGGGAATTTAATTCAGCAGCCGTTTCCAGAACAGCATTCACACTACTTGAACCAATTACGTTTACAGCAGGAAGGGCAAAGCCTTTCTCTTTTGCATAATTGAAAATCTCCTGAACTTCTTTTCCAGTGGCAACGCCCGGTTTGATATTGTGACTCATAACTTTTAGTTGATTAGGTTCACAAAAATAAGAAAATAAACTGGCTTAGAAAGGATAATTGATTCCTACGTTATAAACAGCATGGTTAAAATTATACTCCTGAAACCATCGATTTCCTTCAGGTTGTCCCGGATCATGAGTTTTGAAGCCTATATCAAATCTTAAGACAAAAAAGTTAAAGTCATACCTAAGACCAAATCCACTACCAACAGCTAATTCTTCAAGATCTGAAAACTGCTCGAAAACTACATCTTCTGAAGTTCTGGAATCAAGAACGTTCCAGATATTTCCCACATCTACGAATAAAGCACCCTTAAACTGATCAAATATTCCGAAGCGATATTCTCCGTTGAATGCAAGTTTCAGGTTTGCTTCATTAAACTCTAAAATACTTCCGCTACTACCTGGACCAAGATCATACGCCTGCCATGCACGATTGTCATTGGGTCCACCAGCAAAGAATGTTTTGGTGATTGGAATATCATTTGCATTACCATAAGGTATGGCAATTCCTCCAAAAGCACGAACAGCAAATATTTGATCGTTCCCAAGATCCCAGTGTTTGATGAAATCCAATTCAGTTTTGACATATTGTGAATATGCCACTCCTAAAACTTTCTCATTTCCCTGATCATTTTCAGGGTAATTGAAAACATTAGATAGAGCTGATAACACATTTCCAGCGGTTTCAATTTTGAATCTAAAACGCGAGAATTCCTTATCGTAAAGGCTTTCCCGTGTGTTCCATAAATAAGTATAACTGGAAGCGAAGATCAGGTTGTTTTGAGTAAGTCTCAGCTTACGTTCGTAAATGTCCAGTGTGTTCAGGTAGTCTTCATTCTCCAAACCAGTATTGGGTCTGTCTTCGTTGATGACATAATCTATAAATCCATCGGCTTCTTCAGGAATTTGCAAATCACTTCCCGGAGTGCTGAAGTTAAAATTACTTCGCTGTGCAATAGAATTTAATTCTTCAAATGAATTCCGATAAACATTGAAGTAGTTTTCAGTATTTAAATTTCTAACGTATTGGATATTGAGTAAATCGAGGCTGTTGGTAAGCTGTTTGGAGGGGTTCCAGTTATAATTCAAAATTCCTGAAAATGTTTGCTTATCCAAGCCAATATTTCTCTGGGAGCTAAATCCAAGACTCATACTGGTAAAAGGTGCCATGTATTTCTTAATAAGCCTTTCAGTATCTATAGGTAAAAATATCCTCGGAAGGGTCAATTTTAGATCGGCACCAACTTCAGTAATATCGAAAAAACGGTCTTTATCTGCACTTGCTGCCGCATCTGTAGAAGAAGCAATACTACCGCGACCAGATAATTCCAGGTTCTCCAGTCCGCCAAAAATATTTCTGATCAGAAATGATCCTCCGAATCCAATTCCGAATTTCTGAATATTACTTTGTGAAACATCAAAATCGAATCCAAGCGAATACTTTGGAAGCGGACTTAGAAATATATTAGAGATCAGTTTAGTGTTTGTGCTATCTGAAGGATCTGGAGTATACTGAATATTGGGATACTTAAAAACTCGCAGTGAATTTAGTCTATTATAGGTTCTTGTTCGGTCAAGATCACGATAAATCATACCGGGTCTAATGAAAACAGCATCGGTAACAGCTTCTGGCTTATAACGCATGTCTTCAAAACTAAATAGCTCATACCGCCGATAAGTTGCACTGTCCAGAATCGGCATATTTCTATTAGCGAAACTATAATCTGTAAAGATCTTTACTTTACTTATCGTATGGATCTTGAAGGGAGTTCGGGTGATACTGTCTCCTATATTATTCCGCTCATTCTTTATGATTAGAGTAGTGTTTAACTTGTGGTTAGTATCCACAGTATCTGCGTCAAAACTTATATATTCCTGGTCAAAATTATACACTCCATTGTTCCTGAAAAGGTCTGATAATCTATCTCTTTCCTCGTTGAAATCTAGGGTGTTGTACTGCGTACCGGCTATGATCTCACTTTCAGTTTTGTTAGACTGGTAAAGACTATCCAGGGCTGGCGAAGCAATTTCTGTAGTAAGCGAGTCTAGCGTGTAAGGCTTTCCAGGTTTGACATAATATTCTACTTTAGCCCGTTTATCTTTATTTTCTATAGGCAACACCTTGTAATCTGCTTCTACATTGAACCATCCATTATTCCAGTACCAGGATTTTAACCTGTTAACTGATTTATCTGCCTGCTCTTTATTTAGAACTACAGGTGCTTCTCCAGTTCTTTTGATCCAATGGTTGAACTCTTTTTTGGAATATATATATTGATCAAATTGTTTTTTGGATAGTATTGCTGTAAGTCGCTTTCTTCTGGATTCGTTCTCAAGAAATTTCTCTGTGAGGATACTGTCAATTTCAGGTCGTGCTAAATTGTAGAAATGCAGTCTAAGCGGAAAACCCAATAATTTGGTATTTGGTTTTTGGTAAAGCTGATTTTTAATTCTGGAATCTTTGACTAGTTCGTCATTAGCGAAAATTTCATTTTTCACCAACAGGTTTTCATCGGCTTCTAATCTTTTTACAGCATTACAGCTAAGGATAAGAATAGTCGTTAAAAAAAATAATAATATTTTTGCGAGAAGCCGTGTCAAGTATAATCGATTAGGGCTCAAAAATACATTTTTTGTATGGTAAGCAAAAGCCAGATTAAGTTAATAAAAAGTCTTTCTCAAAAAAAGCACAGGCTTCGTGAAAAGCTATTCATTGTTGAAGGAATTAAAGGGATAAAAGAGTTTTTGAGATCTGATTTTGAGCTATATGCTTTGTTTGGAACCCGGAATTTAGAAGAGGTTAATGAGCGAGATTTCTTTGCGGCGAACTCAACCGATCTAGCCAAGATAAGCTCCCTGACTACTGCTCCAGATTATCTTGCAGTTTTCAGAATGCGAGAAGATTTACCGGTAGCAGAAAATGGATTGAAGGTAGTTTTGGATGGAGTTCGAGACCCTGGAAATCTTGGGACCATCATCAGGCTTTGCGATTGGTTCGGGATCACAGATCTTATATGTTCCAGAGATACAGTAGACTGTTTTAATTCCAAAGTAGTACAGGCCAGTATGGGTTCTCTGTCCCGTGTAAATATTGTGTATACAGACTTATATGAATTCATTTCTGAAAAACAATCTTTCCCCATATATGGAACACTTTTAGAAGGTTCCGATATTTACCAAAGTGAGTTAAAATCAGAAAGTTTTGTCATCTTCGGAAATGAGGCAAATGGCATTTCTTCTGAAATTCACAATTTAGTGAATCAGAAGATAAGCATTCCCCAATATGGTAAGGAGCAAAATACTGAAAGTCTCAATGTGGCAACGGCAACGGCTATTACCCTCGCAGAATTCCGAAGACAGGAGTCTATTGGAAAGTGAAGTTGATAAAAACTGCCCTTGAGGACATTGAATCTACGTTGCCCGTATATATGCTATTGGGGTCTTCATCTCTCACTAATTCGTCATTAATTGCAAATACTCCTCTAATTGAAGGCGTTAGTTTGAAGTAATATAAATATAGATCTATACCAAACCCAATTTCGTAATAATATGTGTTGGTTTTCATACGGAATTGTCCAGCAGAATTATCGTCAGGATTATTCTCATTGCTACTTAGATTTATCGAAGTAGAAAGACCACCGGTCACGAAAGGCCTGAAGTTATTCAGCCTGTTAGCGTTAAATTTCAGTAATAATGGAATATGGACATACGTCGCGCTTATTTCTCTATAGGTACTTTCATCTGCTTTGAGCGCCTGGAAATCTCTAGTATTGAAGTTGACGCCAGGCTCTAACCTAAGATCTAAATTGTTGTGTAATTTTAAATTTCCAACTAACCCTACATTAAAACCAGTTCTAGTTCCAATTCTAAAATCCTGACCTGTTACGGGATCTGGATTATAATCGATATAGTCAAAATCAAAATCATAACTGTTAAAGCCTAGAAAATAACCCCAGGACCATCGAGCATTGTCGATATTAGGTTGATTTACCACGCTCTCCCCTGAAAATAATTGGGCGAAAGAAGCATTTGAAATGAATAGAAAAAGGGCAATTATAAAAAATTTCTTCATGTATCTACTTTGAAGCAATGTATATAGTGGAGACTCCCAGGGTTTGAGGTAAGTCTCTCACATTAGTAAACCCGGTTTTCGATAAAATATTGTTGAACTCCTTGCCATAAGGAAAACTTGCAGCACTTTCGCTTAGGTAGGAGTAGGCATCCTTGTCCTTTGAAAATAACTTTCCTATAGCCGGTAATATCATGGAGGAATATACCTTATACCCTTGTTTAAAAGGGAATTTTGTTGGAACTGAAGTTTCCAGAACCACGAAAATACCACCAGGCTTCAACACACGAAATATTTCTGAAAGGCCGAGTTCCAGGTTTTCAAAATTTCGAACCCCAAAGGCAACAGTAATCGCATCAAAACTATCAGCATCAAACGGTAAACTTTCAGAATCTCCCTGAATCATTTCGATTTCAACATCCAACTCTTTAGCGGCTATCTTTTTTCGACCTACACTTAACATTCCGTCAGATAGATCAAGACCAACGATTCTGTTCGCTCCGGTATTAGCCATTTGAATGGCCAGATCGCCAGTTCCAGTAGCAATATCAAGAATACTATCAGGATTAGTTGCAGCAACTGCAGCAACAACCTTCTTTCGCCAGCTTACATCGGTTCCCATAGAAATAACCCTGTTTAGCCCATCATAGTTGTCAGATATATTGTCGAACATCTGTTCTACCTGCTTTTTCTTGGTGAGCTGCGAGTCTTTGTATGGAGTAACTTTCTTACTCATAGGTGAAATTTGCTTCAAAGATAACCGATATGTAGAAAATAATGGATATTAGCCGATTATTTATCTCTGAAAAGAGATTTTTCCTTTCTGCAAAATAACTTAACTTTGCTTTCACAATTTGAAGCTGTTATATGAAAATAATTATCGCCGGCGCAGGTGAAGTAGGATTTCATTTAGCTAAATTACTCTCCTTTGAATCTCAGGATATTACGCTAATTGACCCAAACAGAGATAATCTTGCTTATGCTGATACTCATCTGGATATTAGGACCATTAAAGGCGATGCCAGCTCCATCAGAATATTGAAGGATGCGCAGGTGAAACATACAGACATGGTAATTAGTGTTACCTCAAGTGAGGCTACTAATATTACGGTATGTGTACTGGCCAAGCAGCTTGGAGCAAAAAGGACGATCGCAAGAATTTCTAATACCGAATATCTCGAAAATCAGGGGGAACTGGGATTCACCCGTTTCGGGATAGATGAACTTATTTCTCCGGAAGCCCTTGCATCGCGTGAAATCGAATTGCTGCTGAATCAGTCGGCGTTCAATGATAGCTACGAATTTGAGGAGGGTGCACTAACCATGATTGGTGTGAGTTTGTCCAGAACCGCGACCTTTGTGGGAAAGACAGTAAAGGAAGCAGCCAAAATCTTTCCAGAATTAAATTTTGTTCCAATTGCAATTCAGAGATTTGGAACTCAATACACGTTGATACCTAGAGGAGATACCCAATTTAAAGAAGGTGATCAGGTTTATTTTATTACCTTAAAAAATGGTGTAGAGGAGTTATACAAACTTACCGGAAAAGTCAGGCAGGATATTAAGAATATAATGGTTCTTGGAGGTAGTAAGATTGGTAGAAAAACTGCACAGGATCTTTGTCGTAACAATTTTCACGTTAAGTTGGTAGAGAAAGATCGTGAAAAGGCATATGAACTGGCAGATGAACTTCCAAATGTTTTGATTATCAACGGCGATGGTCGCAATGTTGAATTACTGGAGGAAGAAAACATTCATGATATGGATGCTTTTATTGCTGTAACGGGGAATTCAGAGACTAATATCATGTCCTGCCTTGTAGCTAAATCGAAGAGTGTTAAGAAAACCATCTCTTTGGTCGAGAATATGGATTATTTTCAACTAAGTCACTCTATTGGTATTGATACACTAATTAATAAAAAACTACTGGCGGCAAATAATATTTTCCGTTATGTAAGAAAAGGTGAGGTCGTAGCGATGACCAAGCTGAATAATATGAATGCCGAGCTTCTGGAGTTTATCGTAAAACCAAATTCTCAGGTTTCAAATAAAAAGATCAAGGATTTGGATTTCCCGCGTTCAGCAATTATCGGTGGAATTATTCGCGATGGCAAAGGTTTGATCGCTTTAGGTGACTTTCTAATCAAACCCGGAGACAGAATTGTGGTTTGTTGTTTACCACGATCTATTAACAAAGTAGAAAAACTTTTCCTCTAATGCCCAGATTGAATTATCAGATAATTCTTCATGTGATGGGATTATTGCTGCTGTGTAATGGTGGCTTTATGCTTTTGGCGACCCTTGTAAGTTATATATATGACGATGGGGTAACTCTTGAAATTTCAACCGCTGCTCTTGTAACATTATTTACGGGGACCTTGCTCATGTTCACTACCCGTGGCCATAGTAAGGAAGTAAAGAAAAGAGAAGGTTATATTATTGTGACTTTTGGATGGATCTTTATGGCCTTAAGTGGTAGTCTCCCTTACCTCATTAGTGAGTCTATACCAACTTTTACAAATGCGTTTTTCGAAACTATGTCTGGATACACCACTACCGGTGCTTCCATTCTTAATGATATTGAAGCGATCCCAAAGGGAATTCTATTTTGGAGAAGTCTCACCCACTGGATTGGCGGAATGGGAATTATCGTTCTAGCCATAGCGATCCTGCCATTGCTTGGAATAGGAGGGATGCAATTATTCTCTGCTGAGTCCCCGGGACCAAGCGCAGACAAATTAAAACCGCGTATTACAGATACCGCCAAGCGTCTATGGCTTATCTATGTTTCCTATACGGTAGCCGAAACTATCCTTCTATGGGTAGCTGGAATGACCTTTTTTGATGCTATTAATCATGCCTTTAGCACATTATCCACGGGAGGTTTTTCTACCAAGAACGCAAGTTTAGCTTACTGGAACGATAACCCTGTAATTCAGTATATCATCATACTTTTTATGCTGCTGGCGGGAAGTAACTTTGTATTGAGTTATTTTGCTTTTAAGGGTCAGGTGCAGAAAATTCTGCATGATGATGAGTTTAAGTGGTACATGTTTTTCATCTTTGGATTTACGGCAATTTCAGCACTTGTGGTTTATTTCCAGGCAGATGTTGCAATTTCAAGTATTGAGCATCCAATGGTTTGGGGTGAAGCCGAAAGCGCCTTCAGACATTCTCTGTTCCAGGTTTTAACCGTGATCACCACTACCGGATTTGTTTCTGCCGATTATACGATGTGGACGCCTTTTCTAACTATTCTCTATTTTGGATTGTTCTTTTTGGGTGGTTCCGCAGGGAGTACCGCTGGGGGAGTGAAAGTGATGCGTCATATTATCATGATCAAGAACGGAATCATCGAATTTAAGAGAACCTTACATCCCAACGCGATACTTCCGGTACGATTCAATGGGAAGTCGATTAGTAAAGAGATCGTTTTTAATATTCTGGGCTTTTTTATACTATATATGCTCTCCTTTATTATTGGTGCAGTAGTATTTGCAGGAATGGGGTTGGATTTTCAAACGGCCATTGGAGGTGCTGCATCTTCACTGGGGAATATCGGTCCAGCCTTTGGAGGTTTGAGTCCCGTGAACAATTTTGATATTTTATCAGATTTCGGAAAATGGTGGTCAGCTTTCTTAATGCTGATAGGTAGACTGGAACTGTTTACGGTACTTATCATATTAACGCCATTCTTCTGGCGCAACAGATAATCTGAATTTATCGAACAAAAAAACCGGCCTTGGCCGGTTTTTTTTTGTTTTGTGTATAACTGCAATTATGATAACACTTCTTTTATTCTTTTAATAGCTTCTTCGATCTGACTTTCACTTGCGGCATATGAAATACGAATACAGTCAGGATTTCCAAAAGCTTCACCAGTTACTGTGGCAACATTCGCTTTTTCCAATAATAACATCGAAAAGTCACTTGCGTTTTCAATTTTAGTACCATCGATAGTCTTTCCGAAGAAGGCCGAAATATTAGGGAATACATAAAACGCTCCCTCAGGTTCGGTAGTAACAAATCCGTCAATCTCATTCAGGTGATCAATAATGAGCTTTCTTCTTGATTTAAAAGTATCGATCATATGACTAATCTTGCTTACCGGAGCTTCCAGAGCAGTGATCACAGCACGCTGCGCAATACAGTTCGCACCACTGGTGATTTGTCCCTGCATTTTATTACAGGCTCGAGCGATATAAGCCGGAGCTCCAATATATCCAATTCTCCATCCGGTCATGGCAAATGCTTTTGAAACACCATTCACTGTCACCGTTCGGTCATACATATCTTCGAATTGAGCCATGGAAGCATGATCTCCTACAAAATTGATATGCTCGTAGATTTCATCGCTTACCACCACTATATCTGGATATTGTTTAAGTACATCAGCGAGTGCTCTTAATTCTTCCTTGCTGTACACCATTCCACTTGGATTACACGGAGAGCTATACCAGATCATTTTGGTTTTAGGAGTGATAGATGCTTCCAGTTGTTCTGGAGTGATCTTAAAACTGGTCTCCACACTGGTTGGAACTTCTACTGGAACACCTTCTGCCAGTTTCACAATTTCAGCATAACTTACCCAGTAAGGGCAGGGTAGAAGCACCTCGTCTCCGGGATTAAGAACAACCATGGCTACATTAGCCAGGGATTGCTTAGCACCAGTAGAGACAACAATCTGTGAGCGATCATAGCTAAGATCATTATCTCTTTTAAATTTAGAAATAATAGCATCCTTTAATTCAACATAACCATCGACCGGCGTATAGGAATTGTAATTGTCATTAATGGCCTGTATTGCGGCATCCTTAATGAAATCTGGAGTATTAAAATCTGGTTCTCCAAGACTTAATCCAATAATATCTTTCCCTTCAGCTTTTAATTCTCTGGCTTTCGCTGCCATTGCAAGCGTTTGGGATGTTGCCATCGCATTAATTCGGTTCGATAGTTTTTCCTGCATGTCTTTAATTTTTTAATGATTCTGAAAATGCTCCTTTTATTCAATGTAGCATCTGCTTCGGAAACATTTCAAAGTTATAATATTAAAATTTTCAGCTACTGTTTATTCAGAAAAAATGGACATAAAAAAATGCCTATTTTTGCTGAAAATTGAATGCTTTGGAACTAATAAAGAAATATTTCCCAAATTTAACTGAAGATCAACTTCAGAAGTTTGAAAAACTGGAAGAGTTATATAAGGACTGGAACCTTAAAATTAATGTAGTGTCCAGGAAAGATATTGACGAATTATACATTCGCCACGTTTTACATTCATTGGGAATAGCAAAAGTTCAGGCATTCCTTCCAGGATCAAGAGTTCTGGATGTTGGAACCGGCGGCGGTTTTCCAGGAATACCTTTAGCAATCTTGCATCCTGAAACCAAATTTGATCTTGTTGATTCTATAGGTAAAAAAATTAAAGTGGTCGATGAGGTTTCAGAAGGTCTGGAACTTGAGAATGTCACCACTTATAATCAGCGTGTAGAAGATCTGAAAGGTCAGTATGATTTTATTGTGAGTAGAGCGGTAGCAGTAATGCCAACTTTTGTTCGTTGGGTGAAAGGTAAGATCGCCAAGGAAAGCAAACACGATTTCAAAAACGGAATTCTGTATCTAAAAGGCGGAGATCTTTCAGAAGAATTACAGGATTATCGGACAGCCCAGATTTTTGAGCTATCCGATTATTTTGAAGAAGACTTCTATGATACTAAGAAAGTAGTCTACTTACCTATGAAATATAAAGGTTAATTCCAGATTATTTGGTAATGATCACCTTCTTGGAATAGCTCTTTTCCCCAACATAGATCTTCACTACATAAACTGCAGAACTCAATTTTTGCTGAATTCGGAGGCTTATTGATTCTTCCGTAGGAATTTCGCTGAAGGTCATTATTTTCTGTCCAGATACGCTGTAAAGCTCTACAAAATCTATATTCTGAAGATCAGGATTGTATAGCGCAATCTCATCTGTCTGGCGAAGATATCTCATATCCAGAAAATCTGGGTCTGATTCTTCTTCTACTTCAGGCTTTTCTTCTACAACTTCCTCGGAAACTTCCTCTTCAAGCTTCTGAAATACGATCTGGTATTTCTCATTAAAAATACCTACACTATCTGTACTCATCGTATAATCAGATTTCATAAGGTCATGATACTCTTCGGTTGTTGTATCCAAAAGATATATGTCGATCTCATTCTGAATATTTTCCAGTTCATCGATTTTGATAGTATACTCGCCGGCTTCTGCAATTTTGAAACCTATAGGCAAAACTCTGGCTTTATTGAAGTCTGGTACACCCTGAATTACAAATTCAGATTCATCAATCATCCAGTAGAGATCTTCCACATTGTTTTCAATAAGCGGGGCATCATATCCAAGATCGAAACCATCGGTAGTATTTACATCTGCAGTAGCAAGAATTTGTCGGTGATAACCTTTAGGAGATTCCAGCTTTAATCTAATCTTGTGCCTGGTATCCTTTTCATATTCATTCTCCGCCGACTTCTTCGGATCTTCTTCCTGTGAGTGGAATTGGGAGTCTCCGGAACTTTCAGGGACAAAAACTCTATATTTATTTTTAAAAGTTATTCGCTGTGGATTTGAAGCACCCTGAGTGTTGATGAAAAATCCCTGACCTACCGGAATATATCTTCCTGGTTTTTTTGAGCCTCGAAGATCTGTTTCCGTTTCGATTCTGGAGTCTATAGAGCTCGCAGAGGATACCGATCCGGATTTATTTAGAACGGCATAACCTCCAACATATTCTTCCAGATAATGGGTGTTTATCTTACCAAAATGATCCCAGAAATAAAGTGAGCCATTGAAATTTTGCTGTTGAATAGCATTCTCTTCAATGAACATTTCTGAATCTATTGCTGAAGGATAAGGATTTCCAGTTAGTAAATTTTGATCCTCACCAACCGCTACGGAAATATCTCCATTATTAGGCATACCACGGAAACTATAGTTCTGGTGAACGTTCAAATCTGCAGCACCTGAAGTTCCTTTCATACTGTAACCAATTCCTGGTTCTAGTTTAAAGGTTTCATCGAATTGCAGCCATGTAAAGTAATCATCAGCATCTCCACTAAATGTGTATAACCAGTATGAGCTTATAACAATGTCACTTCCATCTGCAGCACGAAAATTTGCCTGAAATGTGAATGGATTTGCGCCATTATATAATACAGTATCTAAGGAGAAACCACTGTTCAAACCAGATGCATTTGAAACAGGTGAAGTCCAATAGTTATAATTGTAACTATTAGCTTTTCCTTGTTGATCTATCTGTAAATTGCCTGAGCTTTCTGGTGCAATGATACTACCCTCTAGCTGTACTAACTGCGATTCTCCGTTCAGGTCTATCACCCCGTCTAATCTCAAATAATGTGAAATTAATAATCCGTTTCCAGATCCTTTTCCACTATTTACATTGGTAGTACCTTCAAATTCGATGGTGCCACTTTCAGAAACTAAGCCTAGTAAATTAATATTTCTGGTAGAATTCGTGATGTTATGTTTTGCAACCACAATATTCCAATTGATCAATTGATCATTAATACCTTTTGAGTTTGGCGCATCCCAGACGTCTGGATATAGCCAGGTACTCATAGTATCCCAGTTCCCATTACTGGCCGATTCGTAAGGGAGCGGCGCAGTAGTTTGTTGAGGAGAGGTAATATTCAATAGTTTTCCAGAATTACCTTTAAATGTGGAGCCATCAAGGGTATATGCATCCAGGTTTCCACAGCTTATGTTATCCATTCGGTAATACGCCTCCAGATTACTCCAGTTCAATTCGGTAGCAACTGGAATGACTTCACCAATTAGCTCGGCATTCGTGCCTTTCGTGATGTGCTGATTCATCATTAATTTGATCTGGTCTTGTGTTAACGCAACATTCCAGATTCTCAACTCTTCCATCCAGCCGTGAAAAAAATCTCTAGTTTCTAGGGAGTTTTCCATATCCATAGCACCTAAAATCGCTCGATAATCGTTTGCGGTCGGAGCGGCTCCACCTGTGTTTTTCATAAGCAAGCCATCTATATATAGTCGATACTCCCCAGTACTGGTATGTGTTAGTGCAATATGATACCATCTGCTATTATCAATTATTTTATGAGGTGATGAGATTACTCCGGTGTTATCCCAATTAAATGAGACAATGCCGTTAGTAATTCTTAAATCATAGCCAGGGGCACTATTGGAATAGTTACCATCTCTTTTTGATAATATGGTATGTTTACCGGAAAGAGTTTCCGGTTTAACCCAAACTTCAAGGCTAAAAGCCCCACTAAGATTAAAATTGTCGTCGAAATCAACATGATCATTCTCCCCATCAAAATTAACGTTGTCGCAGTTAGTAATTACTACAGTTATGTCATCTGTGCAACCACCTACTGTCCATGTAAGAGTATATGTGCCGGGTCCTGCGCTAAAAGTTGCATTCGGATCATTAGTTGGATCTGGATATTTTGTTGGGTTACTAGATGAGAACAAGCCATTTTCGCAAGAATTCGTTGAGGTAACATAAGTCCACTTTCCTACCTCTTGCGTTCCGGGTGCATCACAAGTTAAGCAGGGCTCAGGTTTATCCGGATAAGCGCCCTTGTGAGAGTTTTCGTTAGCAGTTAAGGCATTATCATAGGCGTTCAATCTTACAGTATTATTACCACATTCCTCAGCACTATATATTATATTTTCGCCTGCATATGAATAATTTACATTAACATTAGCCATAGCTGTTCCTTTTAGGTCGTAGGCCCTGCATCCATCTACCAGAACTGTTGCTCCATATTCATGATATCCTGGAGCGTCTGGAGTAAAAGTATAAGTGGTTTCCAATCTACCATTTGATAAAATAGGTTTATCAGGACTCCCTAATCCATCAGTCCATTCTATTTCATCTAATAAAGGTTCTATAGGAATTGAGATACCGTCAATAGCCCAAGCACTTTCATCAGAAGTGCCATGAAAAGTCCATTTTATTCTAACTTCAGAATTACCTACGTATGGCGTTAAATCGAATGTAGAATTATCGTTTTCAAAATTATAATTGGTGGGTGAAGAGGGGGGGGTTGTGGCTTTTGCAGGGTCGGAATAATCCCAGGTATCTCCTCCCGATAATGATTGTAGGGTTATTGAATAAGTATTTCCCCCGTCCAAGGACAATTCCAAAGTAGCATAATCACTATTCACTAAGTTATAGGCCTGGTCGAACTCAAGCGATGCTTGACTAATATTTTCTAAACTGAATATGGGAGTTTCTAATGTTGATTCTCCTTGGTAAACTTGAGGTTGTTTCTTCTTTATCCAAGATGATGAATAATCTCCTTGTGCTATTCCAAATTTTGGAGCTCCAGAACTATAATATATTGATCCAAGCTCTTTACCATCACCTTTTGCAGCCCAATTTGTAGGTTTACCATTATTAGCACTTGCAGTAAAATGAGAGGCGGCGGCAGCCCCATCAATTCTCCACATATCTGGATTGTGTTTATCTGGAAACTGTCCGGTTTGGAAATCACCTCCTTTTCCCGTTAAAGCATCTTCCTGTACAGTCAATCCATTTCGTGCCACTAAGGAAACTGATTCGTTGAGGCAAATGTTGAATAAATTCTGATCTAAAATGGGAGCCGTATCAGGTGGAATAGCTCGAGCGTAAAAATTATTGGAGTATTCATTGCAAGTTCCTTTCTGAATCAATACGCGAAAAAGTGTAGACTCACTAGTAGAAGCATCAAACGTGACTGAATAAGAATCTGAAGTGTTATTTATAACTTCCCAAAATCCAGTACCAACTTCAAATTTTTCCCATCGAACAATTGTTCCAATTTCATTTGAAAGTTTCATTTGAATTTGATTTGAACCAGATGCACATGCAGTAATATCAACTTCCTCACTGGAAGTACCAGCTCCATCGGTGGTTAGATATCCTTTTAACTCACCGCCATCGATGTTTTCTGGGATAAGCTGAATTTCTTGTGGAATTACTGAGATATTGCCATGACTATCTACGAACTCCCATTCAATAATGTTAGATCCAATAACAGAATATGGGAAAAGAAAATCTTCCGCCAGTGTTCCCATAATTTGACCATCACATTCGTCTGTTGCAGTTGGTCTTACAAATTCTGAAATACTTGAAATCTGGCAGCCTTTAAAAGTTTGCGCTGGTAAAGTTCCAATGGCATTCGGCTCAGGAGCATTATCAGTAATTATAATTTTTTGTTCAACGGACGGGGTTGGGTTTCCAGAAGAATCTGTAAAGATCCAATATATTGTATGTTCTCCTAATGTGTCAAAAGTTAAATCAGTAACACCCGTTGTACCGGTAATTTCTCCATCACAATTATCAGTCGTCGTTGGAGGAGTTAAAGTAACCGAACATTCCGCTGTGATATCTTCAAGAATCGGAACTACAGGCTTTTCATTATCCTCCACTGTTACGACCTGCACTTTTTCTACAGCGGCGTTACCATTCTTATCTGTTGTATTCCAAAAAATATTTGTTGAGCCTACAGGAAAGGGATCTGTGAGTTCGAGCCCATCATCTCTAACACCAACAGGAGAACTAACTTCACAATTATCCTCAGCTGTAGCTACAACGTTCACATTGGCGCCACATGTGTCTGGATCATTAAAAACCTGTTTGTCACCGTTATGATCAATTACCGGGAGGGTTTTATCTTCAACAATCACCTCTTGCGTTACAGGTTCTGCAACCAGTCCATTCTCATCGGTAACATTCCAGGTTATTATTGTAATACCAATTGGAAATGAATCGTCAAGGTTTTGGCTATCATCTCTCGTACCAACAGGATTTGATACCTGGCAATTATCGGTCGCCCCTGGGTTGGGTATAGTTAATCTAACAAAACAGTTATCTTCTGAACTATCGGAAGTAATAGTGGATACCGCATTTATTACCGGAATAACATTATCCTGAACTGTTACCGTAGCATTGGTAGTGTTTACGTTATTGTTCACATCAGTAACTGTTAGAGTAACGGTATTGTCACCCACGTTGGAACAATCAAACTCAGTTTTGTCCAAACTTAAGTTGGAAACTGCACAATTATCCGAAGATCCGTTGTCTATATCTGCCGTTGTAATACTTGCATTTCCTGAAGCATCCAGCTGAACTGTAATATTCTTAGAGATTGCAGTAGGAGGGATATTGTCTTCAACGGTGACGGTAGCGTTTGCCGTACTTATATTATCGTAAAGATCGGTAGCGGTGAGAACTACGTCGTTTACCCCAACATTAGAACAATTGAAACTTGTGATATCCAGACTCAAATCTTTAATTCCGCAATTATCATTCGAACCATTATCAACTTCAGCAGCGGTTATTAAAGCATTTCCTGAAGCATCCAGCTGAATTGTTATATCCCGAGCAATTGCATTGGGAGCAATATTATCTACGACGGTGACTGTAGCAGGCGCTGTACTGGAATTATTATTTACATCGGTAACAGTTAATACCACATTGTTCGCGCGAACATCAGTACAGTCAAAATTGGTCTGATTCAAACTTAAACTCTGAATACCACAGTTATCATTTGAACCATTATCCACTTCAGCAGCAGTAATCGAAGCGTTTCCTGAAGCATCCAACTGAATTGTGAGATTCTGAGCAATTGCGTTGGGAGCGATATTATCCTCGACAGTAACGGTCGCAGTGGCCGTGCTGGAATTATTATGATTATCGGTTACCGTCAATATCACGTTGTTAGATCCAACATTAGTACAGTCATAACTGGTTTTATCTAAACTTAAACTCTGGATCCCACAATTATCGCCTGAACCATTATCAACTTCAGCAGCAGTAATTGAAGCGTTTCCTGAAGCATCCAGCTGAATAGTTATATTTTGAGCAACCGCCGTAGGTGCAATTTTGTCTTCCACAGTTACGGTGGCATTTGCACTAGCTGAGTTACTGTCTTCATCGGTAACAGTAAGGGTTACAGAATTAGCTCCGATATTGGAACAGTTAAAATCTGTGATATCTGTATCAAAGCTTATACTACTACAGGCATCAGTGGAATTATTATTCACGGCATCGTCTGAGATACTTGCATTACCTGAAGCATCCAGTTGAATGGTAATATTCTTAGTCTGTACTATGGGAGCTACATTATCTTGCACATTAACTGTGGCAGTCTTGGAAGAGGAGTTCCCAAATTTATCGGAGACAATTAGCGATACTGAATTGCTTCCTATGTCATTACAGTCGAACATAGTATTGCTTAAGCTTATATTATCGATAGCACAATTGTCTGAAGAACCATTATTAATATCGGAGGTAGTAATACTTGCATTACCTGTATCATCCAGTTGGATAGTAATATTTTTAGTCTGAACAATAGGATCTTCGTTATCTACAGCAGTTAGTGTGAAAGTTTCTGTAGTGGATTTAGCTGGATCTGAACTATCAGTTACCTCAACGGAGTAGGTCCCCTGTGTAAGATTTGATTGATTCTGAGCTGTAGTACTAACTCCTGTTCCTGTCCAATTGTAAGTATAGGGAGAGGTTCCACCGCTAACGGTGATTGTTATAGATCCATCTGCTGAATTTTCACAGGTAGGATTTGTAGAATTTGCATTTATGGTTTGCGCATGTAATTCTGACCCATCTAATACTACAGATGAGAAAAAAAACAATAGCGAAAAAAGTACAAATTGGAGTTGGGGTCCAATAGTAATTTGTTTCATAAGGTTACCGATCTAGATTTTCATCGGTAAAAGTAATATAAATTCGATTAAAAGTGTTAAGTATATCGTAAAAATTGAAAGATAAAAGTCTTTAATTCAGTAATCTAAACAAATCGCAGGTCTGTTAATTTGTTCTTGTAAGAAACTACTTTCTATTATTTTACTATTATCTTCTTATTACAGATAGCATTCTCACAGAAAACCTTGACGATATAAATTCCAGATCTCACTGGCCTTAAGCCTAGATAAATCTCTTTTTCTGAAGGTAGACCATCGAATTCCTGAATCAGCTTACCACCCATATCATAGATTAAAACCTTTTCGACTTTCAGTAAATCCTCATTACTGATTTTGACGTTTCTACTGAAGGTGCTGTAAGATATTCCTACTAACCCATCAACAACTGGCAGTTCAGGTTCTTCTGGAATAACCACGGGATCAGGTTCCTGGCCGATTTCTTTAAAGAATACTATTTCGAAACGATCGCTAATTTCTCCTTCGGTGGTAGTGCCTATGTAAGAAGCTGCAAGCAAGTCATGAATACTGTCATGCTGCTTATCCTTCAGGTATAGTTCTTTATTTGCTGGCCAGTTTTCAGTGCTATCTATTTTTATAGTAAAAGATCCTTCCGAAGAAGTTTTTATAGCTAGTGGTAGTACTTGTTCCTTTTCAAAATCAGGAACTCCCTGAATAACAAATCTATTATCTGCAAACCACCAGTACATATCTTCCTTATTATTTTCAATAAGCGGAGCGTCATAACCAACATCAAAACCATTCGTGGTATTTGCGTCTCTGGTAACCAGAATCTGTCTGTGATAACCTGCCGGAGATTCAAATTTCAGCCTAATTTTTGCTCGCTCATCTTCGGAAGTTTTCTGAGTATTTCTTTTTGCTGATTTAGGATTATCTTCCTGCTGTAAAAATATTGAAGCACCAGTCGATTCACGTTCATATACTCTCTGCGTGTTATTAAACTGAATCTGTCCACCAAATGTATTTCCATTTACTGGAGCACTATTCAGAAAGAAACCTTGTGCTGCCGGAATATATTGCAAAGCTTTTTTAGTTCCATTTCCACCTACCTGGCTTATACGCCAGTCATTTAGAATTGCAGGTGCAGAACCTGCCAGGGTATAGGTTGCATAACCACCAACATATTCTTCGAGAATATGAGTGCTTCCGGCAAAATGATCCCAGTAGTAAAGTGTCCCATTGAAAATGTTTTGAGAATTATTTCCAGTTCCAGTTCCTACACTTTTTAGATTATCTCTAAGGAATTCGTCTGCATCTAAAGCGGAAGGGAATGGATTACCTACTAGAAAATTCTGTGTTGAATTCAGACTCAATTCGGTAGTAGGGATATCGCCATTATTTGGTTTTCCGCGGAAAACATAATTCTGCGTCATTTGATTTGGAGCCACAGTACCATCTGTTCCTTTCATAGAATAACCAGCGCCTGCAATTTGCATAAAATCTTTACCCATAAAGAGCCAGTCTCCGTAGATATCTGCGTCGCCACCTCTGAAATCCCAGATCCAGGCATCGGTGATCGTTATAGGTGAAGTTCTTGCTCCATCTGCATCGAAATATCCAGTTCTCCAGTTAATTCCAGTAGGATTTTCGGCATTGGTTCCATCCATAAGGACATCTAGGAGTCGGTAACCCGAATTGTTTGAAGAACCCTGGGTACTGACGGGACTGGTCCAGTAATTATAATTAAAACTACTCATTCTACCTTGCTGATCTATTTCCACAAATCCAGCGCTTTCATTTGCCAGAATACTTCCGTGGTTTTGTAATAACTGAGATTCACCCTGCAAATCTATACTACCGTCTAGATACAGATAGTGACTAATGGTTATTGGATTACTAGCATTGATAGTTAATTCCTTACCTGTGGTTTCAGAAAGTAGACCGAGCATCGTAATAGCTCTGTTGGCTTTAAAAGTATGATTGATTCTTGCTATGTTCCAGTCAATTGAAGTGCCATCATTACCTAGGCTATTAGGTGCATCCCAAACTTCGGGTCTTGCCCAGGTATTGATATCTGTCCATGTAGAACCATCGGTATATGAAAAGTATGGTGTTGGAGATGTATTCTCCTGATCTGTTTCAATATTGACCATTCTTCCAGGATTCGCTGCATTAGCATGATTGGGTGTAAATCCGTTCAATGGTTTGAGAACATCCAGGAAGTAACCTGGAAGTTTATTATCCGGATCTGGATCATTGGAATAAAGTCGATAATATCCAGCAAGGTCAGCCGCAGTTTGATCATAGAAACTCACTCCATCCTCGTCTAAATTAAAACCACCGGCGGTATAATAACTGCCATCAACGGTTCTGTTTGGCACAACTTCCCCTTCAATAGGACTAACGACCTGATTTGAAGAATTAAGTTTAAGTCGCTGGTTCATCATGAAACGAATCTCTTTTTCTGATGGTGCAGTGTTCCAGATCCTAACTTCTTCTATCCATCCTGAGAAGTGGTTGGTAGCAGTTTTAGTCGAGGCACTATATCTCGCTCCAATTGCTGCAGTATTAGTTCCAGATGTATTGACAGAAATGCTACCTGCATTTATTCCATCTATGTACAAGGTAGATCCATTACTGGAGACCGCAATATGGTACCACCTGTTGTTAGGCACTACAAATTCAGGAAGATTCTCCATACTAAGTTCAAATCCCGGAGTGCTAAAAATGGTTCCTTTTGAAGCATCTGTCATTCCGCCCTCTGGAAGTGGTCTATCGAATGGCATTATCCATGCTTCTAAAAAGAAACTGCCGGTATAATTATTTCCTAGATCCACGTAATCATCATAACCGTCAAAATCGAGGGTTACGCAATCTACCAGGCTAATTGTTTCTGTATTATCTATTGGTGGACAACCTGCATTTTCGATCAAGACTCCATTTTCATCTGTAGCTGTTGGAGTAAGAACCCATCGTATTTGATAGTCACCTAAATTTTCCGCAGTAAAAATAGCATTCGGGTCCTTTACGGGTTCAAGATTGCTGCTGTTATCCTGGTTATCGAAGCTAAAGCCAGTTGTAACTTCAATGTCGTTGGAGTCAAAAACTTTCCAGCTACCTACATAACCATCGAGCGTAGGGTACTCTACTATTTGCATAGCCTGTTCAGTTGCTGTGACCGTAGCATTGAGAACTATGGAGAGGCTACCACATGCACCTACAGCCGAAGAAACTTCGGTTATATATTCGTCAAAAGCCCAAACTCTAATGGTTTCAAAATTATCTACACTCTGGCATTGCTCACCATTACTATCTAATATTATTCTTGTCTGAACTTCGAAATCATTCCATCCAATTTTTCTTGGAATGAAATTTACTGTGTACTCGTTAACCTCTCCAATTTCTTCTAATTCATTATCTGGATTATCTAAATCTTCATCATAATACCATTGCAATAATATATCCTGTGGTCCTTCTGGTACCTTGACATTATCGACAGCCCAAACATCTCCGTCTCGAACTCCTTCATAATTAAATCTTACCCTTAGATTTGACTGACCCAGGTAGTCGCCAATGTCAATAACCATCTTATTTTTGGGTCTGGATTGAGGAGTACCACCACCAAAATCGAGGTAATTACCACTACTTCCAACCTCTACACTGCCATCGCTGGTAAGAGTATATAAAACCGTGTTATAGTCTGCACCGCCATTTGTAGATATTTCTACGGTAATTTTAGCTCCTTCAGAAAGATTATAACCCTGATCCCATGTGAAGATAGCTT
Source organism: Gramella sp. Hel_I_59 (assembly GCF_006714895.1). Taxonomy (NCBI): domain Bacteria; kingdom Pseudomonadati; phylum Bacteroidota; class Flavobacteriia; order Flavobacteriales; family Flavobacteriaceae; genus Christiangramia; species Gramella sp. Hel_I_59. Next base: position 2,784,446 of record NZ_VFME01000001.1, on the reverse strand, counting down.
CATCCATTCCATTCAATGCAAAAACTGGAGTTTCCATTAGTGAAACATTATCCCCGGTAACTAAGGCAAACTTTTCATTAACGTTTAGTATTGAAGTCCAACGAATAGTAGAAGGATTATTATAATTTGGAAGATTACCAGTAAAGACTTTGCCATCAGGACCGCCACTCGCGTTCATTTTTAACCAGTGATCTGCTCTGCCGTTATTTGCAGCTGCAGAATAGTCATTTGACCCACCACTTGGATTTGTAAATCTCCAGCCTTTATTCTTAATTCCCGCTTCAGTGAATTGTCCTCCTTCAAATTTCTCACCAGTGCTGCTATATCCTGTTTGTGAACTTAAGCTTATCGTGTCACCTATACATATAATATCTTTATCAACCTGTACAGGAGTAGGTTTAATATCAGCTATAATTACGCTAACAATAGCCGGTTCGGAATAAACTCCACCATCGCATGAATTGTTTGATAATAATGCTCGAAATACTGTAGATTCATCTCCCGGTGATACTGCTGACTCTATTTGATTTTCCGTTAGTGTTGCATTTGTACTATTTATAGAACTCCAGGAAGTTGAAGAGGATCCTCTATACTCCCAACCAATGATCTCTCCCACATAACCGATAAGATTCAGAGTACTTGCATATCCTGAAACAGGGTTGGCGCATGTTAGAAAAAGTCGTTCATCATTCTTAGACCATAAAGCTTCACCGCCCTCTGGAAGTGCATCAATTTTTATTTCAAAATCATGCGATACTGCTTCGCAAGTCCCATTCGCAGGAATAGTATATGTGATGTTATGGGTGCCAGTTATACTTGATATATTTTCCCAATCTATTTGTCCAGTTACAGGATTTAAATAATTACTGCCTAAAGTTGTACTTGAAAAAGTTCCTCCGGAAGCAAATCCAGGTGTAACCGTAGCCTGTAATTCAGATATACAATAATCGGTTTCTGTATATGTAAAAGTCGGATCTTTCTTCTCATAGATAGTCATCTCAAATTCAAAGGAGACTTCTTCACATACATCATCTGAATTGTCTACCGTATTAGTGATGATGTATGACCCTGGATCACTTGTATCCAGATCTATTTCTCCGGAACTGGGATTGATAGAAAGTAGGTTACCTCCTTCTCCAGCGGTTGGAGCAAAAGTGAATACCCCAACACCATTATTTGCAGCTGTAGGAGAAGGATCAGTATCATCTGAACAGAATTCAGAACTAGCATAGTTAAAGTCCGGTATAGGTTTATTATTAATAGTGATCGTAAAGGTTTCTGAAACCGGATCACAACCATCCTCATTATCTCCTGAATAATCAATAGTTCTGGTAATTATGTATTCACCAGCCTCTGAATTGTATATATCTATGGCTCCTGTTGTACTTTCCAATTCTAGGTTTCCTGAACCAGTATATGAAAAACTATCTGCATTTTCTCCGCCGGCATTGATCGTAATTGCCGGGTCGGTTACAGTATCCTCTCTTGTGTTCCTGCAATATTCTTCAGCATCATAACTGAAAGAGGCATCCGGCAAATCGCCAATAATTACAGTGAAATCTGCTTCTACCACATCGCAAATACCAGATGAAGGAGTTGCATAAGTAATGATATATTCACCAGGATCACTTAATGAAGGATTGATATTTCCTGCAGCATCAATAGAAAGTACATCTCCAGCATCAGTAGGTGTGACCCTAAATGTTCCATTGAGATAAGCGTTTTCACCAGTAATTGTTGGAGCCTGAGTAACAGAAATGGAAACACAAAATTCTTCCGCAGCATATTTAAACAATGAAATTACTGGGAGAGGTTCGATATTTACGATGAGGTCATCTGTAATGGAAGAACAAACTCCATTACCATTAGCGGTTAATGTAAGTGTTACTGATCCTGTTTCACCTGTTGCTGGAGAGTAAGTGGTTTGTAACGCGGTTTCATCGCTAAAAGTACCGCCGCCGGAAGAACTCCATTGCAGACTTGAAAAATTACTTGCAGTTGCATCTTCACCAATATTAAAACTATTACTACCAGTGCATACCTCGAAGTTATCTCCGGCATTCACTGTTGGTGGTTCATTGACAGTAAGTGTAGCAGCTCCAGAAGCTATTGTTGAACAGGTATATCCATCTGGTCCTTCTATGAATACTGAATATTCTCCGGCGTCAGCAAGAGATAAAGATGTTAGAGTTAGAGAGTCTCCTGTTTCACCTGTAAGGTTTGCACCGTTAAACATCCATTGATAACTCACTGATCCTCCATTTGCTGTCGCTGCAATATTAAATGTAATATCATCACCAGAACAAGCCGACTCATCCTGCGGTTGAGTAGTAACGATTATATTTTCATCTACGCTTACCGTAACTTCTTCCGATCTCACCAACGAGCATGAATTAGCCGCCGAAACTTCTGCATAATAAATTCCGTTATCTGGCGAATTTACTGGGGAAATCCCGAAAATGGCAGTATTGGCTCCGGTTATTGCTGTTCCAGGATATGTACCCTTAAACCACTGATAATTTAAATCAGCACCGGAGGCTGCTACCTCAAGTTGAATTTCAGCACCAGAGCACGCTCCAATGTTAAAAGGTTGGGAGGTGATATTTATTTTATCATTTACAACAATATCAATACTTACAATCTGTGAAGGACAACCCTCTGAGGCTTGTATTGAGTAGGTAACTGAATAATTTCCTGCAACAATTCCATTTAGATCTATGGCTCCGGTAGATGTGTTTATACCTGAAATACCGTCAAATGTACCTCCGGTATAATTTCCTGTTCCCGTTAGAATAGGGGTAATAATCCCCTGGCTGGCATCATTACAAAATTCAGTTTGATCGTTGGCAAAACTAATATTAGCTGTAGGAGCTTCTGTAATTGTTATTTGTGTAGTTTCAATAACTTGAGCGCAACCTCCAGATTCAGCTGTACTATAACTAATTTCATAAACTCCTGGATCACTTAATGAAGAATCAATTTCACCAGATTCAGTATTTATATTAAGATTATTGCCGCCTGAGATCACTGTAAATGAAAAGCTTCCTCCAGTATAATCGCCTGCCGTATTACTGAAACTAACGCTTTTTACTTCTGAATCTGAATTGCAAAATGGACCTGAATAGCTTATATCTGCATTCGGAATTTCGTTCACAGCTAAAGTTATAGTTTCTGAAGTTGCCGAATCACATATGTATCCATTACTCCCGCTTATCTCAACATAATAATCATCTGCATCAGTTAGGGAAGCATTGTTAAGAACATATGTTTCTCCTGTAGCGCCCGATATCGGGCCGTCTGAATTATGCCATTGATATTGAAGACTTTCTGTGCCTGCAGTAGCAGTTACCGAAAAAGTTACCAATGCATTTTCACAAATTTCATTGTTTGGAGCATCAGTCGAAATTTCAGTAATCTCAATGTTTTGATCTACAATTACTTCGATTTCTTCAGATTTCAATTCAGTACATGGAGATATCCCCGTAATTATTACATAGTAAGTTCCTGAATCTGAAGCAGACGATGTACTAATATTAAAGTCAGAAGAAGTTGCATCGCTAATGGGTGAACCTGTACCGCTTCCTTTATACCATTGGTATCCAAGACCATCACCCGTTGCTTCTATAGACAAGTTTATTGCATCCCCCTCACAAACTCTTGTATCTGTAGGTTGAGAAGGGATGGTGATCACATCATAAACTACGATATCTGTAGTAATATCTGCATAATTACAAGACTGTGAATCGTTAAAACTATAGGTGATTGTGTAGGTGTCTGGACTAACCCCATTAGGAGAAAAAGATCCATCAGTAGCATTAACATTTATGCCTGTAGCTGAAAATGTTCCTTCTTGAAATTGACCAACTGTGTTTGTAAACGATGGCAAATACGAAGCAGAATCTGAATTACAGAAAGGGCCGTCATTATACGTTAAGGTTGCTGAAGGGATTGGGTTAACAGTTATGGTCGAATTAGAAGAAATATTTTGTGAACAACCAGGTCCATCTGTATATGCAATAGATTGAAGAGTATAGGTGGTTGTTTGAGTAAGGTTACCTGTAGCTATTGTCCCTTTACCGGAAGCATCAAGAGCAACCGTAGCATTTCCCGAACCATTTGAGTAGGTAACGGATGTGTTTGGAGTTCCGCTGATATCTAATGATGTGTTGGTATTATAACATATTTCAGAATTAGAGGTGACGAAACTTGCTATGGGGTTGTCTAGGAAATAAATAACAATTTCATCGTTAAAATCTTCGTTAGAATCACAGGCGCCATTTGGATCTTCAGTTTTTAACCTTATTCTAAATGAATCGTCTGCGAAATGTGAAGAAGTAGGGGTGTAGGTAAATGAAAAATTATCTACTTTTCCATTTGGGATATTTGGATTGAAACTTGGATCGTCCGGCGAATAAACATCTACAACCTTTAAGCCTTTATTACCAAAACTTATTGCAGCATTAATTTGTATTGGGGAAATGTTTTTACAAATTGTGATGTCCCCACCCATATCCGCAACTACAAAATTACCTAAGGTAACATTGAAATTGGCAGAGGAAGTACCAGAGCCGCAAATATTATTAGCATTTACGTTGACAATTCCATTATTCAGGTCAACATTGGCAGTAATATTAACTGTTATTGTATTCGTGTTTTCACCGCTTGTAATATTCCAGCCGGGAGGAAGACTCCAGGTATAACTAGTACTGTTACTTACAGGAGGAACACTAAAAGTTACTCCATTTAATGGAGGGCATACATTAGGATTGTTCCCCAAACTACTAGTAATGGCTCCCGGTTGCGAAGGTACTCCGTTGGTACTACTAACAGCAATACTTTTTGCTGGGCTATCCCCACAATCGTTTCTGGCTATTACAGAAATTGTACCGCTGTTAGAACTGCTGCTTACTGTGATAGTACGTGTAGTACTTCCGGAAGTTATAGTCCATCCTGGTGGAAGTGACCATGAATAAGAGGTAGCATTTGCAACGGCAGGAATGTAATAACTTATTCCTGTTGAGGTACTGCAAACATTTGTAGGTCCGGTTATATCACCCGGTAAAACGGGAGCTGGTTGGCTTATACCAATTGCTAGACTCGCAGCTGTACTTGTACCACAATCATTCTTTGCTTTTACAGTTATATTACCTGATCCTGAATTACCAGCCGTAATATTTAATGTAGGATTCGTTGTAACCGTACTGGTGGTTGAAAAGCTGCCAGGAATGGTCCAGATATATTCTGTAGCGCCTTCAACTGCGGCTACGGTATAAGTTTCTGAAGTAGTTGGACAAACCGCAGTTGCTCCAGAGATTATTCCTGGAGTATTAGGTGTTCCGTCTTTTATTGCGATACTTAGAGTTCTGGATTCACTTATATCACAATCATTTTCAGCGGTTACAACAATATCACCTGCATTAGCATTGCTTGTCACCGTTATGGTACGTGTAGAGCTTGATCCGGTCCAGCCATTTGGAAGGGTCCAATTGTAAGATGTAGCTCCCTGAACTGCCTTAATTAAATAGGTTTGTGTGGTTGCCGGGCATATATTGGTATCCCCGGTTATAGCTCCTGGAGTAGCCGGTTTCCCCGCTTTTACAGTAACTGATAATGTTTTTGAAGCACTCGTGCCGCAACTATTCCTGGCTTTAACCGAAATATTACTACTACCAGAAGTATTAGTAGTAACTGTTATATCTGGATCATTTGTTATTTGTTCAGTACCATTCGGCAAAGTCCAAACGTATTCTGTTGCATTTAAAACTGCAGCGATACTATAATCTACTGATATTCCCGGGCAGACCGAAATGGGACCAGTAATAGTTCCCGGGGTTTTCGGAGTATTTGGTTGTACAGTAACACTCAGGTCTCGCATTGTACTGGTACCACAGCTATTTTTTGCTTGTACGCTTATATTTCCACCTGCTGAACCTGAAGTAACGTCTATTGTGTTTGTTGCACTACTACCAGACCATCCAGAAGGTAATGTCCAGACATATTCGGAAGCGTCAGTTACATTCGTAATACTGTATGTCTGCGTAGTTCCAGGGCATACAGTATTATTTCCTGAAATGCTTGCTGGTTGGGAGGGTGTTCCCGGTTTTTCCTGTATAATAATCGTATTACTACTAAAGTCTGGAGTACAGGGAATACCAGACTGAATACTTAATTGAATTTCGTCATTATTCTGCAGTGCGCTACTGGAAAAAGAAGTACTATTATTTCCTACAGTATTTCCATTAATTCTCCAAGTGTAAACCGCACCACTTCCAGCATTGGAAACTGATGCAATACTGAAGCTAATATTTTCACCAGGACAAATTGAGGTTTTGCTGGCCTGAATCTGAACAGTTCCGGTTCTATTGGGGTTTACAGTAATGGTAAAAATATCACTGAAAGTTTCGCAAGTTGAATCGGTTGAAGAACTAACCTTTACTCTAATTTTATCTTGATTAGTCAGACTACTTGATGAATAGGTCGAAGAACTGCCAACTACTGTACCATTCAGAGTCCATTCATATACGGGTGAGGTTCCTCCGGTTGGGTTTGCAGTAAAAGTGACATCAGTTCCCTGGCAAATACTTGCTCCTTGATTAGATGTGATACCTACAGACGTAGGACATTGCCCCCAACTTAAAATTGGGAGAATGAATAGTAAGAAAAACAGATTCCAATGTAATTTTTTAACCATAAGTCTGGCGGTTTAATTACAATAATAAATATCACGTAGGGTAGCAGTAGTAGGAGTTACGCAGGTTTCCTTGCGTGTAACTTGCTGGGGAACAAGTTTTTGGGGAAAGTAAATTTAAGTTAAAATTTTGAATTGTAGCATGTTATGCTAAAAAAACAAAAAATTATGATTGTAGAATATAAGTGGTAGCTGGATTTTGTAAGTGATCTACCTTAAAGTCTGTAAACAAAAAAAACCGCCGAAAAGGCGGTTTTTAAACAGTATGCTTTTTAGAAATTATTACTCTCCTAAAAACGGGTATCTATAATCTGTAGCAGGGACGAAAGTCTCTTTGATCAATCTTACAGAAATCCATCTCATAAGATTCATCTTTGATCCTGCTTTGTCATTTGTACCACTGGATCTTGCTCCACCAAATGGCTGCTGTCCTACAACTGCACCAGTTGGTTTATCATTAATATAGAAGTTTCCAGCGGCATTCTGCAATAAATCTGTAGCCTGAGCAGCTGCGTAACGATCCCCAGAAATAATTGCTCCAGTTAATGCATATATACTCGTGTTATCTACAGTCTGGCAGATATCTGCCCACTTGGATTCATCAAAATTCTTGTCATCATATACATAAACTGTTACTACCGGACCAAAAAGTTCAGTTTCCATAGTAGTGTAGTGAGGATCTGATGTAAGAATTACGGTAGGTTCTATGAAGTAACCTTTAGATTTATCATAGTTTCCTCCAACTACAATCTCAGCATTTTTATCGCTCTTAGCTTTTTCAATATAGCTTGCAAGCTTATCGAAAGAACCTTCGTGAATTACAGCATTGATGAAATTAGACATGTCTTCCGGAGATCCCATTTTGAAAGATTGTACATCTTCGATTACGAAATCTTTAATTTCCGGCCAAAGGCTTTTCGGAATATAAACACGTGATGCCGCGCTACATTTCTGACCTTGATATTCAAAGGCTCCTCTGGAAATTGCAGTTGCTACATGTTTAGCTTTTGCAGTCGGGTGGGCCAGGATAAAATCTTTTCCTCCAGTTTCACCGACAATTCTTGGGTATGTTTTATAGTTCTGAATATTGTTTCCAATTTTTCCCCAAATCCCTTTAAATACGTTAGTACTTCCAGTAAAATGGATTCCTGCAAAATCTGGACTTGCCAATACAGTATCTGTTACCATTTCTGGATCACCATTTACCATGTTGATCACACCTGCTGGCAAACCTGCCTCTTTAAATACTTCCATAAGTACCTGAGCCGATAGCATCTGGCTATCGCTTGGTTTCCAAACTGCAACATTCCCCATAAGGGCAGCACTTGAAGGAAGGTTTCCTGCAATTGCCGTAAAGTTGAAAGGAGTAATAGCATAAACGAAACCTTCTAGTGGTCTGTATTCTACGCGATTCCAAACTCCATCTGAAGAAATTGGTTGCTCATCATAAAGTTCTGCCATATACTCTACGTTAAAACGTAGGAAATCACAGATCTCTGCAGCAGCATCAATTTCAGCCTGATAAATATTCTTAGACTGCCCAATCATTGTGGCAGCGTTCATCTTTTGTCTGTAGGGTCCGGAAATTAGATCTGCAGCTTTTAAAAAGATAGCAGCTCTTTGTTCCCATTCCAGTTTTGACCATTTCTTTCTTGCCTCTAGTGCTTCAGAAATAGCTCTTTCCACATGCTTTTTCTCAGCAGTGTGATAAGTTCCTGCAACATGAGCGTGATCATGTGGAGGATTGATGGTTCTGGTATTCCCGGTTTTTACTTCTTCAGCTCCAATATAAAGAGGAACTTCAGTATTCGCATTCCAAAGGTCTTTATAAGTAAGTAATACTTCTTCTCTTTCTGGGCTTCCCGGAGCGTAACTTTTTACTTCTTCGTTAACCGCTACTGGTACGTGAAAAAATCCTTTTCCCATAAATATAAATTTTGTTTTTTCGTTTATTTCTAATTCCGATAAAGGTAAAAAAATTAAGTTGCACGCAATAACATCTGGCTTGCCTTTACTTAAGCTTAACTTTTTTTGTACATTTCCTTAAAATTTTGATTTTAAAGCATGTGCACAGTTACTTTAGTCCCCCGTCCTGAGTCTATGTCTGGCTTTGTATTAACTTCTAACCGGGATGAATCGGTTGGTCGCGAAACCCTTCCACCTGCATGGGAGCGCTTCGAAGGTGTAAGACAATATTTCCCAAAAGATAAACAGGCTGGAGGCACCTGGCTAGGAGTTAGCGAACATTCCAGGTGTATATGTCTTATGAATGGAGCTGAGAAACCACATGAGCGCAAGCCTGAATATCGAAAAAGTCGGGGAGTGGTTGTTAAAGAATTTCTTGCTTCGTGTAGATTGCGATCATTTATAAACAAATATAATTTTGATGGGATCGAGCCTTTTACAATGATCATTGTAGAATGGCATGATGGTTTATGCTTTCAACAACTAATATGGGATGGCAAAAATTCTAAGCACGAATATCTTCCTATCACTCAGCATATCTGGTCATCTTCTCCGCTCTATTCTGAAGCAATGAAAAAAAAGCGTAAAGAATGGTTTGAAGAAGTAAGCGCTGAAGGTTATACTGCCGAGAGTCTATTGAAATTTCACAAAAGTGCAGGTAACGGAAACAAGGAATACGGATTGATCATAGACCGGGGATTTCTCAAAACTCAAAGTATATCACAGGTCATTAATGAGCCTGATGGAATTCATTTTTCATATCAGAATTTAATAAATAAAGACACTTCAGAAGAATACCTTACTAGTTTAAAGCAAAGGTAGCGGCAAGTCTGAAGGGTGGGATTCTCACCTGAAATTCATTCGTAGTCGTGAAGTTGATCATATTATAGTAGCCAGACATGGAACCAATGGGTGCGGTGAGTAAGCAACCACTTTGATAGGTATGACTTTCACCGGGTTTCAAAACAGGTTTTTTTCCAATCACTCCTTCTCCTGAAACATATTCAATTTCACTCAAAGCATCTTTGATCTCCCAGAATCTGGATTTTAGCTGAACAGAATCGTTGCTCTGGTTTTCAATTGTGATCTGGTAAGCAAAAGCATACTTCAGCTGGAAGTCCTTATAGAACTTACCTTCGAACCTGGTTTCCACAGAAATCTTAATACCTTTTGTAACCTGTTGAATCATGTGTTTCAATAAATTGAAAAAGAAGCGAGCAATGATATGATTGCAGCGACTGTGGCTAATGTAAAGAATATTAGGTTCAGGAATAGAAACTTTAAAATCGTTTTAACACGTTTTTGTCCGTAGAAAAATCGCATCGCTTTGTATAAGTAGAATAGAAATACAAAATTTGCCAGTGTAGTAAGTATTTCCCATTTAAAGACAATTTCAAGTATCAGCGCAAAACTGTAGAGTACAAAAAACACCGTTTGCACGTGAAATGCAAAGATGAGGTGCTCCATATAATTAAAGTCCCTTCTTGAATATAGTAGCCAGATAAATAACGCGAAAACCGGCAAGAAGATGAAGATGATAAAAGGTAACTTTCCTATAAAGTAGTTTATAAATAGCGCCGGGTCTTTTGAAAAGGTTCCCGCATCCACCGCCTTTTTGTAGAGCCAGAGATTATAATTAGATTGCTCGTGCTTCAAACTATCTAGCGCCCGTGAAGAGGTAAAAATCCCTGTTTCATCCTGGTAGGCATAGTATAGATCTGCTTTTTTCGCAAAAGCACTAATAAAGTTCATACTGTCAAGTTCTGGCTGACTCACAAGCTTTTCAGTATAAGTTTCAGTAAAAACATTATTCTGGATGCTATCCAGACCAACATCTTCGCTGGTCAATACTTTATTGATGGAATCCATGGAAGCCTCGCTCAATTCCTTGCGATCCAGTTTTGAAAGCAGGTTTTCGTCCCGGTCCTGTCGTCCAAAACTTTCGCTAGGGTCCAGGCTAAGACTAAAAATCAGAAAGAATATAATTGAAACACTCAGATAGAACCTGAAGGGATTTGCGTACCTGGTTCTCTTTCCTTCCACATAATCTTTTGAAATCTTTCCGGGTTTGAAAAGAAGAATTCTTAAAGTCCGATGAAACCTGGAGTCATAGGCAAATACTCCTGAAAAAAATTCGTTGAATAGATCTGAAAAGCTAAGTTTTTTAGTAGTATTTAATTGTCCGCAATTGGGACAAAAGCGGTCGTTTTTATCTAAAGGCAATTCGCAGTTTAGACAATGCTGACCTCTATACTGGTAAATTTCAATCTTATTTTCAGTATCTGGCATATAAACAGCTTAATTACGAATGTTTCTTGAATTCGCACCTCCTGCACCAATCAGTCTGTCATAACGAGCTCCCGGACTTCTGTAGTAAGCCAAGATCGTATAATTGTTTTCAGTTTCATCATAGTTTCCACTAATTGCTCCATCCTGAATCCCGTCTGGACCTGTCACCACATATTTGTAGTTATAATATCCTTGCTTAAATAATCTCGCTAACTCATAATAACCACTCTCCTTATTATACTCGAGCTTAGTGCTTTCGTCCAGATGAAAATTATTGAACCCTCCATAGAGATGGATCTGTTTCCCTTCAAGCGGATCATAATTTCGTAAAGTAAATCTCATCCAAACATAATCGGCTTCCAGGTCTGAATCTTCTGCAAGCACATTTCTTACCACAAAACCTCCATTAATATCAGGATTGTACGTGTATGGCTGCCCGTCCCTGGTGATATCCATAAAAAGATAATGGAGATATAGCTGCTGCATGTCAACCTTGGCAATATCAGCATTGGTGACTCTTATTTCTTTATTGTCAAACTGAAGAAATTCGTTGCCACCCACAAAGGAAGATTCAGTGTCATAGCGATAGATGAGTTCGTTGGCAATGGTATATTGAGGTTTAAGATCTGTAATCGCAGTTTTTAAATTGAAATTCTGAATGAGGCTCACCTTGACATTCCTGTCAGGATTCTTCAGAAGCAGATCTGGAGAATTAATACTGAAGTTTATAATTTGCTTTTCATCGATAAACTGAAGGTTTCTGGCTCTTTTTACTTCCGCAGTAATTTGCGCTACAGGTTCATAAACCATGAATTTTCGTGAGAATACCTTTTCTCTTTGCGCATTATAGACGCTAATCATATAGTTGCCCGAAACTTTGAGTCCGCGAACATTTTTATTCGGAATGTCAAGCTCGTAATGAGTATAGGGTTGTAGGGTATTTAGCGAATTCCGGTAATTGATGATTCTAACATCATCGAAACCCTCGAGATACTCGTTTTTGTTGAGTTGAGAAGGTGTCCAATCGAAATTATAATGTTCGATCGTGTAATAGTAATCGGCTTCGTCTCCAATGATATCATCAAAGCTTAATTGCAGGTTGGCACCCAATCGAATGATAGGATTTCCTTTATTTTCTACGGAATCTCCCTGGAAAATAATGGTTCTAATGAATGGAGGTGGCAGGGTTTCTTTAACAACCTGGCCATAAATGCACGGCTGAAGCAGGCAAAACGCAAAGAAAATTAGAAAGCCTTTCATAAAGTTTGAGTAAATAGCAAAGTTAATAGAAATTAGCATTTTGCATCCATTTAATTTAACAGTTGACCAAAGTAAAATTCTGACATTTCTTGGGATAAATGGAGTGAAAATTCTTAAATTTGCCCGACTTTAAACTAAAAATTTAACATACACTCCATCCTATGTCAAAAGACATTCGAATTAAAAGAGGATTATCTCTGCGATTAGAAGGGGCGGCGGAAAAAGAGCTTGTAAAGGCTCCGAGATCCAAAACTTACGCGATCAAACCGCCAGATTTTCACACTGTTGTGCCAAAAATGGTAGTAAAAGAAGGAGCTAAGCTTCTTGCAGGTGATGAGATTTTCTATTCGAAATATACCGAGGAAATTCGCTTTACTACACCAGTTAGTGGTGTTCTTAAAGAAATCAAAAGAGGTGACAAAAGAAGGATCCTCGAAATAATCATCGAAGCAGATCCTGAAAACACTTACCGTGAATTCAAAAAGCTGGATCCTGCTAAAGCTGATGTGAAGGATGTTCGTGAACTTCTTCTTGAAAGTGGTTGCGGTGCTTTTATCAACCAAAGACCATACGACATCGTAGCAGATCCTAAGGATACTCCTAAGGCGATCTTTATTTCAGCAGTAACAACTGCTCCTCTGGCGGCAGATAAAGGTTTTATCATCAAAGATAAGATCGCTGCATTCCAGGCGGGAATTGATGCTTTGAGAAAACTTACACCAGGTAAAGTTCATCTTTCTGTAGATGATTCTTCAGCTGAATACCTAAAAGGAATTCAAGGTGTTGAGCTTCATCACGTAAAAGGAGCTCACCCTGCAGGTAATGTAGGTGTTCAGATCCATAAGCTTGATCCTGTTAATAGAGGTGAGCGTGTCTGGACTGTAGGAGTAGAGGACGTTGCTACTATTGGTAATGTTTTTCTAACCGGAGAATATCATGCGGAGCGCACGGTTGCTGTGGTTGGAAGTGAAGCTGAAAACAGGAAATATTACCAGATGACTATTGGTGCTAATGTTGCAGATCTTATTGGTCAGGCAGCAGAAGGTACTCGTATCATCTCTGGAGATGTATTCACAGGGACTCAATTAAGCAACAACCAGTATTTAGGTTTCTTTGAGAACGAGCTTACTCTAATTCCTGAAGGTGACAATTACCGAATTTTTGGATGGTTACCTTTCACTTATAATAATATACATTCACATTCCAGAACTTCACTGTCCTGGTTGTTTCCAAATAAAAAATACACTCCAACCACGAATTTGAATGGCGAAGAGCGTGCTTTGGTGGTAACAGGTGAAATGGAAGAGGTTTTACCTATGGATATCTACCCAATGCAGCTTATCAAAGCATGTATGGCTGGTGATATCGAAAAAATGGAAAATCTTGGGATCTACGAGGTTGCTCCTGAAGATTTTGCAACAGTAGAATACGTGAACACTTCCAAGATTGAGATTCAGGAAGTAATAAGATTAGGTCTTGATTTAATGATTACCGAAGTAGGTTAAAAAGCTGAAGAATATGGAATGGATTAGACAGAGATTAGATAAAATGAAACAGCCTTTTAGCAAAGGCGAGAAGTTAGAGAAATATGCTCCTGCAGTAAATGCATTAGATACTTTCTTATTTACTCCAAATCATACTACACAAAAAGGGGCGCATATTCGTGATGCAGTGGATCTTAAGAGAACAATGATTACCGTGGTGATCGCTCTTATTCCAGCTCTTTTGTTTGGATTCTGGAATGGTGGATATCAATATCTTCACCAATTGCCAGAATATGCAAACGGTGTACCTTTTATTGATGCTTTCCTTCACGGTGCTGGAAAGATTTTGCCAATGATTGCAGTTTCTTATGCTGTAGGTCTTGGAATTGAATTCGCATTTGCGATCTTTAGAGGACACGAAGTGAACGAAGGTTACCTGGTAACTGGTTTGCTTATTCCTATGATCATGCCAATTGATATTCCGCTTTGGATGGTGGCGCTTTCAGTAGTGTTCGCGGTTCTTATTGGAAAAGAAGCTTTTGGTGGGACTGGAATGAATATTCTGAATCCTGCGCTTACGGCACGTGCATTTGCCTTTTTCGCTTATCCAACTTATATGTCTGGAAACAGCGTTTGGGTTAGTAATGCTTATGAAGTAGATGCAGTAACTGGTGAAACGATTCTTGGAAATCTTGCAGCTGGAAATGAGGCAGGATATACTCCACTAGATATGTTCTCTGGAATGATCCCGGGATCTATTGCTGAAACTTCAGCGATTTGTATTCTGGCAGGTGCATTACTACTTGTACTTAGTAAAGTAGGTAGCTGGAGAATCATCTTGAGTGCATTTATTGGAGCTGCAGTGATGGGCTTGATCTTTAATGCGCTACCTTCTTTAGGTATTGAAGGTAATAACTTAACGAATTTTCCATGGTATCTTCACCTTATTGTTGGTGGTCTTGCTTTCGGTATTGTCTTTATGGCAACAGATCCAGTTTCAGCAGCACAAACAATGAAAGGAAAATGGATCTATGGATTCCTTGTTGGATTTATTTCAGTAATGATTCGAGTATTCAACCCTGCATATCCTGAAGGTGTGATGTTAGGTATTCTGCTTATGAATGTTTTCGCACCAACGATCGATCACTACGTGGTAGAATCTAATGTGAAAAGAAGAAAGAAAAGACTTAAAAATGCTAACCCTCAAGTAGAAACAGCAGTTTAGTTATGGAAGAAAAATCAGTAAATAAAACGAATAGCAACGGCTATACTTTCATGTTCTCTGTGATCATGGTAGTTGTAGTTGCCGCTGTACTTGCCTTTGCCGCTATCTCTCTCCAGCCAACACAAATGGAGAATGTGCGTAAAGAGAAAATGCAGAATATCCTTTCTACCGTTGGAATTACTACCGACAGAGATGGAGCAAAAGAGCTTTATGATAAGTATATTGTAGAAGAGGTAGCAATCACTGAAGATGGTACTGTAGATGAGTCTATAGACGCATTTCAAGTTGATCTTGCTAAAGAGATCAAAAAAGATGTTGGAGAACAGGTTTTTCCACTATATGTAGCCGAAGTTGAAGGTTCCAGATATTATATCGTTCCTCTTAGAGGAAACGGACTTTGGAATGCGATCTTTGGATACATTTCATTAAAAGATGATATCAACACCGTGAAAGGTGCAACATTCGACCACCTTGGAGAAACTCCGGGACTTGGTGCAGAAATTACAAAGCAGTGGTTTAAAGAGAAATTTTCTGATGAAAAGATCTTTGATTCTAATGGTAATCTTGTAGGAGTTTCTGTAGTCAAAGGAAATATTGATGTTTCAGATAAGGACGATAATCAGGTAGATGCAATTTCAGGAGCAACGATCACAGGTGATGGTGTTTCTGATATGATCTCAGAAAGATTAAAGCGTTATTTACCTTATTTCGAGCAGCAAAAAGGATTTAAAGTAGCAACTAGATAGATATGGCTGAAGAGAAAAAATTCAACTCTGCTAAAGAGGAAGAAAAGAAACGGGAAATGATCCTTTTCCTTTCAAATTCTGAAGAAAGGGAGCATTTTCTTTCCAAAGGAAATAGAAAATTACTTTCCGATCCATTAGATGACAATAACCCTATTACCGTTCAGGTATTGGGAATTTGTTCTGCACTGGCAATTACCGTGCAGCTGGAACCGGCCGTAGTAATGGCAATCGCTGTAATGGTGGTAATGGCCTTTAGTAACATGATCGTTTCTATGTTGAGAAACCTTATTCCAAGTAGAATCAGGATTATTGTTCAACTGGTTGTTGTTGCTTCCCTGGTAATTCTGGTAAGTGAGATCTTAAAAGCTTATGCTTTTGATGTTAGTAAGCAATTATCGGTTTTCGTTGGTCTTATTATTACGAACTGTATCGTAATGGGACGTTTAGAAGCCTTTGCACTTGGTAATGGGATTTACAAGTCCTTTCTTGATGGTATTGGTAATGCTGCAGGTTATGGTCTAATTCTGGTTGTAGTAGCTTTCTTTAGAGAATTACTTGGATCTGGAAAACTTTTTGGATTCGAAGTATTAGGACATAAAGGTGCAACGATGGCTGAGTCTACTGGACTGTATGCTTTAGGATATGAAAATAACGGTTTGATGTTACTCTCTCCAATGGCCCTTATAGTGGTTGGATTGATCATCTGGGTACAACGTGCCAGAAATCGTAAACTAATCGAACAAAACTAATAGCTGTACAGCAAAAAAGTATATAAATAATGGAATTAGTTAATCTATTTGTAAGAAGTATTTTCATAGAAAATATGATATTCGCCTACTTCCTGGGAATGTGTTCCTACCTGGCGGTATCTAAGACTGTAAAGACAGCTGTTGGTTTGGGTGCTGCTGTGATCTTCGTACTGGCGATCACTGTACCTATCAACTTTCTACTGGATAATTACCTTTTAAAGCCTGGAGCACTTTCCTGGCTTGGAGCTGAATATGCAGATGTGGATCTAAGTTTCTTAAGTTTTATCATGTTCATTGCGGTAATCGCATCCATGGTCCAGCTTGTGGAGATGATTGTTGAAAAATTTGCTCCGGCTCTGTATGGTGCACTTGGTATTTTCCTTCCGCTTATTGCGGTAAACTGTGCGATCCTTGGTGGTTCACTTTTTATGCAGCAAAAAGATTTCGGAGGAATTTCAGAAGCGATCACTTATGGACTTGGTAGTGGAATAGGATGGTTTCTTGCTATCCTCGCCATTGCGGCCATCAGAGAGAAAATTGCATACTCAAATGTTCCCGCACCATTAAAAGGCCTTGGTATCACGTTTATCATTACCGGACTTATGGCGCTTGGATTCATGAGTTTTATGGGAATTAAATTATAATCGTAAAAGAAGATTATGACAGTTATAATAGCTAGTGTAGTAGTATTCTTAGTCTTGATTTTGTTATTGGTATCCATGCTTTTAGGAGCTAAGGCCAAATTATCGCCATCAGGACCTGTGACAATCAACGTCAACAACGAAAAAGATATTGAAGTAGGTTCAGGTGGAACCTTGCTTTCAACTCTTGGAGATAATAAATTGTTCCTGCCTTCTGCCTGTGGTGGTGGTGGAACTTGTATCCAGTGTAAATGTATCGTTGAAGATGGTGGTGGAGCAATTCTTCCTACGGAAGAACCACACTTTACCAGAAAGGAAATTGCAAATGGATGGAGACTTGGTTGCCAGGTAAAGGTAAAGCAGGACATGAAAATAACCATTCCTGAGGAAGTTTTCGGTATTAAGAAATGGGATGCAACCGTAGTAAGAAACTACAACGTGGCATCATTCATTAAAGAATTTGTGGTAGAAATTCCTGAACCAATGGATTATAAAGCCGGAGGTTATATTCAAATTGAAATTCCTAAAACGGAAGTGAAGTTTGAAGATATGGATATTACTGCTCACCCTGAAGAACATGAAACTCCGGATAAGTTTAAAGACGAGTGGGACAAGTTTAAATTATGGCCACTGGTAATGAAGAATCCTGAGTTGGTTGAAAGAGCCTACTCAATGGCTTCTTACCCAGCAGAAGGTCGTGAGATCATGCTAAATGTACGTATTGCCACTCCACCCTTTGATCGTGCAAAAGACGGTTGGATGGATGTGAATCCTGGAGTCGCTTCTTCATATATCTTTAGCTTGAAGAAAGGTGATAAAGTAGTTATTTCTGGACCTTATGGTGAATTCTTCATCAATGAAAGCGATTCAGAAATGCTTTATGTTGGTGGTGGAGCCGGTATGGCCCCAATGAGATCTCACCTTTATCATCTATTCAGAACATTGAAAACTGGTAGAAAAGTAACTTACTGGTATGGTGGTAGATCTAAAAGAGAATTATTCTATACAGAACACTTTAGAGCATTAGAAAGAGATTTTCCAAATTTCAAATTTTACCTAGCGCTTTCTGAGCCTGCGGAAGAGGATAACTGGAAAGTTAAGTCAAATCTAGATGATGAAGGAGATGGTTTTGTAGGCTTTATACACCAGGTTGTAATAGATAATTATCTATCGCACCATGAAGAGCCAGAGGATATCGAACTATATTTCTGTGGTCCGCCATTGATGAACAAAGCAGTTCAGAAGATGGGTGAAGACTTCGGTATGCCCCCTGAGAACATCAGATTTGATGACTTTGGAGGATAATAATTATAATCCCGCTTCGGCGGGATTTTTTTATCTTTGTATATGCCAAAATTAGACGAACAGGAACTACATAACCTGGCAATGAACATCGTTGGTAAGGATCTCGAGGATAACGGGTATGAATTTTTAGGGGTAAATAGTAAACTAAGGCGTAATCCACAGTTTGTGGCCCTAAAGGATACAAAATTGCACTTTGTCATTGTTAGAGCTATTGAATATCCAGATGACCCTCAGGCTTTTGATCCAGCTTTTATGAAAGACATAAAGGAACATGCTGAAAAGTTCAACGCCAGAACTTTTTATGCCGGTGTAGGACTGGCTAATTCTTCAGATTATGAAAAACCGGTCTCTAATGAAGAGGACTATGTTGTGAACTATTCTGGATGGAAAGAATTTTAAATGGATCGTATTTCAATATTTATCATTTCAGTTTTAACTCTGGTATCATGTGATTCTAAGAGTGGACTGGACATAGCTACTTTTCAGGGTGAAGCTTTGGGAACGACCTATTCAGTTCAATACTTTTCAGAAGGCGAGCTTGAGTTCACTGAATCTATGGACAGCATCGTGGATCTTGTAAATGGATCTATGAGTACTTACCAGCAGGATTCCGATATTTCCATGATCAATCGGGGTGATTCTATTGTGACAGTAGATCAGCACTTCATTAAAGTGTTTGAGGCTTCACAAAGGATTTATTCTGAAAGCAACGGTTTTTTTGATCCAACGGTAGGGGTTCTGGTTAATGCCTACGGTTTTGGTCCCGGAGAACCCGTAACCGATCTTTATGCAGAGCGACTCGATTCTTTGAACCAACTGGTAGGACTCAATAAAGTAAGAATTAACGAGGACCAGACTGTCTCCAAAGAGAACCCAAACGTTTACATCGATTTTAATGCAATTGCCAAAGGTTATACTATAGATCTTATTGGACAGTACCTGGAGAATAATGGTGTATCAAATTATTTGATCGAGCTGGGTGGTGAACTAAAAGCCAAGGGTAAAAATAAATCATCTGGTAAGGAATGGTTGGTTGGAATTGATCATCCATTACAGAAAGGTCCGGAAAGACAGTTTAACGCAAAGGTGATGCTTAAAAACGCTTCTATGGCAACATCTGGGAACTATAGAAAGTACCGGATTGACTCTATTACTGGAGAACGCTTTGTGCATACAGTGAACCCAATAACTGGTTTTGCTGAAAAGAGCAATTTATTAAGTGCTTCTGTAATTGCTGAAAACTGTATGATGGCAGATGGTTACGCTACAGCTCTTATGGCCATGGGTCTTGACAGATCGGCTAGTATGCTGAAGGAACTGCAATCTATAGAAGTGTATCTGATCTATTCCGATGAAAATGGAGCTGTCAAAACTTACGTGACACCAGGATTTAAATCCAACTTAGTGGACTAGTAAATTACTTACTGCAAACCGGTAATATTTCCCCTTTTGCAAGTCTATATTTATCAACCTCGTGACTGGTCATATTTTTACTTAGGTCTACTTCATTTACTTCAAAGCCTACTTCCCTTAATTTCTGAAAATAATCCCTGCCATAGATCCTAACATGGTCATACTGTCCAAATATTTTAGCTCTTTGTTTGGGATCGGTAATAGTATCATCTTGAAAGCTCTCAGCTCTGTTAAGGTCTTGCGGTATTTGTAGAATCGCAGTTCCGCCTGGTTTTAAAACTCTGTACAATTCTTTCATTGCTGTAAAATCATCTGGGATATGTTCCAGAACGTGGTTACATAAAATAAAATCATAGCTGGAATCAGCAAATGGTAGATCACAAATATCAGCTTTGACATCTGCCAAAGGTGAATTTAGATCTGTAGTGGTATACTCAAGATTTTTTAGTCTTCGGAAGCGTTTATAAAAAGCCTGTTCCGGTGCGAAGTGAAGTACTTTTCGCTTTTTAGTAAAGAAGTCTGTGTGCTGCTGAAGGTATATCCAAAGTAGGCGATGCCTTTCCAATGATAGAGTGGAAGGGGAAAGAACATTCTCTCTCTGATCTTCATATCCATATGGAAGGAATTTTCGGAAACTGCTACCATCAATTGGGTCAGTATATCGGTTGCCTTTAAGATAAATCTTTAAAAACGGCCTTATCAAGTAACTGGCTCTAATAAGTACGGGCCTGGGAATACTGTTTAAGGCCAGTTTAAAAAGATTGCTCATTGGCTATACTTCGATATCTCCCCAGTTTT
The DNA here is from genome assembly GCF_006714895.1 of Gramella sp. Hel_I_59. Lineage (NCBI taxonomy): Bacteria > Pseudomonadati > Bacteroidota > Flavobacteriia > Flavobacteriales > Flavobacteriaceae > Christiangramia > Gramella sp. Hel_I_59. Next base: position 2,763,883 of record NZ_VFME01000001.1, on the reverse strand, counting down.
CGCCCGATTTGATACGGTATAGCTGCATTTCGGATACACCAAATTGCTTAGCCAGTACTCGAATACGGGTTTTCCTGTCAGGATCTAATAGCTTTTTCTTCAGAATAACAGCCTGCGCATAAGTCAATTTGGAATAAGAGGTTACTTTACGTAATCTTCTGTTTTCCTTATTTTCCTTTACTTTAGGACTGTTATATTGATGTTGGACCCATTCATCCTTGGTGGCCCATGCCAAGTTAGAAACGCGATTGTCATTCTTCACAAAATTCTTGTGAATCACGTACTGATCACCTTCTTTTTTCTCTAAAAACATTTCAGCAATAATGCGATGAATGTAGTAAGTTTTGTGCTTACCATTCTTCAATTTTACCGCGAAGTTTAAATATCCACCTACTTTTCCGCCATTCATCAAGTCTCCTTCGGGGTTTTTCAGATAACTGATCATCCTTCCGAAATTTGAGACTTTGTAGATAAAGCGGTCTTCCCAGGAATCTTTGTGTAGGGTTTTCCAGATTTCCTGTCTGTAACTTTTAATCATAAACTTTTGCTCTAAATTCGTCTTCTTCTGTTGAATTAATTTTTAATGATTCATAAATGTATTTAAATGTTGATAGTAATTCTGGTTTGCCGTCTATCAATGCGACATCGTGCTCAAAATGAGCACTGGGTTTATTATCGACGGTTAGTATTGTCCAGCCATCGGGCAATTGTTTAATTCTCTTAGTTCCAAGGTTGATCATAGGCTCTATAGCTACGACCATTCCTTCTACAAATTTTTTACCTCGGCCACGTTTACCGTAGTTAGGCATTTCGGGATCTTCATGCATCGTTTTTCCTAGCCCATGTCCCACAAGTTCGCGAACTACTCCATAACCGCGGTCCTCCGTATATTTCTGAATTGCATATCCTACATCACCAACGCGATTTCCTGCTTTAAATTCTCGAATTCCTTCATACAGGGATTCTTTGGTGACTTTCAATAATTCCTCAACCTCGGGAGCGATTGTTCCTACTCCAAAAGTATAGGCATGATCTCCGTAGAAGCCATTTTTCAAAGCTCCACAGTCAATACTTATAATGTCACCTTCCTGCAATGGAGTGTTGTTAGGTATCCCGTGCACTACCTGTGCATTGGGACTCATACATAAAGAATTAGGGAAATCATACAATCCCAGAAAACCTGGAACAGCACCATGATCACGTATAAATTCTTCTGCAAGTTTATCTAATTGTAGGGTAGTTACACCTGGTTTAATTTCAGGCGCCAGCATTCCAAGAGTTTTGCTTACAATAAGCGCACTTTCTCTTAGTAGTTCAATTTCCTCGCTGGATTTTGGTATAATCATACTTTTAAAATCTTCTAAAGAGACCTGATCTCTTCTTTTTACCGGTTCCGGTTCCTGGTTTGTTCAATGTAAGTGATTGGTAAATCTCTCCCCAACCTTTCATTCCGCCGTAATTACGATCATCTATAAAAATATCAGCTAGAATCTTTCTGCTAATACTTTGGTCAAATTCTTCTTCAGGGTAACTACTATTTATTGCGTAAAACTTTAAACCATTATTTTCACAGAAGGTAACAGCATCGTCAAGTTTTTCTCCGCTTCTGTAGGTCCAAAGGATTAATCTGTGACCTTCTTCCTGCAATTTCCGAAGAGATTCAAAGGCAAATAGTAAAGGTTTTCCAATTTCTGGAAATCGGTTCTCTACGATCGTACCGTCGAAATCAACTGCGATGGTAAGAGAATTAGGCATAAACAAAATTAGTTATAATTTTTCAATTACAGAGTTTGCAACTTTTTCTTACTACTCTGCGTAAGAATTTTTGTACTCCTTACCACTTACGATCCTGGCAATGTCTTCTTCTATGCTTTCACCCTGGGAATATTCCACAAAACGATTTACTTCCTCTCCATCCTTGTAAAAGATAATTGTAGGTACTCTGGTTACCTCCAGGTCTTGCTCAATGCCCGATGGCGTCGTTTTGTTTCTATCTACAGCAACTAATTGCAGATTGTCGTAATCATAGTTTGCCTCGTCAAGAATCTTCAGGAATTTAGGTAGTTCGCGTTTGCTGTCACCGCACCATGTACCCATAAGAACCTTGATTTCGTAGTCCTTTATATTTTCGTTGATCGTAGCCATTTCATCGGTATCTGGTTTGAAATTTTCATACCTCGAATCAAACCAGCTATTGAATGGTGCTTGTTGTAATTCATCTTTCGTAAAATCACCTAGCAACATATCCTTTTGGGTTTCCTGTTGTTCAATTCCTGTGTCTTCTATTTCATCCATGGCAACATCCTGGTTGGAATTGTCCATTTTATTTCCACAGCTCACAGCAAAAGCTGCAATGATAATAAATAGCTTTTTCATAAAAATTATATTAGGGAGTCTTCTGTCATTAGATCTGGTTGGGTAATTCCCATCAGTTTTAATATAGTCGGAGCAATGTTACCAAGCTTACCGTCCTGAATGGATTTTACATCTTTATCCATTAAAATTAGGGGAACAGGGTTCGTAGTGTGCGCAGTATTTGCACTACCATCTGGATTCTTCATTGTTTCACTATTCCCATGATCTGCAATGATGATGACAGAATAATCATTTTCAAAAGCAGTTTCAGCTACTTTTTTAGCGCAAATATCAACAGTTTCACAAGCCTTGACTGCAGCATCAAAATCACCGGTATGACCTACCATATCTGGATTTGCGAAATTTAAACATATAAAATCAGCCGACTCGTCCTCTAATTCAGGAACGATTTTGTCTGTAATATCATAAGCGCTCATTTCCGGCTGGAGGTCATAAGTGGCAACTTTCGGAGAGTCGCACATGAGTCTTCTTTCACCAGCAAAAGGCTTTTCTCTACCTCCAGAGAAGAAAAAGGTTACGTGAGGATATTTCTCAGTTTCTGCAATCCTTATTTGTTTCTTGCCCTCATATTCAAGGACTTCTCCCAAAGTGGCTTTAATATTAGATTTTTGAAAGATGACATTTACATTTTCAAACCTGTCGTCATATTTCGTCATGGTGACGTAGTATAAGGTCAGTTTTTTCATGTCAAATTCCGGGAAGTCATCTTGTGATAGTGCCTGGGTTAGTTGTCTTCCACGATCTGTTCTGAAGTTGAAATATATCACTACATCCTTTTCACCAAGTTTAGCAACAGGGTTTCCATTATCATCAGTGAACACTATAGGATCTATGAATTCATCAGAAATATCACTCTCGTAGCTTTTCTGAATTTCAGATATGATATCCTGAGTGCTTTTTCCTTCACCCTTTACGATAAGGTCGTATGCTTTTTCAACTCTTTCCCAACGGTTATCCCTGTCCATGGCATAATATCTACCAATAACAGAGGCTAGTTCAGAATTTGTAGATTTTAAATGTGGGAGTAGATCTTCTACAAAACCTTTACCAGAATGTGGATCTGCATCACGACCATCGGTAAAAGCATGTACGTACTTATTTTTTACACCAGCAGCATCAGCTGCAGATAATAATCCTTTTAAATGGTCAATATGAGAATGAACTCCACCATCACTAAGCAATCCCATAAAATGAATTGGCTTATTGTTCTTCACCGCATAGCTAAATGCCGCTTCCAATACTGGTTCATCTTTTAGTGTGTTCTTTTCCACCGCCATGTTGATCTTCACCAAATCCTGGTAAACAACTCTACCGGCTCCAAGATTCATATGTCCAACCTCACTGTTCCCCATTTGTCCCTCCGGAAGACCTACATTAAGGCCATCGGTTCTTAAGGTAGCGTGTGGGAATTTTCCAGGTAGCGAATCGATGAATGGTGTATTAGCTTTAGCTACTGCAGATATTTCATCATTAGGAGAAATACCCCAGCCATCCAGAATCATAAGGAGAACTTTCTTATTCATTGATAGTCGTAGTTTAAGCGATAAAGATAAAAACAATTAGAGGGAATGGCTGAAGGGCAGACTATAATATTTTATTAAATCTAATTCCGACGGAGCATACCGGATGATGAAAAGCTTTGAAGATCAATATTATCTGGTTTGAATTCGTTGAAATCTGCCATCTTCAAATAAGAAACAGCGGTCAGCTAATTCTAATGTTACCAGCCTGCCTGACTCACAACTTATATCTTTAATGACTCTTCGGAAAACGAGTCTAGCATAATTTGAAGTTTTAGCTAAATGAGGCTTCTAAAAAATCTTAACAAAATTTCACTATTTGTAATTTCATTACAAATTAAAAATTTAACATTCTTCCATTACATTTTGGAACAATCTTTTCATTTCTATAGCGTTTATCAAAAGCATGCAAGACTTTGTTTTTCGCCAATTGAGATAACTTTTAGTATCAAATCTTGTTAAAGTTCAGCTGAATTCGAGATTAGTTCTGAAATTTTGTATGTTGGCAAGACTTTTGGAATTATTTAACAAATAACCTAAAACGAAAATTATATGAAGTATAGAATTATGACGGTGATTGGAGTACTAATTTTCTCATTCGCTTTCAGTAATGCATCTGAAATTGACAATTCAAAAGAGATAGTAATCGAGACAGAGCCTGTAAAGGAGGTTGAACTTACTTCCGAAGAAAAGGCGCTCGCATTATATGAAAGCTTTTCCTTGAAAAATAGTACGATGCCAGAATTATCGGTATTTGAAAAAGCTATCAAAGGCTATCAAAAATTAGATGAAGCTGGAAAAGTCAGTAATTCTTTATTAACTGTTGTAGATTTCGACCTTTCTTCAACTAAGAAAAGGATGTGGATCCTTAATATGGATACAGAAGAGGTTGAATACAATACTTATGTAGCTCACGGAAAAAATACTGGTGCTGAATTCGCGACCAAATTTTCTAATACTGTAAATTCACTTCAAAGTTCCCTGGGCTTCTATGTAACAGGGGAAACTTACTTCGGCAAAAATGGACTTTCACTGTTCATTGACGGAATGGAAAAGAAATTTAATTCCAATGCCAGAAAAAGATATGTTGTAATTCATGGAGCAGATTATGCTGAACCTCAATTTATCGATAGACTAGGAAGACTGGGAAGAAGCTATGGTTGTCCTGCAGTTCCTAATACTGTAGCTAAAGATCTAATCCATAAAATTAAAGGAAAGTCGGTCGTATACATTCATCGATCTAACGACAAATACCTGAATACTTCCAGTTTTTTAAATTCTTAAGCTTTAGGCTTCAATAAATCCCAAAGCTTTTTATCAAGATCATAGATATCATCAATAAACCTGGTGGTATCTTTTTTTTGATAGGTAGTCCAGTAAAAGTGATGTACCTTAATTTTTTGCTTCATAGCGATTTGCGTTGTTTTTCCAGATTTTAGAATCTCATCGATCTTCTCATCATCGAATTCTTTCTGATCCTCAATCAAGTATTTAGCAAGATCGAGTACATTCTCCACTCGTACACACCCCGAACTTTGTGCCCGGGCATTCTTTTCAAACAATCTTTTGGAAGGTGTATCATGTAGATAGATCATATATTCATTTGGATAGATGATCTTTACAAGTCCCAATGGATTTGATGGTCCTGCCGGCTGCCTGTAAGTATAAGATCTCGGACTGGAAGAATTCCAATTCACGGCAGAAGGATCTACTTCTTTGCCACTGCGATCATACATTTTGATATTCTTCTTTCTTAAATAACCTACATCTCTAGAAGCTCCCGGAATTACATCATTTTTCATGATAGTAGGAGGGATGGTCCAGGTTGGATTATAAATGATATAATCGATCTCATCAGAGAAAACAGGTGTTTTTCTCGCTTCGGTACCCACCATGGTTTTGTGATTTCTAATGGTATCTCCATTACTGACCACGTAAAGCTCATAATCAGGGATGTTTACTATAATATAATGCTCACCGAGATCTCTGGGATACCATCTCCAGCGTTCCATGTTGACCAGAATTTGATGATACCGGTCTTCTGTCGTAAGATTCAGGTTCTCGATAGTTGTGTTACCAATGACGCCATCAGTGTTTAGCCCGTGGTCTTTCTGAAAATCTTCCAGTGCAGTTTGTAATTTTTTAGTGTACCTAGTTCCGACCGAGTCCGGACTCTTTGTGTAGTAGCCAAGCTCGAAAAGCCGGCTCGCAACATCCGGGATTCTATCATTATCTTCACCGGGTTTTACAAGTTTACCACTAGCGATCACAGTGGAGGAATTTTCTTTAATTCCATCATCCCGGTAATTCTTAAGTGCTTTCTTTAAACTTTTATATACCACATGATCTGGGGCCAGTTCTGCCAGAATGGATGAAGCTTTTTCACCTTTTTCCAGTCTTTTAAATAAGCTTTCATTATTAATGGTGTTGAGCTCTGTGCCCCAGACCTCATAAATTTCTTTCGGATTTAGTTTACCCACGGCAAGATCATGAGCAAGATCGATAAAAGCATCGGTGAGAAGAATTTCAGCTCTTAGATTCTGTTCTTCATTATCACTGTTAAGTGAGGATAGCAATTGCTGTAATTCTTCACCATGATAATCTTCAAAAAATAATCCATCATATTCGATGGTTTCAATACTGCGGAAAAGGTCTTCGCGAGATTCTTTGTCATTCCAGAAAGGCATGAATTCCCTTTGGGTATAAAAGGAATTCACGCTTTTGAAATTGTTTATTTTGGCAGATGTGCTATCGGTATCTTCGAAATAATCCTCTATTTCATCCTGCGAAGTTAGTTCTTTGATCTCTTCAACTTCGTTACGCTCTTCGATACCTTCCAGCTTTGGTTCGTCCTTGCAGGATAAGCTTATTATCCCGAGGATCAAACCCACAAGGAGTAGTTTAATTTTCATTCTAAATGAAACTAAGAAACTCGAACGTCTGAATACTCCGGGTTTTCATCGAATTTTACTTCAGCAAAGGGACAAAGCGGATCGATCTTTAGATTGTGCTTTCGAGCAAATTCAACGCTTTCCTTCAGCAGGCTTGAACCAATTCCCTGGTTCTCCATTTCTCTTTTTACCTCGGTATGATCTATTGTAATGACATTACCTTTTTTGTGATAGGTAAGTTCAGCAACAAGACTATTCTCTTTTTCGATATAGAACATTCCGCGGCTATCGCTTTCTTTATGTTTTATCTCCATATTATTTTCTAAAAATTCCGTCTACTATTCCGTAATCCAATGATTCATCTGCATCCATCCAGTAGTCGCGATTAAAATCCTTAAGGACCTTTTCTGTAGTTGTCCCGCAATTTTCAGCAAGGATCTCTGCGCTAAGGTGTTTGGTTTTAAGTATTTCATTAGCCGCGATCTCAATATTTGAAGCCTGACCTCTTGCTCCGCCACTAGGTTGGTGAATCATCACTTTCGCGTGCGGTTGTATAAATCTTCTTCCTTTTTCTCCCGCGGAAAGTAATATTGATCCCATGGAAGCTGCCAGACCCGTACAAATTGTTGAAACTGGTGATTTTATGCTCATGATGGTATCATAAATAGCAAATCCATCGGTTACATAACCACCCGGGCTATTGATGAATAACTGAATCTCGCCGTCTCCCATAAGGTCAAGATATTCCAGTCGGTCTATGACATGTTTTGCAGTTTTATCATTGACCATTCCCCAAAGATAAATTTTGCGTTCTTCCAGAAATTTATTGTCAATTAGATCCTGGATCTTACCAGGCTTATTCTTAGATGTATCCATAATTCTTATTTGCAGTACTTGAAGTAATAGATAAAAATATGACTATTTTTACGGAAAAGGCAGGTATGCAACTGGCATTTAACAAGATTTTAAAAACTGATTTTTCCTTAGTTCTGCCTTACCTGGAAAAACTGCAGTCGCAGGCGTTGCCACCAGAGATTTTGAAGGAAAGATTACTGGAAATGTTTGAGCAGAATTATGAGTGTTTCGGTATTTATAGAGCTGGAAAACTTGTAGGTGTTTTTGGATTATGGTTCATGACCCGGCATTATGCGGGAAAAACCTGCGAAGTAGATCATATTTATATAAATGATGACCTGCAGGGGCTGGGTGTTGGGACACAGTTATTCCAATTTATAGAACAGTATGCGATCAAAAAGCAATGTGAAACTATCGAGCTAAACAGTTCCGTGGAAAACTTCAGATCACATAAATTTTACATGAATCTTGGTTTTGTAATTCGCGGCTATCATTTTCTAAAAAAACTCTGATTTCCTTTGAACATACAAAAGAAAGCATTTATATTTGCCGCCGCATGCGGGAGTAGCTCAGTTGGTAGAGCGTCAGCCTTCCAAGCTGAATGTCGCCGGTTCGAACCCGGTCTCCCGCTCTAAGCCCTGTCAATCGACAGGGTTTTTTATTGCAAATAATCAGAGTTTGTAGTCTTCCGTTATAACTGCGGAATTCTCCAAATTTCACCTCTCAACTTGCGAAATCTACAGTCTAAAACTATAATATCGAAGACGTTATCTGAAGTTCCATTGTTGCTTTCTTCGGAAAATTAATCTGAAATATTCTGTATTGTAAAACTTAGTTTTTAGCCTTTCTGGTTTATTCATTGTACTGCAATTGTACAAAGCGAATGCCTTAATATGAATTTAAGTTGATACACTTCGAATAAGATCTGTAGCCTGTAAAATTACCACGAATTCCACGCCCTCTTTCCCAACTTAATCATATCGCAAAAAAAAAGCCTGAAACTGGAATTTCAGGCTTTTCAGAATTTATATAAAAAAGATTAAATTATCCGTTCATGGAAATTAAAAACTCTTCATTATTTCTAGTGTTTCTAATCTTATCATTAATAAATTCCATCGCTTCGATAGGATTCATGTCAGCAAGATATTTACGTAGTACCCACATGCGCTTCACATTGTTTTCGTCAAGCAACAGGTCATCTCTACGCGTACTTGAAGAAACAAGGTCGATAGCTGGGAATATTCTACGGTTAGAAATTCTTCTATCCAATTGCAGTTCCATGTTACCGGTACCTTTAAATTCTTCAAAGATCACTTCATCCATTTTAGATCCAGTCTCTGTAAGAGCGGTTGCAATAATAGATAGAGAACCTCCATTTTCTATATTACGTGCAGCACCAAAGAAACGTTTTGGTTTATGAAGTGCATTTGCATCTACACCACCACTTAATACTTTACCGCTGGCAGGTTGTACCGTATTGTAAGCACGTGCCAGTCTGGTAATGGAATCAAGTAGAATAACAACATCGTGTCCACATTCCACCAGTCTTTTGGCCTTTTCCAGTACGATATTCGCAACTCTAACATGCTCGTGAGCTTCTTTGTCAAAAGTTGAAGCAACTACTTCACCTTTCACGTTACGTTGCATATCTGTAACTTCTTCAGGACGTTCATCGATTAGTAGAACGATCTGGTATACTTCAGGATGATTTGCCGCAATAGCATTTGCGATATCCTTCAGTAACATCGTTTTACCCGTCTTAGGCTGAGATACGATCATCCCACGCTGACCTTTACCAATTGGAGCAAAAAGATCCATTACCCTTGTAGAGATCGTCGCCTGCTTTTCAGCAATATTGAATTTCTCTTTCGGGAAAAGTGGTGTAAGATGCTCAAAAGAAACTCTGTCTCTAACAACCTGTGGATCCAGTCCGTTGATCTTATTGATCTTGATAAGTGGGAAATATTTTTCTCCTTCTTTTGGAGGTCTAATCTGTCCCTGTACTGTATCACCTGTCTTTAAACCAAATAATCTAATTTGTGACTGCGATACATAAATATCATCAGGAGAAGTAAGGTAGTTGTAATCTGAAGATCTTAGGAAACCATAGTTATCCTGCATGATATCCAGTACACCTTCACTCTCGATGATAGCATCAAATTCGTAATCCGGCTCACGGTATCTGTTACGATTATCGCGGTTTCCGTTATTACCTTTCTTATTGTCGTTGCGGTTATCATTGCGATTGACGTTACGATTATCATTTCTGTTATCGTTACGGTCATTCTTGTTGTTTCCGCTATTACTATTATTGTTATGATTGCGATCGTTGCGATTGTCGTTGCGATCATTACGATCGTTGCGATTATCATTACGGCTCTCATTGCGACTATCGTTTCTGTTGTCGCTTTTCTTGCGATCATCAGTTTTTGCGCTAGAAGGACTACGCTCGCGAGTACTTTTCTGTCTTGGTTCCTTTTTATCTTCCTTTGGATCAGACTCTTTTCTGGAAGGCCTCGGTGCTTTTGCAGCAGGTTTGGCAGGAGTTTTAGCAGGTTTTTTTTCACTTCCAACCTTCGAAGGTTTTGTGGTTTCCTGCTTAGCCGGTTCGGCATTTTCTTCTGTAAGTACTTCTTTTACTTTTGCTGGGTTAGCTGCCTGGTAGTCCAGGATCTGGTAAACAAGATCCAGTTTTTTAAGGGTTTTATACTTAGGAACATTTAGCGATTGAGCAATTTCCTTAAGTTCAGGAAGCTTTTTAGCTTTTAATTCTGAAATTTCGAACATGTATTCAGTGAAATAATTATAAGATTGGATTGATTTAAAAACTTCTCGAAGAAGAATAAAAAGTTTTGGAGACTTAAGTAACCTGTATTGAATAGGTTACGCATTGTTACTGCAATTATACAACTTTATTTTATTCTTTTACCCAATGATTCTAAAAAGAATCTTTTATTTTTGTGCCGCAATCGCAGGAAATATGCTTCAGAGAATACAGACTATTTGGTTATTATTAGCGGTTATTGTGAGTGCCGGACTCATCTTTGCTCTTCCGCTTTGGGAGAATTCAGCAGGTGAATTTGTCTATGCTCACGAAGTATTAATCGCGCTGGGAATGTTTCTTGCTTCAGCAGCAATTTCGCTGATGAGTATCATCATGTTTAAAAATAGAAAGCTTCAATTTGTTTTGGGGCGTCTAAATATCATATTAAATCTTTTTTTACTAGGAGTGTTTGTTTATTGGTCTCTAACTTTACCTGGAGAGATGGATATCTCAGAGAAAGGTATTGGGATGTTTCTTCCTATTATTTCTATCGTTTTTATTGTTTTGGCCAATAAGGCCATCAAGAAGGACGAAGATCTCGTAAAATCTGTAGATCGATTACGATAAGCCTATCATCTTAGTAGTATTAGTGCGTGAAAAACCCGAAGTGAAAGCTTCGGGTTTTTTAATTATTCTAATTCAATAACTTCCAGTTCCTTGATTTCCTTTTTATCGATCTGGAAACGTAACATGGTTCTTTTCTTGTGAAATCCATGTTTCCCCGCAGCGCCGGGATTCATATGTAAGAGTCCGAGGGTTTTATCGTTCATTACTTTCAGAATATGTGAATGGCCACAAATAAAAAGTTTTGGGGGATTTTGTCTGATCTCTTCTCTAATCGCTGGAGAATACTTTCCCGGGTAGCCACCAATATGAGTGATCCAGACATCTACCTCTTCACACATGAAACGCTGGTTTAATGGAAATTCTTTACGTATTTCAGCATCATCTATATTCCCGTAAACTGCCCGCAGCGGTCCAATTTGCTTCAGCTTATCGGTTACATCTGTTCTGCCAATATCCCCTGCGTGCCATATTTCATCTGCCTCACCGGCATAATGCAAAATTCTTTCGTCTATATGACTATGTGTATCACTTAGTAATAGAATTTTCTTCAAAGTTTTCAGTTTTAAAAGTCGTTTAACAAAGGAAGCGAAATCAGCCCTTTTTCCCTGCTATAATTGCCTTATCTTTGCATTTCGCTAATATAAAAATAAAGCTGACTTGAGGTATTTCCTGAAGCTCTCATATTTCGGTAAAGCTTATCACGGCTGGCAAAATCAACCTGATTCTATTAGTGTTCAGGAGGTTCTTGAACAAAATCTAAGCAAGGTGTTACCATTTTCAGTAGCCATTGTTGGTGCTGGAAGGACAGATGCCGGTGTGCATGCAAGACAAATGTTCGCTCATTTTGATGCTTCGGAAGAATTTGATTTTGAAGATCTTGCTTATAAGCTAAATTCCATGCTTCCGAAGGATATTGCAATTTCTGAAGTATTTCAGGTAAGGAAAGATGCTCATGCGAGATTTGATGCTGTGGCGAGAAGTTACGAATATCATTTGCTTCAGTATAAAGATGTATTTGCTTACGATCAGGCATGGTATTTTCGCTATGAACTTGACCTCGAAAAGATGAATAAAGCTGCAGAGATCCTGAAGGAGTATTCAGATTTTCAGTGTTTTTCCAAATCGCGGACAGATGTACATACGTATAACTGCCGTATCGATGAAGCGAAATGGGTAGAAAAGAACGGGAAGTTTATTTTTTATATCACTGCAGATCGATTTTTGCGTAATATGGTTAGGGCAGTTGTAGGAACTCTGCTTGAAATTGGTCAGGGAAAACAGCCGCTGGAATACATGCACGAGGTGATAAAAAGTAAAGACAGGGGAAAAGCTGGAACTTCGGTACCGGCACATGGATTATATTTAACCAGGATCGAATATCCTGAAACGATAAGAGAACTAGATGGCATCTAATACAGGAAATGCATTTGATATGGCGCTTTTCAAGCGATTGCTTGGATACACCAATCCCTATAAACGAATATTTTATTTTGTAGGTGTTGCCGCCATCCTTGTTTCTCTGTTTGGAGTTCTAAGACCTATTTTACTGCAGGAAACTGTAGATGAAGCCCTGATTCCCGCAGATTTTGACAGTCTTATATATTATGTAAGCCTAATGATTGGGGTTCTGGTGCTGGAAGTGATCTTCCAGTTCTGTTTTATCTACTATGCTAACTGGCTTGGGCAGGAGGTTGTTCGTGATTTGCGGGTAAAACTCTTCAAACACATGCTTGGTTTTAAAATGCAGTATTATGATAAATCTGCAGTTGGAAGATTAGTGACCAGGGCGGTAAGTGATATTGAGACTATTGCCAGTATTTTTAGCCAGGGACTTTTTATGATCATTTCAGATCTACTGAAAATGTTGGTAGTGATTGGTGTAATGTTCTATAAGAGCTGGGAGCTAACCTTGATTGTCCTTACAGTTTTACCTTTTATTATTTATGCAACGAGAGTTTTTCAGAAGAAAATGAAGTTAGCTTTTGAAGAAGTTAGAACTCAGGTGGCAGATTTGAACACTTTCGTTCAGGAACGTATTACAGGGATGAAGATCGTACAGTTGTTTACCCGTGAGAAAACTGAATATGAAAACTTCAAGAAAATCAATGATAAACATAGAAAAGCATGGGTAAAAACGGTTTGGTATAACTCCATCTTTTTTCCAATTGCTGAAATGTCTACCTCCATTACGATAGGTTTAATTGTATGGTTTGGTGGTTTAAGGGTAGTTGCCGGTGATGATATGTCTTTAGGTATTATTGTCGCATTTATAGAATTGAGTCAGATGCTATTCAGGCCACTGCGTCAAATTGCCGATAAGTTCAATACGTTGCAAATGGGAATGGTCGCCGCGAATCGGGTATTCGGGATCCTGGATACAGAATCCACGATAGAAGATAACGGAACTATTGCGGTAGAGCATTTGGATGGAGAGATCGAATTTAAAGACGTAAGATTTAGCTACATCCCAGAGGAAGAAGTTGTAAAAGGAATCTCCTTTAGGGTAGAGCCTGGTGAAACTGTGGCGATTGTAGGAGCTACCGGTGCCGGTAAATCAACTATCATAAATTTACTGAGTAGATTTTACGAAATTGATAGTGGAGTCATTGAAATAGACGGGCAGGATATTAAGAATCTTGAGCTTAAATCTTTAAGATCTCAAATCGCTGTGGTTCTGCAGAACGTATTTTTGTTCGCCGATACCATCATGAATAATATCAATCTTGATAACCCTGATATTTCAGATGAAGATGTGATCAAGGCTGCAAAGCAAATTGGGATTCATGAATTTATAGATTCGCTTCCTGGCGGTTATTATTATAATGTAAAGGAACGTGGAGCGATGCTTTCTTCTGGACAGCGGCAGTTGATCTCATTCTTAAGAGCTTATGTAAGCAATCCAAGTATTCTTGTGCTGGATGAAGCAACTTCTTCCGTAGATAGTTACAGTGAGCAACTCATACAGGATGCGACAGATAAAATTACTGAAGGTAGAACTTCCATAGTGATCGCTCACCGACTCGCGACCATCAAAAAAGCCGATAAGATCATAGTAATGGACCAGGGAAAAATTGTGGAAATTGGTAATCATCAAAGTTTGCTACAAAAAACAGAAGGATACTACCGCAAGCTTTATGAAGTCCAGTTCAAGGAAGAAGAAAGCATCTAGATCGCGCCTTTCAATTTTGCCATATAAAAGCCAAGTACCAGGCTAACCACCACGAAAATAAGCAGCACTAATAGTAAGAACAATAAACTTTTCTGGAGCAATTTCCAAAAAGTCAACTGGTACATTTTCTTGAAAATGATACTGTAGTAAATGATGTAAAAAGGAATGGTGGCATAGTTCATTACCGCAAACAAGGATTGATTGCTGAAGGAGATGATGATTAAAATCGCGAACACAATGCTTATATGAGAATAAGCATAAAGATGGATGATCAAATGCTCGGCAAGATTGTATTTCTTATTTTTTAAAAAGACCAGCCTGGAGAATAAAGTGATTACCGGGATGAAAAGGAAGGTGATAAGGTTCATGTGTTCCAGGATCATCGTAGTGACCTCCCTTGTTATATCACGTTCTCCTGTATTAACCTCAAGACCTCCACCATCTAAATATTCTGGAAAATATTTCAGGTTAACGTAAGTATAGAGACCAGTAAGGGTTAGCGCGATGGTAAAGTATCCGTAAGGATTGATATATTTCTTACGCAGGCCTTCAATATATCCCTGAATCACATCCACAGGTCTACGGAAAAGGTCAATAAAAGTAAGTACTGGTTTGTTCGAGTCAATACTCCAGAAGGATTCAAAGAATTCTCCAAAAAGATAGGGAACGCTAAGCTTGTCACGCACGATCTTCGCTCCACAATTAGAGCAATAATTCTGTTCTTCGGAAATGGCAAAATTGCAATTTTTGCAATGCGTCATCTATTCTTAGCTTATGTCTTCTTTTATTTTCACCTTCAGTTCGTCCATCGTTTCGAACATCACAAATTGCCCATCCCTGATATAAGAGGTTTGTCCAGACTCTTCACTAACTACCAAAGCCAGCGCATCAGTTTTTTCAGTAATTCCTACGGCAGCACGGTGTCTTAGTCCGAATCTCAAAGGAATGGATCTGTCGTTAGATACAGGTAGAATCACTCTGGTGGCGGTGATCATACTTTCCTCGATGACCATCGCACCGTCATGTAGCGGACTGTTTTTGAAAAATATAGATTCAATAATAGGCTGATTCAGCTTGATCTTCATTTTATCTCCAGTATTCTTTACGAAGTCAAGTTTATTGTTCTTTTGAATGACCATTAAAGCTCCAGTATAGGTTTTTCCCATCGCTTCGCAAGCATCAATAATGGCTTCCACATCTAATTTCGAGCGCACATCATCCCTGCTAATTTTGAAGCTTCGTAAGAACCGGCCTTTTTGTGTGAAATTTGTGGAACCAATCATTAAGAGGAATTTCCTGATCTCCTGCTGAAAAACGACAATAAGTGCAAACACTCCAACCCCAACGAATTCACCCAGAACACTGCTAAGTAATTCCATTTGAAGTAGCTGTGTTAGCAGCCAAACAAGGTAAATAACCACAATCCCAATAAAAATATTAACGGCCGCAGTACCTCTAACCAGTTTGTAAACATAGTAGAGTAGGAGGGCGACAAAAACAATATCTAGAATATCGAGGATGCGAAGATCTATGATGTCCAAATGCAGTGGTTTTTTGTAAAAATAGAAAAACTAAACGTAGTTATTGAGTTCACTGGTCAATTTGATGCATTCCATAGCCTCTTTTACATCGTGAACCCTTAAAATTGAAGCTCCTTTATTAAGTGCGATAGTATTTAAAATGCTTGTGCCATTCAGAGCATTATCAGGTGTGGACTTCAGGGTCTTCCAGATTAGACTTTTCCTTGAAAGTCCTGCGAGTATGGGAAGTTCAAGATTTTTGAAAAGATCCAGTTTATTCAGTAGTTCGAAATTTTGAGCAATGTTCTTAGCAAAGCCAAATCCCGGATCAATAATTAGATCATTTATTCCGGCTATCCTGGCTGCCGAAATCTTTTCAGAAAAGTAAAAAAGAATATCTGCAGTGAGATCTTCGTATTGGTTCAGGTTTTTCATAGTTTGCGGAGTACCTTTCATATGCATCATGATATAAGGAACCTGCAGACTGGCTACGGTTTCGATCATTTGAGCATCCAGATTCCCAGCAGAAATATCATTGATGATTGCAGCACCATTCTCAACAGCTTCTCTGGCGACTCTGGATCTAAAGGTATCTACGGAAAAGTTCACTTCAGGAAAATGCTGTTCCAGTAACTTCAGCTTCGGAATCATTCGTTCTAATTCTTCTTCTTCTGAAATATCCTGCGCACCAGGCCTGGAACTATAAGCGCCAATATCCAGAAAGCTCGCACCTTCCTTCAGCATTTTTTCAGCAGAGGAAAGAATCTCTTTATCTGTTTGCTTCCTACTACCCTCAAAAAAGGAGTCTGGAGTGATATTGATGATTCCCATCACTTTTGGTTCGGAAAGGTCGATGAGATTACCACGGCAATTTATAAACATGGGATGGCTGAATTTTGGTAGCGCAAATAACTTTGACTATCTGAAATATTTGACCGAAATTTACGCAAATTACAGCTACTTCATGCAAAATACCTCCGAACAATACGATGATGTCATTGGCCGTTGTCGCAGTCTTTTTCTGAATAAAATGCAGGATTATGGATGTGCCTGGCGCATTCTACGATTACCTTCCTTAACAGATCAAATCTTTATTAAGGCCCAGCGTATAAGAAAACTACAGGAAAGCGATGTTCGAAAAGTTGATGAAGATGAGAAGTCTGAATTTATCGGGATTATTAATTATTCGGTGATGGCTTTAATTCAGCTTGAAAAGGGAATTGCAGATCATCCCGATCTTGGACCTCAGGACGCAATAGATCTATATGATAGGAATATTGCCGCAACCAAGCAGCTTATGATGGATAAAAACCATGATTATGGCGAAGCGTGGCGGGATATGCGAATTAGTTCACTTACAGATCTTATCTTACAGAAGTTATTGAGAGTGAAGCAAATTGAGGACAACCAGGGAAAAACGCTGGTCAGTGAGGGGATTGATGCAAATTACCAGGATATGATCAATTATTCTGTTTTTGCCATGATTCATTTTCAGGAAGCTGAAAAATAATTCAGAATATATAGCTTATGAAAGCAATTGTAGGTATTTGCAGAGTCCTGGTAGGTGTGCTTTTCATCTTCAGCGGATTCATAAAACTGAATGATCCAGTAGGTTTTTCATATAAACTACAGGAGTACTTCAGTGAACCGGTACTGGACATTCCGGCGCTCATACCTTTTGCTCTCATTATCGCTATTTTACTGGTGATCTTTGAGCTAGTGCTTGGGATAATGCTGCTTATTGGGTTTGCAAGAAAATTTACAAGCTGGAGCCTGCTCCTCATGATCATTTTCTTTACGTTCCTTACTTTTTACTCGGCATACTTCAATAAAGTTACAGATTGTGGCTGTTTTGGTGATGCTATTCCGCTTACTCCATGGGAGTCATTCTATAAAGATATCATTCTACTAATTCTGATTTTGGTAGTGTTCTTTAATCAGAAATATATAGAGCCGCTGTTTCCGCAGAAATATCATAAATGGGCAATTTTCCTGAGCTTTATGGCGTGTTTCGCATTTTGTTATCATGTCTTGATGCATCTCCCAATGCTGGATTTCAGACCCTATAAGATCGGCAATAATATAGCTGAAAAAATGGTAGTGCCTGAAGGTGCTCAGGAACCTGTGTACGAGTACCAATGGAAATTTAAGTTGGAAGGGGAGGAGAAGATTATTACCAATCAAGGCGCCTATCCTCAGGTTTCCGGAGAATTCATAGGCGTTGAGACGGTACAGGTCGAAGAAGGCTATATTCCGCCAATTCATGATTTTGTGATCGAAGGTCCGGAAGGTGATATTACGACAGATATTCTTACCACAGATAAAGTCCTGATGTTCGTTATGTATAACATAAGGTCTACTGAAATGGAAGGTTATGAAGCAATACAGGACCTGGCAAAAGAAGCGCGGACTAAGAATTATCGTGTGATTGCACTCACAGCATCAGGCGAAGACCTGCAAGCTAAACTCCAAGAGAAATTTGATCTGGACTTCGATTTCTATCAGGCAGATGAAACTGCGCTTAAAACTATTGTAAGAGCAAATCCTGGTATCCTGGTGTTAAGATCCGGAACCGTGGAGCAGAAAAAACACTGGTTCGACGCGAGCGATATCAGATTATAAGCATCTATTATCTTTTATTCTGAAAATCCTAAAAATTGAAGGTTTAGCTTTGGTTTAGGATTTCGTATTTCAGTCTTTCCTTATATTTGTCTTTTATGCTGAAACCTATAGTAGGAGAGCATCCAATCACTGAAATACATTTATCATGAGAGAACAAATAGTAGCCGGAAACTGGAAAATGAATAACGACCTTGCTGAGACTGAAGAATTGCTTGGCGAAATGAAAATGCAAATGGTAAAGGAGCCTGAAGCGACTGTTATGGTAGCGCCAGCCTTCACAAATCTATATGCTACTTTCCAGGCTTTAAAGGATACTCCCGTGATCGTGGCGGCTCAAAATATGCATGAAAGTGAAAATGGAGCCTTTACAGGTGAAATTTCAGCAAAAATGTTACAAAGTATTGGTGTTACTACGGTAATTCTTGGGCATAGTGAGAGACGTGCATACTTCCACGAAACAAATGAGCAACTGGCTAAGAAAGTAGACGCAGCGATCGCAGCTGAGATGCGAGTGATCTTTTGCTTTGGAGAAGAGCTGGAAGACCGTAAAAACGACAAACATTTCAGTTTAATAGAATCACAATTAAAGGAAGCTTTATTTCACCTTTCCGAAGACGCGTGGAAAAATATCATCCTAGCCTACGAACCAGTTTGGGCAATTGGAACTGGTGAAACTGCAAGCCCTGAACAGGCACAGGAAATGCATAAACATATACGAACTTTACTAAAAGACAATGTAAGCGCGAGTGTTGCTGAAAATACTTCCATCCTTTATGGAGGTAGTGTAAAGCCGGCAAACGCCAGGGAGATCTTTGCCAAAGAAGATGTGGATGGTGGTCTGATTGGGGGAGCTAGCTTAAAAGCAGTTGATTTTCTTGAGATCGTAAACTCATTTTAATGACCGGACATTATTACGAATATCATTTCACGATACAACCGGTCGCGCCAGCTTCAGAAATATTGATCGCAGAACTAGGGGAACTTGGTTTTGAAAGTTTTGTTGAGAATGAAGATGGGATTACCGCTTATGTGCCGGAAGAGCAATTTGCAGATGATTTACTGGATGAGGTGCATATTCTCAAATCTGAAGAATTCAGTATTGATTATAAAGTAAAGAAAATCGAACGGGTGAACTGGAACGAGGAGTGGGAAAAGAATTTTACTCCTATACTGGTAGATGATGAGTGCAGCGTTCGGGCACCCTTTCACGAGAAGCCGGATACCCGGTTCGATATTGTTATAGAGCCAAAAATGTCATTTGGTACTGGTCATCATTCCACAACTCATATGATGATCCAGCATATTCTAAAGAATGACTGGGAAGGTAAATCTGTATTGGATATGGGATGTGGTACTGGAGTCCTGGCTATTTTAGCAAGAATGAAAGGTGCAACTCCTGTTGAAGCGATTGATATCGATAACTGGTGCTACCTGAACACGCTGGAAAATATTGAGCGTAACAATTGTGAAGATATTAAAGTTGAAGAAGGTGGGGCAGAATTGCTATCTGGTAGAAAATACGATGTAATTCTTGCCAATATCAATAGAAATATTTTGTTGAATGATATGGCTACTTATGTAGAGTGTCTGCAAGATTCCGGAAGTATATACTTTAGTGGATTTTATACCGAAGACCTTCCGGTAATAAAGTCGGCATGTGAAAAGCATGGTTTGAAGTTTATAGAACACATAGAAAGAAATAACTGGGTAGCTGCAAAGTTTTCATTTTAAGTATGTTACATTAATTTGTATCTTTGCAGCTTTCAGAAATTGTAATAAGTTGAAGATGAGTACGAAAGAGGAAGTTTTAGAACAGGTTGACCTGAAAACGCAAAAACAGCGTGAAAATGAGATTGTCTTATTTAATGATGATTATAACACTTTTGATCATGTGATCGAAACATTGATTTATGCTTGTGAGCATACTCCCGAACAGGCAGAACAATGTAGTATTCTGGTTCATTATAAAGGAAAATGTACTGTAAAAACCGGACCCTATGATGAATTGGAGCCACGATGCTCAAAATTGCTAGATGCAGGATTGAGTGCTGAGATCGTATAGTGCTACAGAAAATTCCTACATTTAACATAAATTATTAGTAAATATTTACAGTTTAAAGTAGTTTGCCTTCATAAGTGCCCCCTTAACCTAAACTTACTTATGAAAAAAATTACACTTCTTACCCTATCTCTGGGAGTATTGTTCTTTGCTTCCTGTGAAAAAGAGGATGTTTCAGAAATTTCTCCAGAAACAGCTAAAGTTCAAGAAGGTCAGATTTCGAAAGAGGTTCTCAAAAGAATTTCTGATCTCAATTTCAATTCAAAACATGTTGAAAAACAAATGATGATGCTTCCTGATGGAAGTTCTATCGAAAATTACCTTATCGAAGGTGATATTGCTATGACGAAAGATCAATTATTTAGCATGTCCTCGGCATCTATTACTGACAAGCAGTATCGAACCAATAACCTGGTGAGTTCACCTCGAACTGTGAATGTAATTGGGTATACCGGAGGAAGTCAGGCTCTCTCCAGTAAGCAGAGAACAGCTCTGCAATATGCTATTGGCAATTACAATGCACTGGATCTTGGAATTACCTTTACACTTACTTTTGGAACTAACTATCAGCCTTACGATATCGTAGTTTACCAGACCAACAATGGTCAGGCGGGCGGAGTTGCAGGATTTCCTAGGAATGGTAACCCATATAAATTTGTGCAGATCTTCTCAGGTATGCAGAACTACGACACGAACACGAACGAACACGTGATGACTCACGAGATTGGACATGCTGTAGGCTTAAGACATACAGATTGGTATAGTCGACAAAGTTGTGGACAAAGCGGAGAATCTGCAGGAGCAGATGGTGCAGTCCATATCCCAGGAACACCAACCGGCTTTGATTCGAATTCTATTATGCTGGCCTGCTTTGGTGGCAATGAAGACGGCGAATTTGGATATTATGATACCGTTGCCCTAAACTACTTATACTAAAAACCAAACATTGGGCACTAAGAAAAGGCGGTTCACCCGCCTTTTTTTATTTTTATTCTGAAAAGGCTTTTTAGTTTTATAAAAAGCAATTATATTTGCACCCGCTTTACAAAACAGTAGAGCACTATTTAAAAGGCCTCGTGGCGCAACTGAATAGCGCACTTGATTACGGCTCAAGAGGTTCCAGGTTTGAATCCTGGCGAGGTCACAAAAAAACTGCAACTTAGGTTGCAGTTTTTTTTATGTCTTATCTGAAATAAAAAAGCTCGGTTTTTCAACAGAGCTTCTTACCAGGGGGAATTATAATTAATCACTATAAATTCTCCGATTTATATTTTTAATGACGTCAGCCTTAAAACCATCAGATTTCAGGCTATCTGGAATTTCAGCTTGGGGAAGTCCTAATAAAAGCATGTGCTCTATAAGGTTCTGTTTTACGCATTTTTCGATCTGTCCCAGCTTAACCCGGTAACTAGATTTGCGCACAAACATTTCATTATTATGAAAGATTTTGGTGGTAATGTCCAGATCAATTAATGGTCCTCTAATTCTTGAAGAAAGATAGTAATTGAATTTAGGTTCTTTAGCATCTATTAATGCCATTGCCTTGGGTGCGGGCGCGAAGATATCATCTCCCAGTTTCTTGAAGAGCATAGTAAGATATTTTACAGGTTGGTCCTATAAATATAAAATATTGCTTTCCTGTCTATTAACGTTATTGAATTTTATTTGAACGCAATCAGCTGGAATTCAGATTCATAAATATTTAATTATCACTAAGAATGCTAATCATCTATTGCAATCACGCTGTTTTCTGCGATCTTTACAATTCAAACATTGTACATGGATTTCAAAAGATTGTTCTCTTTTCTACGGGAACTTAATAAGAATAATTCGAAAGAGTGGATGGACGAGCATCGTAAAGAATATCATCATATTCGTGACTCTTATATCTTATGGTTGAATGAGCTGGATATAAAACTGGCTAATGTTGATGAAGATTATGCACCTACCGAAGGTAAGAAAGCCATCAACAGGATCAATAATAACCTGATGTTTCACCCTAATAAGCCAATTTACAAAGATCATTTTGGCGCAGGTCTGGATGACAAGCCTGAAAAAGGAGATTTTTATATTCATATAGGGATCAATGGTAGCTTTGTGGCCGGTGGATTCTACCGTCCCAAAAAGTCCATACTTGATAGCATACGTTCAGCTATCGACTATAATGGCGCTGAGTTTAAAGATATCATCGAAAAGAAATCATTTGTAGAAACTTTCGGCGGACTCATAGACGATGAAAAACTGAAGACCGCACCCAAAGGCTTTAGTAAGGATCATCAACATATCGAGCTGCTGCGGAATAAGACTTTTGCTGTTCAGGTTGACCTCACTCAAAAACAAATTCTGAAGAAGGATTTTCAGGAAAAACTGGTAGAGATCTATAGGGAGATGCTGCCTTTCCGAAATTATTTGAATAAAGCAATCACAGTTTGATCTATAAAATATGGAATTGAAGAATTATATACGCGAGATCGAGAACTTTCCGAAGGATGGAATAGGATATAAAGATATTAGTCCGCTCTTGCTGGATCATAAGGCTATGAAAGAAGTTGTTGCAAAGTTTGTAGCCAAGCTTCCAGACGTAAGAATAGATAAGGTGGTAGGAATGGAGTCAAGAGGATTCTTTTTTGCCAGTCTGCTGGCACAGGAACTCAATGCCGGGTTCGTTCCGGTTAGAAAGCCGGGTAAACTGCCTGCTAAAACATTCAAACAGGAATACGACCTGGAGTATGGAAGTGATAGTCTTGAAATTCATCAGGATGCGATCCAGGAAGGCGAAAATGTGCTAATTCATGATGATGTTCTGGCAACCGGAGGAACGGCTTTAGCCACCTGCAATCTTGTGGAAAAATGCAAAGGCAATATTGTGCAATGTAATTTTTTGATAGAACTGGATTTTCTTAAAGGCAGAGACCGGATTTCAAAATATGAGGTAGAGTCACTTATACATTATTAGTCCAGCGAGTTTTTAGTAACCCATAGTCGCCATCCGATAATAGCCATCTGGGCTTTTGAAGCTTTTTGTAAGTCCAATTCCTGCTTGGAGTAACTGGGTAAAAATTTCTTATTGAACTTAGCAAGCGTCTTGAAAATTGATTTTTTCATTTGTACGTGAGATATTCCTGAAAGGTACAAATTATTCAATTTCAGTGAAATAACTTATTTGCCTGAAAATTGGTCATTTAATGCAGTGTATTCTTAGACTTAAAGAAGTAATTGCAATTCTTTGAATTCCTCTATCTTCGCAAAAAATATCATCTATGAGCGTTGTATTTCTACTTGTTGGCTTTGTCCTTTTGGTAATAGGAGGAGAGTTTTTAGTTCGAAGTTCTGTGGCAATTTCACTAAAACTCAGTATTTCCAGGATGGTTGTTGGTCTTACGGTGGTTTCCTTTGCTACTTCAGCTCCGGAGCTTTTAGTGAGTCTGCAGGCCGCCATTGATGGATTTTCAGATATTTCTTTAGGTAACGTAATTGGTTCTAATATCGCTAATATCGGTTTGGTTCTGGGGTTAACGGCGATGGTTTCTCCTTTAATGGTAGATCGTGATTTCTATAGGATCAACTGGCCAGTTATGATGTTATTCTCCATAGTACTCTATTTCTTTCTTCAAAGTGGAGATGTATTATCACGTATAGAAGGCGGAATTCTCTTGCTTGGACTTGTAGGGTACATGTTTCTACTAATTAAGAGGTCAAGAAGAAAAGATAAAGTCGTTGCAGATGAGGTGGATCTTTCACTACAGGATGTTCGAAGTATCAAATTAGGAATCTGGCTCTTAATCGGGATTCTTGCCTTATGGGGAGGATCAGAATTACTTGTAATGGGCGCAGTAGATTTAGCAACTCAGTTAGGGATTAGCGAACGAGTGGTATCTGTGACTATTATCGCTGTTGGAACCAGTGTTCCAGAACTGGCGGCTTCTCTTATCGCAGCAATGAAAAAGGAGAAAGCAATTTCTCTAGGGAATTTAATCGGCTCCAATATTTTCAATATCGCTTCAGTTTTAGGTTTAACCGCTTTAATCAAACCTGTAGTCGTGCAATCTTCAGAAATTCTGTCCAACGATATGATCTGGATGCTGGCAATCGCCTTTGCCTTATTGCCACTATTATTAATTCCGAAGCCTTCAGAAATGGGAAGAAAAGAGGGATTTGGTCTTATTGCCGCTTATGCTACATTTATCCTGATCACGATTCTATAAGTCTTAATTTCTTCTTAAATCCCTTCGGAAGTAGGGGTGCTTAATATTAATGAATGGTTAAAATTTAGAAACTACCCTAAAAAAATAGGGGGTTATCTTAAATAGGGTGCATTTTTTACGAAATCTGCACTCTTTTTTCGTTGCATATCTCTTATATTCGCAACTTCAATCGATAACTACTGAATTATCTGATGATCTGATAGTTCAATCTTTTATAAACCAACACAATTAATATTTCAGCATGTCAACTTTAAGATTCCAAGCTTTAAAAGAAACATTGAACAGGAAGCCGGTGAAGATCAAGGAACCTCGTAGAAGGTCTGAAATTTTCGGTAAGAATGTTTTCAATGAAACTGTAATGAGACAGTTCCTAACCAAAGAAGCATACACGAATGTCGTGGAAGCTATGAACACCGGGAAGAAAATAGATCGTAATGTAGCCGATCATATTTCTACCGGAATGAAGGAATGGGCGATCTCTAAAGGAGTTACTCATTATACTCACTGGTTCCAGCCTCTTACAGGAGCAACTGCAGAGAAACATGATTCTTTCTTTGAGCCTATGGGTGATGGATCGGCAATCGAAAAATTTGGCGGAGGACAGCTTGTTCAACAGGAACCAGATGCATCAAGTTTCCCGAATGGTGGAATTAGAAATACTTTTGAAGCAAGAGGTTATACTGCATGGGATCCTACTTCTCCAGCTTTTATCTGGGGAACTACATTATGTATTCCAACAGTATTTGTTGCTTATACAGGGGAGGCACTTGATAACAAAACACCACTTCTTAGAGCTTTGCAGGCAGTTGATAATGCAGCAACAGACGTTGCAAAATATTTTGATAAGAACGTTAAGAAAGTAAATGCAACTTTAGGATGGGAACAGGAGTATTTCCTGATCGATTCTGCACTTACAGCCTCCAGACCTGATATAACTCTAACCGGAAGAACATTATTAGGACATTCTCCGGCAAAAGGTCAGCAATTGGATGATCACTATTTTGGTTCTATACCTTCAAGAGCGATCGCTTATATGATGGATCTTGAGATCGAGTGTATGAAGCTTGGTATTCCGGTTAAGACCCGTCATAACGAGGTAGCACCAAACCAATTTGAGCTTGCTCCAGTTTTTGAAGAAGCCAATCTTTCTGTAGATCATAATTCATTGATTATGGATGTGATGAAGAGAGTTGGTGAAAGACATAACTTTAGCGTATTAATGCACGAAAAACCATTTGCCGGAATTAATGGTAGTGGTAAACATAATAACTGGTCCCTAGCGACAGATACAGGAGTAAACTTATTATCTCCAGGTTCTACGCCAATGAAGAACCTTCAGTTCCTTACATTCTTTGTAAACACTATCAAAGCTGTTTATGATAATGAGGAATTATTAAGAGCTGCAATCGCAAGTGCTTCCAATGATCACCGTCTTGGTGCAAATGAGGCGCCTCCAGCAATCATATCAGTATTTATTGGAAGTCAGCTGACTAAAGTTCTTGATGAACTTGAAAAAGTGACTGATGGTAAGCTTTCGCCTCAGGAGAAAACAGATCTTAAACTGAATGTAGTTGGGAAGATTCCTGAAATTCTTCTTGATAATACAGACAGGAATAGAACTTCACCGTTTGCCTTTACAGGGAATAAATTCGAATTTAGAGCAGTTGGTTCACTAGCGAATTGTGCTGGTGCGATGACCGTACTGAACAGTATCGTGGCTAAACAGCTTAAAGAATTTAAAGTTGCGGTTGATAAACTTATCAAGGACAAGAAAATGAAGAAAGACGATGCCGTCTTTAATGTTCTTAGAGAGTATATCAAAAAATCTAAGAAAATTAGATTTGAAGGTGATGGATATGGTGAACCATGGGAGAAAGAAGCAGAAAAGCGTGGTCTTAGCAATAACAGAACTACACCTTTAGCTTTAAAAGCTCAGGTAAGTAAGAAAACAATTGCCCTTTATAAGGAACTTGGGGTAATGAATGAAACT
The DNA here is from genome assembly GCF_006714895.1 of Gramella sp. Hel_I_59. NCBI lineage: Bacteria > Pseudomonadati > Bacteroidota > Flavobacteriia > Flavobacteriales > Flavobacteriaceae > Christiangramia > Gramella sp. Hel_I_59. Next base: position 2,737,285 of record NZ_VFME01000001.1, on the reverse strand, counting down.
GAGATCGAAGCAAGACATGAGATTGAGCTTGAAGAGTATGCGATGAGAATTCAGATTGAAGGACGTATCCTTGGAGATATCGCCAGAAATCATATCATTCCAACGTCGATCAGATATCAGAATATCTTGATTAAGAATGTACGTGGATTAAAGGATATCTATGCCGATGATTTCGCAAGACATGCTAAAGAGCAACTGGAAATTATAGAAAGCATTTCTTCTCATATCGCCAGTATCAATTCTAATGTGAATGCGATGATTGAAGCAAGAAAAATTGCAAACAAATTAGAAGATGCTGAAGAAAAAGCATTTGCTTACTGTGATGATGTGAAACCTTTCTTCGAAGAAATTAGATATCACTGTGATAAATTAGAGTTATTGGTAGATGATGAGATCTGGCCATTAGCTAAATACAGAGAACTACTTTTCACAAGATAATTTCTGAAGATTTTAGAAAAAGAAAAACCACGCATTTAGCGTGGTTTTTTTGTTTAAATAGGTCGTATAATTTCCCAGAAGCCTGAAACTAATTATCTTTGAGAGTTCTAAGTTATATTCATGAGTAAAGAAATTAGCAAAAGGTATTCAGGCAGAGGCGTATCTGCTGGAAAAGAGGATGTTCACAATGCTATCAAGAATGTTGATAAAGGACTTTTTCCGAAGGCTTTTTGCAAGATCGTGCCAGATCATTTAACAGGAAGTGAAGAACATTGTTTGATTATGCATGCCGATGGTGCCGGAACTAAATCTTCTCTTGCTTATATGTACTGGAAAGAAACCGGAGACCTTTCGGTTTGGAAAGGGATTGCCCAGGATGCTTTAATTATGAACATTGACGATCTTTTATGTGTGGGAGCAACCAGTAACATTTTGCTTTCTTCGACTATTGGTCGGAATAAAAATTTGATTCCGGGCGAAGTAATTTCAGCCATCATTAACGGTACAGAAGAATTAATTTCAGAATTAAGAAAATTCGGAGTAGAAATACATTCTACTGGTGGAGAGACGGCAGATGTTGGAGATCTGGTGAGAACGATTATCGTTGATTCTACTGTAACTGCCAGAATGCCACGGAATAAAGTGATCGATAATGCGAATATCAAACCTGGAAATCTAATCGTAGGACTTTCATCTTCAGGGCAGGCTAGCTACGAAACTGAATATAATGGTGGGATGGGAAGTAATGGTCTAACTTCTGCGCGCCATGATGTTTTCTCTAAAGTCCTGGCCGAAAAATATCCTGAAAGCTTTGATAGTTCTATTCCTGAAGAGCTCATCTATTCAGGAAACAAAACACTGACCGATGTTTTAGAAGATAGTCCGATCGATGCTGGGAAGCTTGTGCTTTCTCCAACCAGAACTTATGCACCAGTTATCCAGAAGTTGCTTTCTGATATTGGAGCTGAGAATGTTAACGGAATGGTTCACTGTAGTGGAGGTGCCCAAACAAAGATCCTACATTTTATTGATGATTTGCATATTATAAAAGATAACATGTTTCCTACTCCACCACTTTTCAAACTAATTCAGGAGGAAAGTAAAACTGACTGGAAAGAGATGTATCAGGTTTTTAATATGGGACATCGTATGGAAATTTATATCGATGAGGCTCATGCAAATAAGGTGATCGAAATTTCAAGATCTTTTAATGTAGATGCACAGGTAGTGGGAAGAGTAGAAGCAGCTAAAAGTAAAAAGCTTACAATTAAAAGTGAGTATGGTACTTTTGAGTATTAAAGTTTAGATTACTCTATTCTAATGAATTCTACTCTTATATTCGAAGATTACATTAAACCACATAGTGAAGGGAATTCATTGCATTTTTCGATTTTGCAACCTGATTTAAAATATTTCTCTCATGAATCTGGGCTCATCACGTATGCTTTAAAATTTGGTCAGACATTAGTATTAGGCGATCCCATCTTTTCCTCGTCGTTGGAATCTGACCGAATTGAATTCTTAAATTGTTTTATTTCAGAATTTCCTGATTCCGCATTTGTTCAAACCTCAAAGTACTTTGCTAAATTTTTGCATACAAACTTTGGTTTCTTTGGAACTCGGATTGGAACAGAAAGATTGATAAGTCTGCAAACCTGGTCTCTTTGTGGTAAACGTAAACAGACAATTCGAACAGCTTGTAATCAAGCTTTAAAAAGAGATATTGTAATACGTGAGAATCCGTATGAAGATAATTTTGAGGAAGTAAGCACTGATTGGCTATCAACCAGAACCGTGAAGTCTAGAGAAATAAGTTTTTTGGTTAGAAAATTTCCTTATTATGAAAATAAAACAAGGAAATTTTGCGCCTATCAGAACGATAAACTAATTGCATTTATAGTTTTTGATCCAATATATGTGGACGCCAAATGCATTGGTTATATTCCGAATATATCCAGGGCAAGTGAAAGCTTTAGACAGGGCGCTTTTTACGCTATAATGGCTGAAGCTATTAATCGCTTCAGAATAGAAGGTAAACAATTTATTAACCTCGGTCTTTCTCCATTACATATTAGTGGTTACAGTGAATCCTTCGAATCCAAACCGTTTCTTCGATTACTTAAATTGATAAGAAATTATAGTCCACAACTTTACAATTATTCGGGTATTGAACATGCTAAGTCTAGATTTTTTGACCCTAAAAGACTTCAGGAAGATGGCGAAGAAAATTCGATGTTTTTAAGCCACAATTCGAAATTGCCTCTAATCAAATTATTAGCTATTTTTAGAGCTTCAAATGTTATATAGCAGCTTATAGGTTTTAAAATAGTTAATAATTCCCTTTCCATAATTTTTATATGGTTTTTCTGTTAGTTCTGAAGAATAGATTGGAACGAGTTTTTGACATTTATAAACTGAAAGAACTAAAACGCATAATACGCTACGAATGTTTGATTATCTAAGATAGATTACTATTAAAAATTACTTATGAGAGTTTGGTTTAGTGTTTTTGTCTTAGCATTGATCGCATCAAATGTTTGCGCTTTCTATTATCTGGATCAATTTACTGCCAGATACTTTCAGTTGTTCTCAACCGCTTCATTTTTCGTGTTTTTTTTGATAAGGTATAGAACCGAGAAAAGAATGCTCTTTATTTTAGCGCTGCTAACTTTATGCGATGGACTTATCATAAATTATGAGGACCCACTAGTTAAGAAAATTATTTACACAATTCGCATTATAATTTATCTCTCGATAATTTCTTTTTTGTTCCCTTATTTATCGAGATTAAAGCTAAATCTGATTACTTTATTGATAGTAGGTTTTGTTATTGGGATAGATGTTTATCTTTTGCATGACATGGCGGTGTATATACCTAACTATTCTGAAGACTACATTTTTACTATTTTGTTTTACCTTTTGGGCTTGACTTCTCTTGCGCTGGTTGCAACCTGTATATCATACTTAAATCGTTACGCTAATACAAAGGGTTTTCTCATCGTATTAGTTTCTTTCTGTTTTGTACTTTCAGACATAACTTTTTATAATGCCTATTATTTAGATTTTAAAGTTTTTTATTATGTCGATAAAATAGCTAATATTATAGGAATTGCGTCACTCATAGTATTTACTCAAAAATCAATTAATGCTAAATCAAGATTGTGAAAACTTAATTGACAACCACCAATTGAAATCCAGAATTCCTCAAGATTCGTAAGTACTTTCTAAATTAACCTGAAATGTTTCCGAAATATTTTCTTCCAGTTGTAGCCGGTTTTTTAGTGCTGGCAAACATGATCATGATTTCAGAGTATGACCTCGAAATGATTAGGTGGGGTCGATTAATTAGCACCTTCATTGTTTTTCTAATTTTAATTTGGAAACTGAGATCTGAAAAAGTACTTATCGCCAGTATCTTTTTACTTTTAATTTCAGATGTTTTATTGCTGAATTATGAAAATACAATCATTAATTCAGTGACCTTTCTTTTACGTATCGCCGCATATACCACTTTAGTTTTTGTGATTTTCCCTGAAATCAAAAGCCTCAAAATGAGTGTTGTTCAGAAAATTGTTTTCGCTGTTGTCTTCACCTTGAATATTGGAATGCTATACGTGCTGGTAGATATGGTTCCAGAGAAATATGACTATCCTTATTTGAATTTCCTATTTTATATCTATGGAAGTGCTATGATTACCTTAGTTCTTGCTGCGATATCCTATAGCAATATTTATTCGGATACTACTTCGTTTTTTTTCACTGCCGGAGCTTTAAGCCTCGTTTTTTCAGATATAATGTCATTTATAGCTTATTACCTGGAGTTCTATGAATTTTACTATCCCGATAGATTTTTCTATATTATTGGCATTGTTTCGCTGGTGAAATTTGCAACTTTCAGTAGAAATCATAAGCCAGTATTTGAAATGGAAAGGCTTTAAAGCTTTTATATGATTTCAACCAAATTATCGTAAATTTGCTAGCCTAAATTCAGCAGGAATATATGATTGAAAGACTTAATATCGTAAAGCAGAGGTTTGATGAGGTGAATGATTTAATCATTCAGCCGGATGTAATATCAGACCAGAAGCGGTATATCGAATTGAATAAAGAATATAAGGATCTTCGTGCGTTGATGGATGAACGTGAGAAGTATGTAAGTCTTACTGAAAATATTTCGGAAGCTGAAGAGATTATCTCTGATGGTAGCGATGCTGAAATGACAGAGATGGCGAAACTTCAAATGGAGGAAGCCAAAAATCAACTTCCTGCGCTGGAGGATAAGATAAGAATGATGCTTATACCAAAAGATCCGGAAGATTCTAAGAACGTGGTCGTAGAGATTCGTGGAGGTACGGGGGGAGATGAAGCCAGTATTTTCGCCGGAGATCTATATCGTATGTACACTAAATATGTTGAAAGTAGGGGCTGGAAGCATAATATCGTGGATTATAGTGAAGGTACCAGTGGAGGATTTAAAGAAATGATCTTTGAAGTTTCAGGAGAAGACGTGTATGGTACCATGAAATTTGAAGCCGGAGTGCATCGTGTACAACGAGTTCCTCAAACTGAAACTCAGGGTAGAGTACATACTTCTGCCGCAACCGTTATGGTGCTGCCGGAAGCTGAAGAATTTGATGTTCAGATAGACCCAAAAGATGTAAGAATTGATTATTTCTGTTCTTCAGGACCTGGTGGACAGTCAGTAAACACTACATACTCAGCAGTACGTTTAACTCACGAGCCTACTGGTTTAGTAGCTCAATGTCAGGATCAAAAATCGCAACATAAGAATAAGGAAAAAGCTTTCCGTGTTTTACGTTCCAGATTATATGAGCAGGAACTTGCTAAGAAAATGGAAGCCGATGCTGCCAAAAGAAACTCAATGGTTTCCAGTGGTGACCGTAGTGCTAAGATTCGTACCTATAATTACGCACAAAGTAGGGTTACAGATCACCGTATCAATCTGACCCTGTATGATCTGTCTAATATCATTAACGGTGATATTCAAAAGATAGTTGATGAATTGCAACTGGCAGAAAATACCGAAAAGCTAAAAGAGAATTCTGATATTCTTTAAATCTGAATTAATTAAATATGACTTCACAGGAGCTTACTGAGCAAATTTTCAAAAAGCAAACGTTTTTGTGCGTAGGACTGGATACCGATATCGACAAGATTCCAACCTACCTGCTTTCAGAAAAAGACCCTGTTTTTAGTTTTAATAAAGCCATAATTGACGCTACGCATCAATCTTGCGTGGCTTATAAACCTAATATTGCATTTTATGAAGCATTGGGTGCCAGTGGATGGAAAAGTCTTAAAAAGACGATCGAATACCTGCATACTGAATATCCAGAGCTTTATACTATCGCTGATGCTAAGCGTGGAGATATAGGAAATACTTCCAGAATGTACGCCAAAGCCTTTTTTGAAGATCTTGGATTCGATTCTATAACTGTCGCACCTTATATGGGTAAAGATAGCGTCGAACCATTCCTGGAATTTGAAAATAAGCATACCATTTTACTTGCGCTTACTTCTAACGAGGGAGCTTATGACTTCCAGACCCAGCAGGTAGATGGTGAAGAACTTTATAAAAAGGTCATCAAAACATCTTTAGACTGGGATAATTCTGAAAATTTGATGTACGTGGTGGGTGCTACAAAAGCGGAATATCTTGCTGAAATAAGAAAAATTATTCCTGAAAACTTTTTGCTGGTACCAGGTGTTGGTGCCCAGGGAGGTAGTCTGGAGGAAGTTTGTAAATACGGAATCACCTCTAATGTAGGTCTTCTTGTAAATTCTTCCCGTAAGATTATTTATGCATCAGATTCTTCAAATTTTGCTGAAATTGCTGGTGCTAAAGCTGAAGCTATCCAGATCCAGATGAAGGATGAACTAGCAAAACTTTAGAAATATGCAGTTTCAGGATCAACTTCAACGATCTTTTGAACTCACCTCAATTCCGAAGAGAATAATTTCGCTGGTTCCAAGTCAAACCGAATTACTTGTGGATCTTGGTTTAGAAGATTCTATAGTGGGAGTCACCCATTTTTGTGTGCATCCTGAAGGACTCAGAGATAAGAAAACCAGCTTGGGCGGAACTAAAAAAGTGAATTTAAGGAAGGTCAGAGATTTAAAACCGGATATCATACTTTGCAACAAGGAAGAGAATACTCGCGAAATGGTAACTGCTGTTACGGAGATTGCACCTGTTCATTGCTCTGATGTTGCCAATCTGAATGACAACGCCGAACTTATAAAAATGTATGGGGAGCTATTCGATAGAAGCAAGGAAGCTGAAACCTTAATTCAGAATATTGAACGTTCCCGACAGGAGCTGGTGCAAATTGTTTCCAACTCGAAAACTAGAAGAGTAGCTTATATTATCTGGAATGACCCGTCGATGGTAGCAGGGCAGGGAACTTTTATCAATGAAATGCTTGCACTTAATAAGATGGTAAATGTTTTCGAAGCGGATAGATACCCTGAAACAGATCTTGATACTTTGAAGACTATGGAGATAAACGAAATTCTTCTAAGTTCTGAACCGTTTCCATTTGAAGAAAAACATAAAAAAACCTTCTCAGGAATTTCAGAGAAGGTTACACTTGTGGACGGTGAATATTTTAGCTGGTATGGAAGCCGGGTTTTGAAAGCCTTAAAGTATTTCAGGCAGTTTCACTCCTAGTTTCTACCATGGAGCAATCCATTCTTCGAAGCTCAGCCAGAATCTTTTTGGCTCTAAAATTCAGTTTATCACTTTGTTCTTTATCTATAAGAGCAATCTTGTAAGCACGTTGCATTAATCTACTATACTTCTCACAAAGCCGTTCTTCCTTTGATTTATTTTCGAAAATTCTAAACATATAATACTTAATTTCTTTCCACTTCATCATCATCTATCTACGGTACAAAGCTAAGATTAACAAAGCCTATACATTAATAATGTTGAGTTAAGCTTAATTTAAAATATACCGGATATTCGTGGGAAAGTGTTAAAATATTGTATTATGTAAGAATTTTAAGATCTATCCTGTAGGGCAAAAACACGTTTTAAAAGGTCTGTTGTTCTGGAGTTTAAGGAATTTCTAATGTCCTTCTCTTCCTTTTCTATCATAAGATAAACGCCTTGAAGAGCCTCATTAGTTACGTAATCAGTAAGATCTGGATTGACCTTACTGGTTAGAGGAATAGAGTTGTATCTCTGTATAAGATTGGACCAAACCCTGTTTGCTCCGACTTTCTCTAATGAATTATTGATGATAGGATTGAACCTGTCATAAAGTTGTGTTTGAGTTTTTGATGAAAGGTAACTTGTTGCGGCATTATCTGCTCCCAGAAGAATGTTTCTGGCATCTGCAAAACTTATTTCTTTCACTGCACTCGCAAAAACAGGAATGGCTTCTCCTACTGCATCTTCAGCGGCTCTGTTAAGAACTCTTAAGCCTTCATCTGCAAGATTATCCAAACCAACATCTCTTAAGGTCTTATCAACTTTCTGTAATTCTGGCGGCAGACTTATACGCACAAGTTCATTCTTAAAGAATCCATTTTCAGTTGCAAGACTGGTCACTTCTTTATCGATCCCGAATTGAAGAGCCTGCTTCAATCCAGAGTTAATTTCTGAATCGGTTACACCATAAGTTGAAGGAATCTGAGTTGCAATTTGTTGCAATTCAGCACAGGAACTTAAAGAGAATATAAGTAATAGGCCGAGGAACTTTTTCATGGTAAATATTTTGCTCAAATATACTTGCTAAAATTTTAACGCTTCATCGTATAAAGTTATAATAATATTAAAACTATCGATTTTGTTTATGTCACACGCTGAAGTATTTTTAGCTTGATAAATCTGAAATTCAGATTTTTATAAGAAAGATGGTTAGATAACTTTGAAGTCAATAGGATCGTGTTTCATCTGCATTTAATTTTTATCGAATAATTAAAAACATGAGTAATGAATTAGTAGTAGACTGTTTTAATACATCAGCATATTACAAGTTCATATTCCTGCTTAGAAGCCACCTTCCCCAAGGTGGCTTTTTTTCAGTTTTCAATAATTTTAAAATCTCATTTTCATTGCGATTTTCGTAAATTGCAAGTCAATATTCTTGATATAATTAAACATGGAGCAACAAAGTCCTTATAAACCTAAAAATAAAATAAGAATTGTAACCGCAGCCTCGCTTTTTGATGGTCATGATGCCGCCATTAATATTATGCGGAGAATCATCCAGGCTACTGGAGTTGAGGTGATCCATCTTGGCCATGATAGAAGTGTGGAAGAGGTCGTGAACTGTGCTATTCAGGAAGATGCACACGCGATTGCAATGACTTCTTACCAGGGTGGCCACACCGAATACTTCAAATATATGTATGACCTTCTTAAAGAGAAAGGTTCAGAACATATCAAGATCTTTGGCGGTGGAGGCGGAGTGATCCTTCCAGACGAAATTAAGGAATTGATGGATTACGGGATAGACAGGATCTACGCTCCAGATGATGGTCGTGAAATGGGTCTGCAGGGGATGATCAATGATATGATCCGGCGTGTGGATAATCAGGTTCCAGATCTTGAAGAAGCAGACAAGGTAAACGAGAATCTGCAATCCAGAAATGTTACTACAATATCCCGTCTTATTTCTCTTGCTGAAAACAGGCATGAAGAATTCCTGAAATATTTTGACAAGAACAATTTTGATACAAATAAAACTCCGGTTCTGGGAATTACCGGTACAGGTGGATCTGGTAAATCAAGTTTGGTAGACGAACTGGTTCGAAGATTTTTAATGGATTTTCCTGAAAAACATATTGGGATCGTTTCTGTGGATCCTTCAAAAAAGAAAACTGGAGGCGCATTACTTGGTGACCGTATCAGGATGAACAGTATCAATCATCCTAGAGTTTTTATGCGTTCACTTGCTACCAGGCAGGCAAACCTGGCACTGTCCAAACATGTGGCAGAAGCGGTTGATGTTCTGAAAGCTGCCAGTTATGACCTTATTATTCTTGAAACTTCAGGAATTGGGCAGAGTGATACGGAGATCATGGATCATTCAGATGTGTCATTATATGTGATGACTCCGGAATTTGGCGCGGCAACTCAGCTTGAAAAGATCGATATGCTTGATTTCGCAGATCTAGTTGCTATCAACAAATTCGATAAACGTGGAGCACAGGATGCTTTGCGTGATGTAAAAAAGCAATACCAGAGAAACCACCAGTTGTGGCATGAAGATGCTGAGAAACTTCCGGTATTTGGTACCATCGCTTCTCAATTCAATGATCCTGGAATGAATACTCTTTACAGAAGTCTTATGGACGCAGTAGAGGAGAAAACAAATTCAGGGATGAGCTCAACTTTTGAAATTTCAGAAGAAATGAGCGAGAAGATATTCGTGATTCCGCCAAAACGTACTCGCTATCTTTCAGAAATTGCTGAAAATAATCGTGGATATGATGAAACTGCTGCGACTCAAACTGAAGTTGCTCAGCGTCTCTACGGAATATATAAAACCATCGAAACCGTTGCTAATACAAAAACCGAGTTTGGTAAAGATCAAACCAAATACCTTGATAAAAACGGAATTGATCAGGATGGGATCAAAGAAGTTTCAGCAGAAGATCAGTCCGAATTTTTAAAACTGCTTTTTGCTGAATTCGATAAAATAAAAATGGATTTGGATCCCTACAATTGGGAGATGATTCTTGCCTGGAACGATAAAGTGAATAAGTATACGGAACCTGTGTATAGCTTTAAAGTCCGCGATAAAGAGATCAAAATCGATACTCATACCGAGTCTCTTTCTCATACGCAGATCCCAAAAGTAGCACTTCCAAAATACAAGGCCTGGGGCGATATTCTGGGATGGTGCCTTCAGGAAAATGTTCCTGGAGAATTTCCTTATACTGCCGGACTTTACCCGTTCAAGCGTACTGGTGAAGATCCAACTAGAATGTTTGCCGGTGAAGGTGGACCTGAGAGAACCAATAGAAGATTTCACTACGTAAGCCAGGGATTACCAGCTAAACGACTGTCTACCGCTTTTGATTCGGTTACGCTCTACGGAAATGATCCTGACCACCGACCAGATATTTATGGTAAAATTGGAAATTCTGGAGTGTCTATTTGTTGTCTTGATGATGCGAAAAAGCTTTATTCAGGATTTGATCTGGCAGATGCGATGACCTCAGTGAGTATGACTATTAATGGTCCTGCTCCAATGTTACTTGGATTTTTCATGAACGCCGCGATCGATCAGAATTGTGAAAAGTACATCAAAGAGAATGGTCTTGAAGACAAAGTAGAAGCAAAACTGAAAGAGCTGTATGACGATGCTGGTATCGACAGACCTCAATACCGTGGTGAACTTCCAGAAGGAAATGACGGACTTGGCTTGATGCTTCTTGGATTAACCGGTGACCAGGTTTTACCAGAAGATGTATATGCTAAGATCAAAGCTGAAACCATCAATGTGGTTAGAGGAACCGTTCAGGCAGATATTTTAAAGGAAGATCAGGCTCAGAATACCTGTATATTCTCTACTGAATTTGCGCTGCGTTTAATGGGTGATGTTCAGGAATACTTCATTGATGAAAAAGTTAGAAATTTCTATTCTGTATCTATTTCAGGATATCATATTGCTGAAGCTGGCGCGAATCCTATCACCCAATTGGCATTTACCCTCGCGAATGGATTTACCTATGTAGAGTACTATTTAAGCAGGGGAATGGATATCAATAAATTTGGTCCAAACCTTTCGTTCTTTTTCTCTAATGGAGTGGACCCGGAATATGCAGTGATTGGTCGGGTTGCCAGAAGAATCTGGTCCAAAGCTTTGAAACATAAGTATGGAGCCAATTCCAGAGCTCAAATGTTGAAATACCATATACAGACTTCAGGAAGATCATTGCATGCTCAGGAAATCGATTTTAATGATATTAGAACTACGCTTCAGGCATTGTATGCGATCTACGATAACTGTAATTCATTGCACACCAATGCATATGATGAAGCGATCACCACGCCTACTGAAGCTTCAGTAAGAAGAGCGATGGCTATACAATTAATTATTAATAAGGAGTTAGGTCTTGCTAAGAACGAGAATCCAATCCAGGGATCGTTCATTATCGAAGAATTAACCAACCTGGTAGAGGAAGCTGTGCTTACTGAGTTCGATCGAATCACAGAACGTGGCGGAGTGCTTGGTGCTATGGAAACTATGTATCAGCGAGGAAAGATACAGGAAGAAAGCCTGTACTATGAAACTTTAAAGCACAATGGAGACTACCCGATTATTGGAGTTAATACTTTCCTGAGTTCTACAGGTTCGCCTACAGTAACACCGGGTGAAGTTATTCGTGCTACGGAAGAGGAAAAGGAACACCAGATCAAAACTCTGGAAACTTTACATAAAGCTAAAGAAGATTCTGCTGAAGAAATGCTGGAAAGAATCCAGAAAGCAGCAGTTACCAATCAGAACCTTTTCGAGGAATTGATGGAGGCAACGAAAGTTTGTTCGTTAGGACAAATCACTCATGCTTTATTCGAAGTGGGTGGACAGTATCGTAGAAATATGTAAATACTGAAATATTTTAGAGCATAAAAAAAATCCCGGGAAACCGGGATTTTTTTATTTTCTAGGTTTATAAGGTTAGTCGCCAAACGCGTTGTAATTTTCTAAATTTCTGGATTTCTTTCCGTAGAAGCCGTACGAAATCCTTGCCGTTGCTATTGGCAAGTTCAAGGTGTTCGCAATGCTTACTTAGACGTTCGGTAAGCAGACTTACGGCATGCACATAATGCTTTCTGCTTTCCTGGAAAAATTCATTTTCGGCCCTCGCAATATTTGGCAATAGTGATTCCGAATATCGTATAATATCGCCGGTAAAATAGACGCTCTTATCTTCCATTCCGTGATCATTCAATCCCGATATTTCAGGCAAAAGATAATCAGATACAGATTTGGATATCTTCATGATCTCCCGGGCCTTAGAATATAGAGCTTCGCTGGGCTGTCGGGACTTATCGTAAGAAGATGACATCGTTTAATTTTTCCTCTAAATTACTAGAGACTTATCAAAGACGCATTTAAATGTTAATGTGAATAGTGGAATTATATTTAATATTTAAATTTATAGCTCTACAATACTTTAAAAATATGGTTGATAAATTGAACTGGGCAATCCTGCAGGAATTACAAAAAGATGCGAGAGCATCTTTTTCGGAGATAGGAAGAAAAGTGGGACTAAGCTCACCGGCCGTTGCTGAAAGAATGAAAAAGATGGAGGATGCCGGGGTGATCAATTCTTATAAGGTCAATATCAGTCATCAGAAAACCGGATATCAACTACGTGCTGTAATTACTTTGCGCGCATTTACTGGAAGATTAAAAGCTTTTTTAGAAACAGTTTCAACCTACAAAGAGGTGCTTAATTGTTATCGTATAACTGGTAATGAAAATATTATTATGGAAGTGATCTTAAAAGATCAGGTTCACCTGGAGAAGCTTATTGATCAGTTGATCACCTACGGGGAAACCAGAACCCATATTATTCTTTCCAAGGTTGTGGACGATGCGCCAATACTACCGCGATAAAGATATTTCATTTTTCAGTAAATGTAAACGAGCTAAAAAAAATTGTTAAAATCTGGCTTTATAATTCTTTCCGTTAACAGTTTGATTTGAGAATTTCTAGTTCTTAGTTAAAAAGATTCCAATTGTAATTTTGTTATGACAAACTGAGGAGTTTCGTACTTAAATTTGTATCAAACAAAACAAGTAAAAAGTATCATGAGGAAGAAAGCACTATTATTTTTAGTTCTTGCAGCAGTAACAGGATTAGTAGGATTTACCGGGTTATCATTTTCCGGAATTGAAGTTATTAGAATAATGTTCCTGATTTTTGCAGACCTACTGGTGATTTCTCTTATGGCGAAATTATTTTTTCCAGAGAAACAGAAAATGAAATATCAGCCAGTAAAAAGGAGATAAAAACACATTAAATAGTACCCCAACCCGTAAGTTTATTGCTTGCGGGTTTTTTTATGGAATAATTCGTGATGCAATTATTATATTTAAAGATATTCCAACACCTATGAAAAGACTTCTACCATGTTTCATCTTTCTATTTCTCCCTTTGTTAATCATAGGGCAGGAGGTTCGAATTGCCAAGGGCAATGTTACTAAAGGCATCAATATTCCCGGATCTAAAGGTGAAACTTTCACGATTTATACTCCTTCCCAATATTCTCAGGAGAAAAAATGGCCGGTTATTTTTATCTTCGATCCAAAAGGAAGGGCATCCAGTACCGCAAATCTATTTCGTCCGGCTGCCGAAGATCAGGGTTATATTATTGCAGCCCTGGAACTTGATTTAAAATCTAAGTCTCTTGATAGTGTTATAAATACTTCAGTTTCCATGATGAACGTGGTAACCGGAACTTTAGCAATAGATCCAGAGCAAATCTATTTTGCAGGTATGGCGGAAGGAGCACAGATCGCTTCAGCGCTTACGTTAATGAATAAGAATATGGCTGGTATTCTGGCCATTAATAACTCATTTGTCAACCCAAAATTCGTTAATGATCAGGAGCCTTATATGTTTATTGGAATAGGAGGAAGTCAGGATTATATGGTTTACGAAATGGAAAGCTATCTCAAATTTTATGACAAGCGAGATTTCCCAACGGAGATCTATTACTTTGACGGTAAGGAAAATGACTGGCCGTCCAGTGCAGTCATCTATAATGCGGTTTCCGGTTTTACGCTCCAGGCAATTAGAGATGGATCAAGAGAGGCAAATAAAGATCTCGTTTCTAAATTATACCAGCAGGAACTTGATTATGTAGAAAGTCTGAGACGAACAAGGAATTACTATTCGGCATACGAGAACCTGGAAAGAATGGAAGAAAAGTACGCAGAATTTGGTTACGAGGATGAGGTTAAAGATCGAATGAAAGAGGTAAAGCGTACTAGAGGATATTCTGCTCAGAAAAGAGATTTCAAACAGGCAGTTTCCTATGAGCGTGAACAACAGGCGGAGTATGAATACCTGTTAACTTCAGATGTGATGACGCAAAACTTTCAGAATATTGGTTGGTGGGCGTACCAGATGGATGGTTTGGAAAAACTTCAGAATAGTTCTGAAAAGGCCAAAGTTGATATGGCTTACAGGTTGAAGGGTTATCTGGACTTGCTTTCCAAGCGACAGTTCGATGATATCATGAAATCCAATGCCGGAATCGATGCCAGGATCTTTATAAGTGTTTTGAGAACAGCGATTAATAAGGAAGATCCTGAAGCGTATTTTAAAATCATTTCTCTGGCTTCTTTAGACGGGGATGCTGAAACTGCTCTTTTATACCTGGAAGATCTTCTGAAGACCGGTTATGACGATTATGAAAAATTGTATTCCATCGATGGAACTCTGGACTTGAAATTTTCTGAAGAATACAATTCGATCATTCAGAAGTATCTCAAAAAATCGAAATACTAAGCTGCTTCCCTCGCCAGAAGCTTCTTCAGAAGAATAAGTAACAGGATGCATACAACGGCGAGCCCCATCATAGTATACCAGGTGAAGTCGTAACCAAAATTATCGATTAATTGCATTCCGGAGTTATGTCCAAAAATATGGCTGACTGAAAAAGCTATGCTGTAAAGCGCCATGTAACTACCGCGTTTTTTACCCTGAGACCTAATAAGAGCAAAGGAGTTTGAAAATGGAAAGGCGATCATTTCTCCAATGGTAACCAGAAGCATCCCAACAATAATAATTCCCACCCAACCGGTAAGATTTATGACCAGGAAACTTAATGCGGTTAGGAAGGCACCGAATATGACATAATTTAACGTTCCTAAATTTCGGTTTTCAAGGTATTTGATCAGCGGCATTTCAAAAAGGAATATAAAGAATCCATTCAGTCCTAATATAAGTCCGATTTCGAGTTCGCTCAGTTGATGTACTTCAGAATAGTAAAGTGGCACCGTAGAGAAATACTGGATAAATACAAGTCCGAACAGCATTAGTGCTCCTACGAATACCCAATACAGTTTATCCTGGTATGCGGAAGTGGTATTGGTGATCTCCTCTTCAGGTTCTTCCAAAGCACGTTTAGGATGAAGTAGTTTCAATAATAGAACACCTGCGAAAAGGCAGGTGATACCGTCAACCCAGAATAGACCATCATAACCAGCAGTAGCTATAATTAAACCTCCCAGTGCTGGTCCCGCTGAAAAGCCAAAATTTATCGCCAATCTTATTAATGTTAAGGATCTTGTTCTGTTCTGCGGTTTACTATAGGCGCTTATCGCAACAAACACTGCAGGTCTGAAGATATCTGCTATAGACATGACCAGGTAAATTCCCAGGCAGAACGTCCAGAAATCCTGAGGAAACTGCAGTAGAACGAATAATACGGAACTACCAATCAAACTACCAGCCATGGTTTTATAATGCCCAAATATGTCTGTGAGCTTACCACCCAGAAAAGAGCCGGTTACAGATCCCAGTCCAAAGAATGTGAGTATCCATCCCACTTGCTCCAGGCTAAATCCCTGACTCTTGGTAAGGTACAGAGAAAGAAAGGGAATAACCATAGTGCCGGCTCTATTGATCAGGGTGATCAATGCCAGTAGCCAGATTTCTTTTCTCAGTCCAGAGAACGAATCGATATAGGATGCAAATAACTTTTTCATAGACTTGTCAAGCCTCAAAATTACTTCAATTTTTCTGGTAGATATTGGTTATTTTGGGAATTAAATACATCACATGTCTTTATTCAGAAATTTCGCTATTATCCTTGTTCTTTCCATATCCTCGATATTACAGGCTCAGGTGCTGGACGCCGTAAAAGCTTCGGAAGAGTATCAAGTGCAGTTAAATGAAGATTTTAGAGATTTCGAAGAATCTCCACTAGAAAAGGAAGACCTGGAAAATTTTGATGGGCTGGAATTTTTTGTCATCGATACTACCTATATCGTTGAAGCAGAATTTATTCGAACTCCATCGGAATCTCCTTTTGAAATGCAGACAAGCACTTCCAGGACTTCAACCTATGTGAAATATGGAGAGCTTTATTTTGAACTGAAGGGAAAAGAATTTATGCTGAATTTATATCAAAATCAGAGTCTGAGATCAGATCCTGAATATTTCGATTATTTGTTCCTGCCCTTTACAGATGAGACTAACGGAATTTCAACTTATGTTGGAGGTAGATATATAGACTTCAGTATTCCTGAAGAGAAGACAGTAACTATAGATTTTAATAGGGCATATAATCCTTACTGCGCATACAGCGGCCGGTATTCCTGTCCCATTCCTCCTAAGGAGAATCATCTGGAAACATCAATACCGGCCGGTGTTAAAAAGTTCGCTAAAAACTAGAATGCATAGATAGCAGCGACCAGAAAGGAAGCCAGATCACTATTTGGTTTTAGGTCCCGATCCAGAAATGCCGGGAAATCATCTGAGACGCTATCCAGACGCAATTCAGGTTTGATGATGAGTCCGCCGGTCTGGTAACTTCCGGTTAGCGTGAAAGCAGTAATACTGGTGTCTGCTCCATAAACAACGCCTCCGTCTTCCAGTTCTTTAAAATACTCAGCTCTTAACCCAAGACCAAAATTATCTGTAAATGAAAGTTGCGGATAGATTGCTGCACCATAAAAACCTGTACCATCAGTATCCTGGTAAGTAGTATTCAATCCAAGGTAGAAGCTGTCGGTTAAATCCCAACCTGTAGTTAGATCTATTTGAAATAAACTGTCATCTGATAGTGATTGCTCACCATAGAGAAGATTCAGAAAGGCACTTCCACCGTCCACACTATAACCTAATTGGCCTCCAAAACTATATTTCCCGATAGGGTTATATTCAGTATAATCTGTAGGGTTCATGATGGCTAGCATCCCGGTCCAGTTATCGTCAAAGCTAAAGTCGGCTTTGATTCCAGTGTGGGAGAAAGGGCCGTAGGAGAACATATAAGAGGTAGAATAATTGAAATTCGCTACCGGAGAAATAACCTCGTAACCAAGGTAGGTATTCCAGTTACCAAGCGTAAATTTTAGTGCATCATTCACTTTATAGTAAGCGTATAACTGATTTACAATTTGTGCAGAACCCTGGGAGAGAAATACAGCATCTTCACCTCGGGGTCCAAATACCAGATCTGCCAGAAAGCCGACTTTATCATTTTCGTATCCCAGGATCACATTTGCCATTCCAATGGCAAAACCGGGATCATTGGCAAAAGATGTTGCGGGAGCAGCAGGGTCCAAAGTAACGGCGTCTCCACCTACGATTTCTTCAGATTGGTTAAGACCATTAAAATTTGTTCTGAAGTAAGCATCAACACTTCCGCTAATACTGAATTTTGAGGTTTCTTCGGTTTCATCTTCCTGAGCCTGCAAGCTAAATGAGAAGAATAAGAAGCATGGTACAATGAAGATTTTTATTAATTTTGAAAATGTAATTGCATGCATAATTTTAAGATTAAAACATTGTTAGTGTATTCGTTTAGCGACGGTATTACTGAATGAATTTTAAAGTTTAGCAATTATATAGCGGAGCGTTTGGAGGAACGCTCCGTTTCTATTTTTAGCTGTTATTTTTGATTTAGTCCGAAATCTGGATATGCATCCATACCATGTTCATGAATGTCCAGACCTTCAGTTTCTTCTTTTGCTGAAACTCTTAGTCCAAGAGTAAGCTTCAGAACATAGAATATGATAAATGAGGTCACAATACAGAAGACGGCATAAGCCCCAACACCAATAAGCTGGGTGATGAACTGATCTATCCCAGCCATATTTCCGAAGATGCCAACGGCAAGGGTTCCCCATATTCCGCAGATCAAATGAACGGCTACGGCACCTACAGGATCATCCAGTTTCAATTTGTCAATGAGCGCAACTCCCATTACGATAATGACACCGGCGATCGCACCAATAAGAATTGCATCTGTTGGGGACATCTGGTCTGCACCAGCAGTGATTCCTACCAGTCCACCAAGAATACCGTTTAGAAACATAGTAATATCGTAGTTCTTATAAAGGATGCTGGAGAATATAAAGGATGCTACTCCACCTGCTGCTGCTGCAAGACAGGTTGTTACCAGGGTTAAAGAGGTTAGTTCTGGATCTGCAGAAAGTACAGAACCTCCATTAAACCCAAACCATCCTAACCATAAGATTAAAACTCCTGCAGTGGCAAAAGGCATGGAATGACCAGGAAAAGCTCCAATTTTACCATCTTTGAATTTTCCAATTCTTGCTCCTAAAAGATAAATTGCAACCAGAGCTGCCCATCCACCAACTGAATGAACAAGAGTTGAACCAGCGAAATCATAGAATCCCATTTCATCAAGGAATCCGCCACCCCATTTCCAGGAACCGGCTATTGGATATACAATCCCCACATAGAGAATTACAAAGATCATAAAACTGTTTAGTTTGATCCTTTCGGCTACTGCACCAGATACAATAGTTGCTGCGGTGGCTGCAAACATTCCCTGGAATAGGAAATCTGTCCAATATGTATAGCCTTCGCTGTATGCCAGATCGAGGCTTCCATCGACTAGAGGACTATCCAGTCCAAAGCCTGCAAAACCAAAATATCCATTGAACTCTCCCGGATACATCAAATTGAATCCAAGCAGGCAATATAGTAAGAGACCTACAGTGATAATAAACAGGTTCTTAAATAATATGTTGATTGTATTCTTTTGCCTAGTAAGACCTATCTCCAAAAGAGCAAAGCCCATGTGCATAAAGAAAACGAGTGCCGTACAGATCATCATCCATACGTTATTGATAGTTAATATTCCTTCCATAATAAGTTACTGTTGAGATTGTAGTTTTTACTTGAGTGATTCTGAACCTTTTTCCTTGGTTCTTATTCGGTAGGCTTCATCAATTGTGGACACGAAGATCTTTCCATCTCCCACACTGCCGGTATATGCAGCTTCCATTAATGTTTCTATGGTTTTGTCCATGAAACTGTCTGTAACTACGATAGACAGGTATCTTCGTTGAATATCTGCGGTGCTATAGGATACACCTCGATAAACATGACCTACCTTTTCATTACCAACTCCGGTAACATCCCAGTAGCTAAAAAACGTAACTCCAATTGAGTGCAGGGCTGCTTTGGTCTTGTCAAACTCAGACTTGCGAATAATTGCTTCAATTTTTTTCATAAATGTTGATTAAGAGAGGTTTAAAGTTATTAAAAACTTTAACAGACCCTGTTAAAATACGGGTCGTCTACCAACTTTTACGATATAAATAAAAAACACCCCTATAAATTTAGGGGTATTTAAATAAAAAGTTTAAAATCGAAATATATGTATCTAAAAATCGCTTAAAAAAGTCTGGAAAGGATAATTCCGAGGAATATCGCGATAATTCCTAAGATGATACTACCTAGAAAGTATATAGAGAATGAAATATAATCACCAGATTTTATCATGTTGAAATTTTCAAATGAAAAGGTGCTGAAGGTAGTGAAGCCACCACAAAAACCAATGGCTATAAGAAAGTATAAAGGATGATTAAGCATATCCTGTCTAATAAGCCATCCAAGGGCAAGCCCTAGCAAAAAACTACCCAGAACATTAACTACTAAAGTTCCCTGGGGAATAACTCCGCCGTCATTTAAATACTTGCTTACCAAATATCGCAGACTGGATCCTAAACCACCTCCAAGAAAAACGAGTAGCAGGTTTTTAATCATCTAATGCTGTTTCTTTTTCTCCCAGTGGAATGTACAAATGAGTGATCCATTCGGCTGGATTGGCATTGTCCTTTGGTCCGGTAACGTGTACCTGGAAGAACTCTGCATCTTCCATTACTACCAGGTCGTTCTCCTGAATATACTGGTAAGCCGCATCCCAGGCTTCCTGCAAATATTCATAATCACCTTTTAAAGTGGTTTTCAACGTTTTTTGATTCGGCATAAAACCGTTCAGAACCTGGCTGTCCTGAGGTGTGATCACTTCACTCGGAGTAAAATAGGCTGCCGAATAAATGGCGGTACCTCTATCTTCATTTCTTTCATTGAAAAGAATAAAAGGTTTTCCGGTCATTTCAATATTATTAGAATTCATAAAGTTGCTCACGTCATTGGTCATATCCTCCATTTTACCCGCAATTTGGGAAAGTCGGCTCGCAGTAGTGATATAAAGATAATAACCTCCACCGTGTTGAGTCACTCCGTCCACATTGATCGTATAACTTTCGATCTCCTTTCTTATCTGCTCTTCAAGATTATCCATTCCCTGTTTGAATACCGGCTGTAATCGCTGAGTCATACTTTCATCTTCAAATAAAAATGCTGCTTTTTCAAGAAAAGTTTGATCACCCTTTAAGGTCCAGGTAGTTAAGATACTGTCATTTTGTTTTTCAAAAGACCAGGAGATATCACTGGTACTTTCTCCAAAAGTTGTCTTGAAGGTAACTTTTTGCTCAATGCTACTATGAGGGTTGGCCTTCGTGGTCACCAGCGAACCATCACCCATTTCTTCACTACTCCATTCATAATTCGCACCCTCGCCAATGGTCTTATCACCATAATTGATGATCATGTCTTCAGCACCATTCGACCATGGTTCCCATTCTTTCCATGTAGTAAGGTCATTTACCTCATCATAAAGAACTTCTTGTGGAGCTGCGATCATGCGCTGTTCCTGAACCTGATAACTTCCATCTTTGGTCGCGATATAAATGGACGCTCCAATAAATATGATTAATAGTAAGAAAAACAGGTATTTAAGAATTTTCATGATGACTGGGATTATTGGAGACTAATATAATTATTTTGGAGTGGTTGCAAGAATCAATGATTCAGCTGTGTCTTGATTATGAATAAAATGACAATAAAAGCGATGAAGGCTAGTAGTACCATCAGACTTCCTTTGTAGTATTTTTTATGCAGTTTCAGATCCTTTCGGTAACTAATGATCATAACGATGATAAATGCTACCACGAAAAAGGCAGCGAATATAAGTTGTCCGGTAGAAAACATTTAGTTAATTTTTCAGCAAAGTTAAACTTTTTAAACATTCTAATCATGAAGAAAGCTATTGCTGCTGTGGAAGAGTTTCATTCTGCATTTGGTCTTGGCGTTAAACAGAAGCCAGAGGCCAATCTTGGAAAGGCAAAGAACCTCTTGCGTTTTCATTTAATGAAGGAAGAGAACGAGGAGTATCTGGAGGCATCCAATAGCGGAAATCTTATTGAGGTCGCAGATGCTTTAGGAGATATGCTCTATATATTGTGTGGTACAATTCTCGAACATGGTATGCAGCATAAGATCGAAGAAGTTTTTGAAGAGATCCAGCGAAGTAATATGAGTAAACTGGATGAAAACGGTGAGCCAGTTTATAGAGAGGATGGAAAGGTCCTGAAAGGAGGTAATTACTTTAAACCTGAGATAGGTAAGATCCTAGAAAAATGAAAATCCCGAAAGAAAACTTCCGGGATCGTATATCATTACTGTTTAGAGGAATCTTATTTTACCTCGTAAGTCCAGTTGTAAAGATCTTCAGCTTCGTTATACTGAATTTTCATAAGTGTATCCTTAAAAAAACTGGCATAAGAATCATCCATCTTTGGTAATTCAAACTTTTCTTCTTTATAGCCGAAGCCAGCAATTGGATTGATCACTGTCGCCGTTCCAGATCCAAACATTTCTTTTAACTCTCCTTTTCTGGCAGCTTCAACGATCTCCTGAACGCTAACTCTGCGTACTTCTACTTCAATATTGTTCTCTTCCGCAAGTTTTAGAACACTCTTTCTGGTCACCCCATCAAGAATCCGGTCGTTTGTTGGTGCAGTTACGAGCTTGTTACCAATTCTAAAGAAAATATTCATTGTACCAGCCTCTTCAAGATATTCATGAGAATTGGCATCGGTCCAGATGATTTGCTGAAAACCTTCTTCTTTAGCAAGATTGGTAGGGTAGAACTGTGCTCCGTAATTACCGGCAGCCTTAGCGAATCCAACTCCACCATCTGCAGCTCTGCTATATTTTTCTGAAAATTTCACTCTCACTTCACCGCTGTAATAAGCCTGTGCCGGAGAACAAATGATCATAAATTTATATTCTTTTGCTGCGGAAGCTGAAACACCTGCCTCTGTAGCGATCACGAACGGTCTTAGATATAAACTATTTCCAAAACCTTTCTTGATCCAATCTTTATCTAACTTCAATAGTTCTTCCAGCGCCTCAAAGAAATATTCCTTCGGAAACTCAGGAATTGCCATTCGCGCACTGGATTTATTGATCCTCTCAAAATTTTGCTCTGGTCTAAAAAGCCAGATACGGTCATCTTTATCCTTATAAGCCTTCATTCCCTCGAATACAGCCTGTCCATAATGAAAAACACGCGCTGAAGGCTCTAAAGACAAAGGTCCATAAGGTCTGATAATAGGTTTTTGCCACGCACCATTTTTATAATCACATTCCATCATATGATCTGAGAAAACCTGTCCGAAAGCTAGATTATCAAAATTAGTCTTGTCTATTTTAGATTCGGTAGTCTTTTGTATCTCTATCATTAGTTGATGTTTAGTAGTTGGTGTATTATTGCGCAAATTTACCGAAATATTAGCAGAACGAAAATCTAAAGTTTTGGTAAATTTGAAGACTAACCTTTGTTTAGATATATAATCATGAAAAAATTTGCATTTATTCTTGCTTTTTTTTGTCTTTTATCCTGCGATCGAAAAAAAGATAATGATGAAGCTGAAGCTTTATTAGAAGATAATGTTGAAGCTAATTATGAATCATATGGCCAGGAAATTAGTCCTAAAGGCACTTTCTCCTCATCAGTTATGCTGGAAAAATATGAAAGTTTGCGAGGGGGAGACACTATCGATGTGAAATTTGATACCAAAATTAATAGTGTCTGTCAGAGTAAAGGCTGTTGGATGGTTCTGGAGTTACCCGGAGTGGATGATGTAATGGTGAAATTTGAAAATTATGGCTTCTTTGTTCCAAAGGATGCTATGGGTAAAGATGTGATTGTTCGTGGTAAGGCATTTATTGAAGAAACAAGTGTAGAAGAGCAACGTCATTACGCTGAGGATGCTGGCAAATCTATTGATGAGGTAATGGCGATTCGCGAACCTGTGAAAAAATTTGGTTTTACAGCTGATGGTGTTTTAATAAAAAAATAATTTGGAAAGAAAGATCATTAAAACCAGCGATGGTTCCGTGACCATACATTTACCGGAATGGGATGAACAATACCATTCCAAACATGGTGCTATTCAGGAAGCCAGGCACGTTTTTCTTAAAATGGGATTACATCACTGGTTGGAATCAAATTCAAAGAGACCACTGGAAATTCTTGAGATTGGTTTTGGAACCGGACTAAATGCTTTTTTAACTCTTTTAGAATCCAATCGTCTAGACCTTCAGATAAACTATACAGGAGTAGAAGCATATCCCGTAATTACTTCAGAAATTGAAATGCTTAATTATCCAGAGGCGGCCGACGCTACTTCAGCTGAAGACCAATTCAAAAAACTACATTCCATTCCCTGGGAAATTTCAGTCGCAATCACCGAGAAATTTTCTCTACTGAAGAATAAACTAACATTTCAGGAACTCGATATGACGAACCAGTTTGACCTCGTGTATTTTGACGCTTTTGGCGCAAGAGTTCAACCTGAGCTATGGGGTGAGGATATTTTTAATTCTATGTACAAGGCTCTAAGATCTAATGGTGTCCTTGTAACCTATGCTGCCAAAGGGAGTGTTCGTAGAGCTATGATTTCCGCTGGTTTTCACGTAGAGAAATTACCAGGACCTCCGGGGAAGCGTGAAATGTTAAGAGCTGTTAAACTATAACTGCATTCTCGTTAAACCTGTAGAATTTTGCTACACCTGCCTTTAGTCTGTTGTATATTTCTTCAAAAAAGAGATGAAAGTACTTATTACAGGAGCTACTGGAATGATTGGTTCCAGGTTGAGCGATCTATGCAGAGAGAGTGGCATGATAGTACATTATCTAACCACCAGTAAATCGAAGATTGAAAAAAGGGAAGATTACAAAGGTTTTTACTGGGATCCAAAGTCTGAAGAGATAGAAAAGGAATGTATTAATGGTGTTACCACAATCATTCATCTTGCAGGTGCCAGTATTGCTGAAAAATGGACTTCGGAATACAAAGAGACGATCATTAAGAGCAGGACCGAAACTGCGGCATTGCTTTACGATACCTTAAAGAACAACGAACACCAGGTGGAAAATTTTATTTCTGCCAGCGCTATTGGGAAATATCCGGACTCCCTGGAAAAATTATACTTTGAGGATGACGAAGTGCTTGCAGATAATTTTGTAGGAATTGTAGTGAAGAAATGGGAGGCAGCGGCAGACAGGTTTAGTAACCTTGGAATAGATGTAGCTAAAATTCGTGTTGGTCTGGTGCTATCCGAAAAAGGCGGAATGCTTGAGAAGGTCAGAAAACCTATAGAAATGAATGTTGGAGCCCCTTTGGGAAGTGGTAAACAATGGCAGAGCTGGATACACCTTGATGACCTTGCCGGTATTTTTCTTCACGCTATAGAAAGAGAGCTTACAGGAGTTTACAATGCGGTTGCTCCAAACCCGGTAACGAATAAAGAAATGACCAAGCAATTGGCAGATCAACTCAATAAACCATTATGGCTTCCAAATGTTCCAAAATTCGTACTTAAAACCATGCTTGGCGAAATGTCACAGATCGTTCTTTCCAGTCAGCTGGTAAGTTGTAAGAAGATAGAAGAACATGGATATAAATTTAAATACTCTAATCTTTCCAAAGCTTTGGAGGATCTTACTTAAAACAAAAAAGGCTGCCAGATGGCAGCCTTTTTTTTTATTATTTGATCTTTATAATTAAGCTTTCTTAGCTTCAAGATTGATCGTTAACTGAATTTCATCGTTGATGAACTGGTCTCCAAGACCTTCGAATACAGATTTAGATCCGTAGTTTACGTTCCATTTTGTACGATCGATGCTGAAATCTTTACTGCTGATAGTGTAAGTATCATCATTTTTGCTGATGGTTACAGGGAAAGTAATGTTCTTAGTAACTTCTTTCATTGTAAGATTCCCTTGTAGCATTGTAGTACCTTCTTCTTCAGTGATTCCAGTTACTTCAAAAGTAGCATCAGGATATTCCTGAACGTTAAAGAAGTCACCTTCTTTTCCTTCTACAGTTCCCATAAGGTGAGCCTCAAGATTTGACTTCTCTTCTCCTTCAAGATCTGTAACTTCGATAGACTGCATATCGATCACGAAAGTTCCACTCTGGATCGTAGAGTCTGTAGCCATAAATGTACCTTCTTTCACAGCGATAGTTCCTGTGTGATTTCCAGTTGGCTTAGAACCCTGCCATTCGATAGTGGAAGCAGTAGTATCTACTTTATATTCCATTGCTTCAGCTTCAGCAGTTGCCGCATCTTTCGCGTCAGCTGTTTCAGCTTCGTTATTGTTATTTTTACATGCTGTAAAACCAAGTCCAAGACTAGCTACTACAAATGCATTCAGTAATAATTTTTTCATTGTTAAAGTTTTTTATATTCCGCGCAAAAGTAAATTGAAAATCAAACCGGACTTCTTAAAGTTTTATTAAATAATTTCTGTGACATTTTGACATTTCAGCTTAATTGGCAATGAATTTGACCCCATTGCAGCAGAAAGTAAATTTTTTATAAAATGAGCCGAAAAGAAGATAACATCAAAGACGAAGATAAAAGAGTGAAAGACCAGGTTGAGGATGCGATGGATGAAGCGATCAATGAGGTAGACCAGGCCGGTGATGATACCGAAGCAGAAGATACAGCAAGCGATAGCGAACTTAGCGAAGAAGAGCGCATGATAGAAGATCTTCAAAAAGAGAAGGATAAATTCCTGAGACTTTTTGCAGAATTTGAAAATTATAAGCGTAGAACTTCAAAGGAACGTCTTGAATTGTTCAAAACTGCCAACCAGGAAGTAATGACAGCTATGCTGCCGGTAATGGACGATTTTGACAGGGCGATGAACGAGATCAATAAGTCTGGTGATGAGAACCTTCTCAAAGGAGTTGAGTTAATTCACAACAAACTTCGCGAAACTCTAAAGGCTAAAGGTCTTGAAAGAATGGACGTGGAGCAGGGGAGTGATTTTGATTCTGAAATTCATGAAGCTATTACACAAATCCCAGCACCTTCAGAAGATCTTAAAGGTAAGATCGTAGACGTGGTTGAGCCAGGTTATAAGCTTGGAGAAAGAATTATCAGGTATCCAAAAGTGGTTACAGGAAAATAAAAACGCTTTTACAGAATTGTAAAAACACAGTATGAAAGAAGATTATTACGAAATATTAGGCGTAAGTAAAGACGCTTCAGCAGCAGAGATCAAGAAAGCATATAGAAAACTGGCTTTGAAGTATCATCCGGATAAGAATCCTGGTGACTCCTCAGCTGAAGATATGTTTAAAAAATCTGCTGAAGCCTATGAGGTATTAGGAAATCAGGAAAAACGTGCTAAATATGATCGTTTTGGTCATCAGGCCTTCGATGGCGGCGGCTTCGGCGGTGGCGGCGGTGGTATGAATATGGATGACATATTCAGCCAGTTTGGTGACATCTTTGGCGGTGGCTTTGGCGGAGGCGGAGGTTTCTCCGGTTTCGGCGGCGGCTTTGGTGGAGGACAGCGACGTGCAAAAGGGAGTAACCTTAGAATTCGTGTGAGCCTAAACCTTGAAGAGATTGCCAACGGTTGCGAAAAGAAGATCAAAGTAAAGCGTAAGATTCAGGCTTCTGGGACTACTTATAAAACCTGTACTACGTGTAACGGGTCAGGTCAGGTGACCAGAGTCACTAATACCATACTTGGTAGAATGCAAACTGCTTCTCCATGTACTACATGTGGTGGGTCAGGACAGATCATTGACAAAAAACCCGAAGGTGCAGATGCTCAGGGGCTGATTATGAAGGAAGAAACTGTTTCTATTAAGATTCCAGCAGGAGTTGAAGATGGAATGCAGTTAAAGGTTTCTTCAAAAGGAAATGATGCTCCGGGTAACGGAATTCCTGGTGATCTGCTAGTTGCGATCGAAGAGAAGGAGCACCCGAGCTTACAACGTGAAGGTGATAATCTTCACTATGACCTTTATATAAGTTATTCTGAAGCAGCACTTGGTACTTCAAAAGAGATTGATACGGTAACTGGAAAAGTTCGTATCAAGATCGAAGAAGGAGTGCAGTCTGGAAAGATTTTACGTCTTCGTGGTAAGGGTATTAGTAGTATTAATGGCTACGGAAAAGGAGATTTGCTGGTTCACGTAAATGTGTGGACTCCAAAAACCTTAAATAAAGAACAGAAAGAATTTTTCGAGAGAATGGCTAATGACGATAACTTCCAGCCGAATCCAGAGAAAAGTGACAAGTCATTTTTTGAAAAAGTAAAAGATATGTTTTCATAAAATCCAATTTTAAGAAAATTTTTATATATTTGATTATCGCTAAGTCTTTTAGCGATAATTTTTCTTTTTCATAGCAATTTTTTTCCCATCCTTAATTTATTGAGGGTGGGTTTTGTTTTTAGGGACTTTTTTGAATAATAAAATCTTCATAATCGACTTTTTCTCTATTGCTATTTCTATATCTTTAACATATTATAAAGAACTCTATGGATAATCTTTTGGTTGCCGAGAATGTCTACAAGCGCTTCGGAAAATTTACAGCTCTCAACGATGTTTCTCTAAGTATCCCACGCGGAAGTATTTTTGGACTTTTAGGTCCCAATGGTGCAGGAAAAACTACCTTTCTCAGGATAATTAACCAGATCACCATGCCAGATGAAGGCAAGGTATATCTTGATGGCAAACCATTACATCCAGATGATATCGCCCATATTGGCTACCTGCCGGAAGAAAGAGGGCTCTACAAATCCATGAAAGTTGGAGAACAGGCACTATATCTGGCAAGATTAAAAGGATTGAGTAAAGCTGAAGCTAAAGAACGGCTTAAATACTGGTTCGAAAAGCTGGAGATAGAGGAATGGTGGGATAAAAAAATCCAGGAATTGTCTAAGGGAATGGCTCAGAAAGTACAATTTGTGATCACCGTTCTACACCGTCCAAAGCTTCTGATTTTTGACGAACCCTTTAGTGGGTTCGATCCGGTGAATGCGAATCTTATCAAAGACGAGATACTGCAATTAAGAGAAGAAGGAGCTACTATTCTATTCTCTACTCATCGTATGGAAAGCGTGGAGGAGCTTTGCGATTATATAGCACTAATCCATAAATCGAATAAATTACTGGATGGCCCAATCAACGAGATCAAAAAAGCATATACTTCAAACACTTTCGAAATTGGTTTGGAAACGGCAGATAAAAATGCTTTGTATGCAGACCTGCAGTCAAAATTTGAAGTTGGACCCGCTAAGTACAAGAGTATTCAGGATGATCTTAAGCTGACCATCAAAGTTGGTGATAAAGACAATTCTAATGAGTTGCTTAGATATTTACTCAGCCAGGCGAAGGTGAACCATTTTGTGGAGGTAATTCCTTCAGTAAACGATATTTTCATTAAAACTGTGACTCAGAATGCGTAATTTAAAGTTGATCATTAGCAGGGAATATCTTGCCCGGGTACGCAATAAGACCTTCATTGTGATGACATTTTTGAGTCCGCTCATCTTTGTGGGAATGATCATGTTGATCGCTTATTTGAGTATGCTCAATAGTACCGATCAAAAGATCATTGGAATTCATGATGATACAGGAATTTTTGCTGAAGAGTTTAAAGATGGAGAGCAGGTTCAATATCTGGATCTATCAGAAAAAGATCTTCAGCTTGCCAGGACTCAGGTGCTGGAAAATGAATATTTCGGACTCATCCATATCTCTCCCCTCAATTCTATTAGCGGCAAACCAGATACGATCGAATTCTTCGGAAAAGAGACACCCGGTTTTGGAACTATAGAGAATATAGAGAAAACCATTTCAGATAAATTAACCCGTAAACAACTAATTGATAAAGGAATAGATGTTTCAGAAATAGATAAAGCGAGAGCAGATGTTAGCGTGGATATCCAGAATTTCTCAGGTGAGAAAAGTTCGAAAATGTCTAATTATATCAAGATGTTCTTTGGTGGTGCAGCCGGTTATCTGCTTATGATGTTCATTATCATTTATGGTAATATGGTCATGCGTAGTGTGATTGAGGAGAAAACCAATAGGATTATTGAGATCATTGTTTCTTCAGTAAAACCCTTTCAATTATTACTGGGGAAGGTTCTGGGAACCAGTCTTGCGGGACTAACCCAATTCGTAGTCTGGGTAATTCTTGGAAGTGTACTATTATTAGGATTGTCTACTTTCTTAGGTATTGATCCTATGGCAGCACAGACACCGGCCACTGTGGCGATGGAAAATGCTGGGAATCCAAAGATCAATCAGCTTGTGATCGATATTCTGAAGTTACCGTATGCCAGCCTGCTTAGTTTCTTTGTGATCTATTTTATTGGCGGATACTTTTTGTACAGTTCGGTTTATGCGGCGATTGGAGCTGCGGTAGATAGTGAAACTGATACACAGCAATTTATGTTTCCGGTTATTCTACCTCTTATTTTAGGGATCTATGTAGGTTTCTTTTCCGTAGTGGAAAATCCGCACGGGACCGTATCAACCATATTTTCATTTATACCTTTCACATCACCTATTGTAATGCTCATGCGTATTCCGTTTGGGGTGCCATGGTACGAGATCTTAATTTCCATCATTATTTTAATTGGAACTAATTTCGCAGTACTTTGGTTATCGGCAAAAATTTATCGTGTGGGAATATTGATGTACGGGAAAAAACCAAGCTATAAAGAATTGTATAAGTGGCTTAAGTATTAGAATGCAGGACGATCAATCTACAAAAGAGAAAGTTACAGAAGTAATTGAGGAGGATATCTGGGGTTTGATACAGGATTTCTGGAACGCCGGATTCAGTTATCAGATAGGAGGCGATGATGTAAAGATCACCGTTGGAATGGTCATTATTGTTATCCTGTCCTTTCTATTGACCAGCGTGGCATTACGATTAATTCGATCTTTCATCACCTCAAAATTGATGGACGAAGACAAGATGAAGTTTATAAGCGTCTTCAAATTCATCAAATACTTTGTTTATCTTACGGTGATCCTGATCACTTTAAGCTCCACGGGTGTAGATGTAACTATCTTGCTTACAGCTTCTGCCGCGTTATTTGTTGGACTTGGTCTGGCTTTGCAGGAATTATTTCAGGATGTAATTGGTGGTATATTTATCATTCTTGATAAATCACTTCTGGTTGGAGACATTATAGAAATGGATGGCCGGGTGGCCCGGGTATTCGAAATTAAACTAAGAACTACCAGGGCTCTTACGAGAGATGATAAGGTAATGATCATCCCAAACCATAAATTTATAAGCGATACAGTATATAACTATACGCAAAACCATAAAACCACCCGGGAATCGGTTAAAGTGGGAGTTGCTTATGGAAGTGATGTTGAAAAAGTTAGAACAATCCTTCTGGAATGCGCAAAGGAGCAGAAAGGTATTTTAAAGAAGCCTGAGCCATTCGTGCTTTTTGAAGATTTTGGAGATTCTGCTTTAATGTTTGCGTTACATTTCTATGTGTCAGACAGCTTTGTAGACCCTAAGGTGAAGAGTGAATTGAGATTCAAGATCAATGATAAGTTCAGGTTGAACAATATCACCATTCCATTCCCGCAGCGAGATGTACATATGTTTTATCCGCCAGGGAATAAAATTCCTAACAATCAAACTACTGAGAATGATGCATAAGTCCTGGATTTTGATACTATGTTTGCTGGGTTTTTCTTTTCTGAATGCCCAGACAGCTGATCTTGCCAGGATCGAATACACTTATTTTCCGCAGAAAAATTCAGATAACTCCTTCCGAAGGTTTAGAGCACAGGTAGCCTATCCTATTGCTTTAAAAAAAGATGGTGCTTACCTGGTGCCGAGCGTAGAATACAGGAACGTAAATTTCAAATTTGAAGATCCTACAGGATTTCAAACAACAGATCTTGATAGGTTTCAGTCTTTTACCGGTTCTTTAGGTTACACTTTTAAATTTGGTAACGACTGGAGATTCGGTGCCGAAGGAGGATTGAAGATAGCTTCAAATTTTTCTGAAAATACCATACTGGCAGATGATCTTATCTATACTGGTTCTGTATTCTTTGTGAAAATAAGAGATAAGGAAGAGGTAGAAATTCCTTGGAGACTTATTCTTGGGTTACGTTATAGTACTACTACCGGGTTTCCATTTCCATTGCCTATCGTGAGCTACTATAGAAAATGGGCAGAAAACTGGTCATATACGGTCGGAATCCCGAAGACCAATATGAAATATCATTTTAGCGAAAACAGTGAATTACAGGCCTTTGTTACGTTGGATGGATTTTTCGCGAATATTCAAAGAAATATTGACACTCAGCCTTTAGTTTTTAATGATAGACCAAAGGCAGAAAGTATATCCATGACAATATTGCTGAGTGGTTTAGGTTATCAATATAGCATTACCGACCATTTGAAGCTTTATATTTATGGCGGACATACTTTATTGAATGATATAAGGTTGCGTGATGCAGATCGTGAGGATCTGTACACGATCAATGAAACAAATACATTTTACGCGAGAAGCGGAATAAAATTTACAATATTCTAATGGCAAAAATATTACTGATAGAAGACGAAGCAAGCATAAGACGAGTGCTGAACAAAATACTGAGTGAAGAAAGTAAGGATTATCATGTAACCGAAGCTGAAGACGGACTTGCAGGAATGGAACTGGTGAAAAATGAAGATTTTGACCTGATCCTTTGTGACATCAAAATGCCGAAAATGGATGGTGTGGAAGTACTTGAAGCGACTAAAAAGATCAAGCCAGAAATTCCTGTTGTAATGATCTCTGGACATGGAGATCTTGATACCGCTGTAAATACCATGAAGGCCGGAGCTTTTGATTATATTTCAAAACCACCGGATCTTAATAGATTACTGAATACTGTTCGAAATGCACTTGATCGCAAAGAACTAGTCGTGGAAAATACTCGACTGAAGAAAAAGGTAAGCAAGAACTATGAAATGATTGGGGATTCTGAAGAGATCAGCAGGATCAAAGGCATGATTGAAAAAGTTGCTCATACCGATGCAAGGGTTCTTATTACCGGTCCAAATGGAACAGGAAAGGAACTTGTTGCGCACTGGTTGCATCAGAAGAGTGATCGCTCTAAAGGACCTATGATCGAGGTGAATTGTGCTGCGATCCCTTCAGAATTGATCGAAAGTGAACTATTCGGACATGTAAAGGGAGCTTTTACTTCAGCAAATAAAGATAGAGCCGGGAAATTTGAAGCGGCTAATAAAGGAACTATTTTTCTCGATGAGATTGGGGATATGAGTATGTCTGCTCAGGCAAAAGTTTTAAGAGCCCTTCAGGAAAGTAGAATTTCAAGGGTTGGAAGTGACAAGGATATTAAAGTAGATGTAAGAGTAGTCGCGGCCACAAACAAAGACCTTAAAAAAGAGATCGAGGAAAATAATTTCAGAGAAGATCTTTACCATCGTCTTGCCGTGATCCTTATCGAAGTTCCTGCTTTAAAAAATAGAAAAGACGATATCCCGCTCCTGGTAGAACATTTTAGTGAAAAGATCGCTACAGAACAGGGAACTAATAAGAAAGAATTCACTTCAGAAGCTATCGAAATGCTAAAGCAAAGTGAATGGCGTGGAAATGTACGAGAACTTAGAAATGTGGTGGAAAGGCTTATTATTCTTGGTGGTAAGGAAATTACCAGGGAAGATGTGGAGCTCTTCGGAAGCAGGTTCTAAGGTCTTTTATTTCTAGGCTTTTTAGGATCGTACTTAAGAAAATACATGGTGTCTCCACTTGGATGGTCCCATTCATGAAAAAGATCAAAACCAACCCGTTGGTAAACGATAGCATTCGTTCTACCGCGGGTTTCTGCATATAATTCCAGACCTGTATCATGTGCAGTTCTAAAGAAAACATCTTTCATTTCCTTTCCTACCTGCGTATCTGCGCCTCGGTATTCCTTTAGAATTCCCCAGAACCAGCAGTATAGATATTCACCTTCCTGAGGACGTTGATTCTTAATGTACTTCTGTGTCTTGAGAATGTCTAGCGCATTTTTCACTCCGGTTACATTAGCAACCAGCTTGAGTTGAGACCATAGATCTTTCCAGATATTATTATCCTTCTTACTGGTTTTGAAAAGAATGGCGATACCCTGGCGATTTTCAGAAACGATAAGTGCATCTTTCTCAATTGCCTTTTCTACCATATGCGTAGCGAGATACCTGAATCTCTCGTCACGGTTTTCATCATTTTTAACGACATCCATAGAAGAAGGGATCTCCTTTAAAAGTGTAGTGACCTTATCGATGATATCTTTTCTCTCTAATTTGTCCAAGCCGAATGAATTTGTGGCGAAGATAAAAAAATTAACTTTTATAAAGATCGTATCTTTAGTGGTTCATTTAATAATCTTATGAAGAAAATAGACCATACCCAGCTCAAAGTAACCGGTAATATTAAACTAAAAGAGAAGCCTACAAAGATTGAGATGGAAGCTTCAGAAGATAAAATTAAAGATAAGCTCATAGATGTACGCAAAAAGCTTGGCGACTGGCAGGATGTACTTTATGCGCACCATAAATATAGCGTGCTGGTTTGCCTGCAGGGAATGGATACTGCGGGAAAGGACAGTTTGATCAGGGAGGTTTTTAAAGACTTTAATAGTAGGGGAGTGGTGGTGCACAGCTTTAAAACACCTTCTCACAAGGAGCTAAAGCATGACTATTTGTGGCGTCATTATATCGCTTTGCCCGAGCGTGGTAAATTCGGCGTGTTCAATAGAACTCATTACGAAAATGTGCTTGTCACAAGAGTCCATCCCGGGTATATCATGAATGAAAATATTCCTGGCATCAACAGCGTTGAAGATATAGATGAAAACTTCTGGGATCAGCGTTTCGAACAGATCCGGAATTTTGAGGATCATATTGCACATAATGGAACGATCATTTTTAAATTTTTCCTGCACCTTTCCAAAGATGAGCAACGTGATCGATTATTGAGAAGGCTGAATAAGCCCAGCAAGAACTGGAAATTTTCTCCGGGTGATCTTAAGGAAAGAAAACTCTGGGATAAATACCAGGATTGTTATGAAGCTGCGATCAATAAAACTTCTACGGAAAATGCTCCGTGGTACATCATCCCGGCAGATGATAAGCCAACGGCAAGATACCTGGTTGCAAAGATTCTGAAAGATGAACTTTCAAAATATAAGGAAGTGCAGGAACCGGAACTTGCTCCGGAAATCCTGGAAAATTTAGATCAATACAAAGAAGAATTAAATGCTGAAAAATAGCAACTTCAGTTTTTGAACTGTTTAAATTCTTTTAATTTGCGACCAAATCCCAATTAATGAAAAAATTACTCTGTACCCTGGCGCTGTCTTTCTTCGGAATTCATTCAGCAATGATCGCGCAATCTTCAGATTCTCTAAATATCAGGAAGATCTATGATATGTCGCTGCTAAATGGAAAAAGCTATGAGTGGCTGGATCATCTGTCCAATCAAATAGGCGGTCGTCTATCTGGTTCTTTCAATGCTGAACAAGCGGTGGATTATACCAAAAAAGAACTGGAGAATTTAGGTCTTGACAAAGTCTGGTTGCAACCGGTGATGGTTCCAAAGTGGACTCGCGGAGAACGGGAATTTGCTTACGTACAAACAGGTCCTGGCGATACCCGTAATGTGAATATTACGGCTCTTGGTGGTTCTATTGCTACTGCTGAAGGTGGTACGAAAGCACAGGTGATAGAAGTACAGGGATTGGAACAATTAAAAGAATACGGGGAAGAGAAGATAAAAGGAAAGATCGTTTTTTATAACCGACCTATGCGCGCAGATCATATACTTACTTTTGAAGCTTATGGTGGTTGTGTGGATCAACGTTATTCTGGGGCCGAGGAAGCAGCTAAATATGGAGCTGTTGGTGTTATCGTACGTTCTATGAATCTTAGAATGGATGATCTACCACATACCGGTTCTATGAGTTATGGTGAGTTAACAGAAGATCAAAAGATACCGGCGGCGGCGATTTCTACCAACGACGCCGCATATCTAAGCAGTATGCTAAAGATTCAGAACGACCTGCAGGTC
The DNA here is from genome assembly GCF_006714895.1 of Gramella sp. Hel_I_59. Lineage (NCBI taxonomy): Bacteria > Pseudomonadati > Bacteroidota > Flavobacteriia > Flavobacteriales > Flavobacteriaceae > Christiangramia > Gramella sp. Hel_I_59. The sequence continues at coordinate 2,701,602 of NZ_VFME01000001.1, read as the reverse complement.
TATTTTAAAATGAATTGTAAGAACTTTCCAGATGTACAATCATATAATGTAATTGGTGAAATTACTGGTTCTGAAACTCCAAATGAGATCATGGTAGTAGGTGGTCACCTTGATTCCTGGGATCTTGGAGATGGTGCTCACGATGATGGTGCAGGAGTGGTGCAATCTATGGAAGTCCTTAGATTACTGAAAGAAACCGGGTATCAACCTAAAAAAACGCTACGTGTTGTATTGTTCATGAATGAAGAAAATGGTCTTCGTGGTGGAAATAAATATGCTGAGGTTGCAAAGGAAAAAAATGAAGATCATGTATTTGCGCTTGAAAGTGATTCGGGAGGATTTACTCCAAGAGGGTTTACTTTTAACGCGAGCGATTCTCAATTCAATAAAGTTCTGTCCTGGAAGCCACTTTTCGAGCCTTACCTGATCCATTATTTTGAAAAAGGAAGTGGTGGAGCTGATATTGGTCCGCTTGAAGGTGGCGATACGGTGCTTGCTGGATTGAGACCTGATTCCCAACGCTATTTCGATTATCACCATGCCGCGAACGATACTTTTGATGCGGTGAATAAAAGAGAACTGGAATTGGGTGCGGCAACAATGGCTTCCCTGGTTTATCTTGTAGATAAATACGGACTGGAATCTATCTCCAATACACCGCAATTGAAGAAGTAGGAAGAGAATTATTTTAAGGTCATTTCTTTAAAAGATATTTAAAGGCTCTACCTTTGCAAACTTAAATTCAAGCTTTGCAATTATCAGCTTATACGAAAGAATTCGGTAAAAACCTGAACATCGCCTACCCGGTGATGCTCGGGCAATTAGGGCATGTGATGGTAGGCCTTGTTGATAATTTGATGATCGGGAGATTGGGTGCCGCTCCACTGGCTGCAGTTTCCCTGGGAAATGCCCTGGTTTTTATAGCGATGTCTCTGGGTATAGGCTTTAGTTTTGCTATTACTCCGCTTATTGCTGAAACCGATGGTGCGAATGATGTAGAAGGTGGGCGAAGCTATTTCCACCACGGTCTTATTCTGTGTACTCTGAATGGCTTGTTCTTATTTATTATTCTGCTTATCGCAAAACCTCTGCTGTATTACCTTGATCAACCACCAGAGGTAGTGGACCTAGCCATTCCTTATCTTAATATTGTGGCTCTTTCCATGTTGCCGTTAATGGCCTTCCAGGCGTTCAAACAATTTGCAGACGGACTCTCACAAACCAGGTATGCGATGTATGCGACCTTACTGGCGAATGTGGTGAACGTTATTTTCAACTATATACTTATTTATGGGATCTGGATCTTTCCACGACTGGAGCTTGAAGGAGCTGCCTGGGGAACCCTGATCTCAAGATTTTTTATGCTCTGGTTCGTTTGGGAGATCCTCCGTAGGAAATCCAAATTTGCCGAATACTTCAAATGGTCTAAAAAGGAAATGCTGAAATGGAGTATTTTCAAAAGACTGTTATCCCTAGGATTTCCGACAGCTTTACAAATGCTTTTCGAAGTAGCTATCTTTACCGGAACGATCATTCTGGCTGGAAACCTGGGAACGAATCCGCAGGCTGCAAACCAGATCGCTCTCAACCTGGCAAGTATGACCTTTATGATTGCGGTTGGTTTGGGTGTAACGGCAACTATTAGAGTCGGCAATCAGGTAGGATTAAAGAAATACCGGGAACTAAGACGAATAGGAATATCGATTTTCCTGTTGGTTTTCCTTATTGAAGCTGTATTCGCACTTTTATTTGTACTGCTGAAGGATATTTTACCAACATTTTATATAGACAATGCTGAAGTGATCTCACTTGCCGCACAATTGCTGGTGATAGCAGCCTTATTTCAATTAAGTGATGGCATACAGGTCGTGATCCTTGGCGCTTTGAGAGGACTACAAGACGTAAAGATCCCCACGGTATTCTGTTTTATCGCTTACTGGATTATCGGATTTCCGGTGAGTTTCTATTACGGCCAGCCAGAAAGGCTTGGTAGTATGGGAATCTGGCTCGGTTTACTGGCTGGTTTAACAGCTTCAGCTATTATGTTATATTTCCGATTTAATTATCTAAGCCGAAAATTGATTAGAACTATAGAAGCAAAATTAAACACATAAACTATGGAATTACCAAAGTTCATATTAGGTGATAATACTGATTATCCTGAATCTATTTTTGTGGTACATACCGAATTCCCACGCTTTGTTATCGACCTCAAAGACGATGAAGTAGAATGGCTGGAAGAATTTGATAAAGAGGATGAAAAGGAATTATCTGGTGAAATGGAAGGCATCATTAAAGATGCTTCTGAATTTTATGACCGCGAAGTAAGCAGGTACGAAGAGAACTAAATGGAGAAATTAGTAGCCCTGGACAAAGAACTTTTTCTGTATCTCAATAACCTGGGTGCAGAAGAGTGGGACTGGCTCTGGATCGCGATCAGTGATAAATGGATGGCGATTCCATTATACGCGCTATTGCTCTATTTGATATTTCGAAAATTCGGATGGAAGGCCACGCTGCTTACGATGGTGGTAGTAACACTGCTCATTACGGCTACAGATCAGCTGGCAAATTTATTTAAACATGGATTTGAAAGACCCAGACCATGCCGGCAGGAAGGAGTCATGGAATACGCCAGGTATGTTGCAGAACGATGTGGCAGGTTCGGTTATTTCTCTGCTCATGCTGCAAATTCAACTGGAGTGGCTGTTTTCCTCGGACTTTTATTCCGAAGAGCGTATCCAAAAATGCTTTTATTATTGAGTATCTGGGCCCTTGTGGTTTCATATAGCCGGATCTATCTGGGAGTACATTATCCAGGAGATGTAGTTACCGGTATTTTGATAGGAATAAGTTTTGGATTCTTATTCCATGAACTAAGGAAATATCTTTTTCTGAAGTTTCTGAAAGACTAGGATAATTTCAGCAGTGCACGGGCGGCAGTGAATGCAGTAGTTTTATTTTCTTCAATCAGTCTGAGTTGCTTTTCAAGTTCTATTTTAACCTTAGCATCATTGTAAAACTGACTTTTCAGGTGATCGTTAATACTCTGAAATAACCAGAACTTGTTCTGTTCCTGCCTGTTGTGTTCGAAATGGCCGTTATTGTCGGTGGAATTTTTAAACTCCGTAATCATTTCCCATACTTCGGAAATCCCCTTTTCGTATAAAGCACTAATTAATTGTACCTGTGGTTTCCACTCACTCGGTTTTGGCGGGTAGAGTTGAAGCGCACGTTTGAATTCGAGTCTTGCTTCACGGGCAGCTTTTTGATTCTCGCCATCAGCTTTATTAATTACGATCGCATCTGCCATTTCTACGATACCGCGTTTAATTCCCTGTAATTCATCACCGGCACCAGCCAGTTTCAGCAGTAAAAAGAAGTCGGTCATACTATGAACTGTCGTTTCACTCTGCCCAACACCAACGGTTTCAATAAGAATGACATCAAATCCTGCTGCTTCACAAAGCAGAATGCTCTCCCTTGTTTTCCGAGCGACACCTCCTAAAGAATCCCCACTTGGCGAAGGACGAATAAAGGCATTTTTCTGAGTGACCAGTTTCTCCATTCGGGTTTTATCTCCCAGGATACTTCCGTGAGATACCGAGCTACTGGGATCTACCGCCAGAACCGCAACCTTTTTTCCCTGATTTATAAGATAGGAACCAAAACTTTCGATGAAAGTACTTTTTCCAACTCCGGGAACTCCGGTAATCCCAACGCGAATCGATTTCTTGGCGTGGGGCAATGCTCCTTCCACGATTGCTTCAGCCATTTCTTTATGCTTCAGTTGATTGCTTTCCACCAGAGTGATACTTCTTCCTAAAGCAGTCTTATTTCCTTTCAGCAAATCTTTCAGCAAAGATTTTTCCGAACATTTTTTGCGGCGGGAATCTCTTATTCTTCGGGCAGATTCTGCACTAACATTTCCTGAGGAATTATTGCTTTGAGATTCGCTTAGCGCAGACTTATGCTGATGTTCGTTCAAAATGAAGCGGTAATTTTTATGAGAAAATTATGACTAGCTTTTTCAGGCATCTTTAAATGCTTGGTATATTGGAGAAAACTAAATTACTTAAATTATTTTACGCAATGAAGAATTTGTATAAAACTACAGTCACTACTCAGGGAGGTCGTAACGGGCATACTCGTAGTGAAGATGGTATACTGGATATGGAATTGAGAAAACCTAAAAGCCTTGGTGGTGAAGGTGGAGACTATTCTAACCCGGAACAATTATTTGCAGCGGGATACTCCGCATGTTATGGTAGTGCTTTGGAGCATGTTGCAAAACAACACAAGATCGATCTTGGAGATTATAGCGTTACAGCTACAGTAAAACTAGGTCAGACAGATTCTGGAAATCTTCAGCTTTCTGCAATTCTGGATACCTACATTCCAGGAGTTGATGTGGAAACGGGTGAAAAGCTGGTAAATGAAGCTCACGAAGTTTGTCCTTATTCCAGAGCTACCAGAGATAACATCGACGTTACTCTAAACCTGATGCTGGACGAAGACTAATATCATCCAGATATAATAGTATTAGTTGAGGCGCCTGCAGGCGTCTCTTCTTTTTTTATAGGGATCTCTATTTTTACCTGATCCCAGACAAGTTCCATGGAAATAAAGTCGCCGGCTTCTTCAAAGGAAATAGTGAATTGCTCGGTAATTTCAGCAGATTTCTCAACTGGTCTCTCCAATACCAAAGCATCAAATTGCGGATCTCTATAAGCTTTTTTATCCATGTCTATTCCCCAGGGATACATTTGATCGTTAAAGATCACCTTCCAGCTATCCTGCTTCGGAATGCTCCAAAGAGTATATTTTCCAGCTTTCAATAGACTTCCATCAACTAGAATATCTGAAGAGGTTTCAAAAGTTGTAGCTTCGTTTGCACCGGTTCGCCAGACTTCATCATAAGGTACAAGTTTACCGAAGATCTCGCGATCTTTTCTGTAGGGCCGGTTGTAAAATACCTCCAGTCCTATCCCGTTCTGCTCATAAGTAGCAACATCCTCAGGACTATGAGCTTTCGTAGTATATCTCATTATAAGCATTGTAAGTAAACCAGCGATGATCAATCCTCCGGCAATACTCAAGCCTGTTTTTAGTTTAGAGTTCATTTTCTAGCATTTATTATAACCTATCCAATAAACCTGCCATAAGGTTTACTTGCGCTAATCGCTTTAAATGTAAGAATATAGAGCGATTGTGAAATAAATTTCGGAATTTTTGCAACGCGGACTTTATTGGTTCGTCTTTAGAATGAACTAACCCATCAAAAACCAATCAAATTGATACAGCATAAGCTAATAGAAGCTTGCCAAAACAACAGCCGCAGGGCCCAGTTGAAGCTGTACAACAAATATTGTGACGGGATGTACTATGTGGCGTTGAGATTTATGAAGGATACGATGGAGGCCGAGGATGCCATGCAGGAAGCATTTATCAAAGCTTTCTCTAAGTTACATCAATTCAATGGCGAGGTCACTTTTGGTGCCTGGTTAAAGAAGATCGTGATCAATAAATGTCTGGACAAACTCAAGGCAAGAAAATTGGAACTGGTAGCCATCAACGAGCAAACGCTTGGTACCGTAGAAGAAGAGAATGACTGGCAGGTGGATGACGGGATCGGGATAGAAGAAGTGAAATTGAAAATGCAGGAGCTGCCCGAAAAATACAGGTATCCTTTGATGTTGTTTTTAGTGGAAGGCTACGATCATGAAGAAATAAGCGAAATCCTGGATATAACCCAGGTGGCATCCAGAACTCTGGTGCATAGAGGAAAAAAGAAATTGCAGGAAGAATTAAAATACTTGAGTCATGGGACAGGATATTAGGAAGATGTTTCAGGAGAAGCCGGAACAGGAAGAACAGAAACTTCAGTCAGGGCACCAACAACGCTTTGAAGATCGATTGAATAAGGCTATGCCAGTGGAGAAAAAGAAGAACAATTTTTATTTCCTCCAGATAGCCGCAGGACTTATGATCGCACTTGCTGTGGGAGCATTCTTATACTTCAGTAATAACGAAGCTGAAACAGTGAACTCACCGCAAATTGTGGAAACTCCTTCCGAAGAAAAAGTAGAAAGTGAAGAAGTTCCCGGAACAGACTACAGGTTGAGCGATGTCTCCCCTGAGTTTAAGAAGATCGAAGATTATTATATGGCCAGTTTAAATATACAATTGGCTAAACTGGACATGACGCCAGGAAATAAAGAACTTATAGATGCATTTATGAGAAAACTGGAAACTCTGAATGATGAATACATCGCACTTAACGCGGAAATTCAGGAGACCGGTTTGAATGAGGAAACAGTGGAAGCTATGATCGCGAACTTGCAGCTTCGACTGGATCTTCTGAAGAAATTGAAGAACAAATTAGATGAAATCGAACAATCAAAAGACCTTAAAAATGAAAACTATCAAGCATAAATATATGTTATTGATGCTGCTCTTTATCACGGCAGGATCGTTTGCTCAAACAAGCAAACTGAAGAATTCCTATAAGACTTCAGCAAATGTGACCGTGGAACTGGATTCCAGGTATACCAATATCATTGTAGAGAACTGGGATAAGAACGAGGTTGCCGTGGAAGCCTATCTAAACGGAAATTCCGGTAACAAAAAAGCTACGAAAGAACTACTGGAAAACTGGCAGGTAAAAACCTCGAAAAATGGTGATCGTGTAAAGATCAAATCCAGTGGAGGAGGTAACACCAATATGAACATGAATCTTGACCTGGACCTTTCAGGACTTGAAGAGCCATTGTCTATGCTGCCGGAAATGCTGCAACCTATGATGAATGAACTAGTGGGGCCTTTATTGGCTAATATTGCACAAAATCCGCTACCGGAAGGTTTTGCTGATGATATGGAGGAAATGAAATTCGATTATAGCGCTTATAAAAAAGACGGTGACAAGTACCTTGAAAAATGGGAGTCTAAAATGGACAAAAAGTTTGGCAAGGAATACGAAGCGAAGATGGAGAAGTGGGCTGCTGAGGTTGAGAAGAATTCTGAAGAATGGGAAAAAGAATATGAAGTGAAGATGGAAGCCTGGGGCAAGGATTTCGAAAAAGACATGGAAGCCTGGGGTGAGAAATTCGGAAAGAAAATGGAAGCCTGGGGAGAAAACTTCGGAAAACAGTTCGAAGCCAATATGGAAGCTAATGGCGGACTTATGTTTACCGGGAATAGTGACGGAGTTTCATCAAAAAATCAGAAAACCATCAGGATCAAAGTTCCGAAGGATGCAAAACTGGAACTGAACGTTCGTCATGGTGAGTTAAAACTTGGGAGTACCATAAAAAATCTGAAAGCCGATCTGTCTCACAGTCGGCTGTCAGCCAATAGACTCACTGGAAAAGATACAAGGGTAAAGGCAGCGTACACACCGGTGAAAGTCGCTTACTGGGACTATGGAGTGCTTTCAGCAGAATTTGTGAAGAACTGTATAATAGACAAGGCGGTGAGTATCAAGCTGGAGTCTAATAGTAGCGATGTGGTAATCAATGAACTTCAAAAAACAGGAGTGCTTAGTGGTAGCTTTGGAAAGCTGGACATTAAAAATCTTGGTTCAGGATTTCAGGATCTTAATATCAGTCTGGAAAATAGCGATCTGGAACTCAGTGTACCTGAAACTGCTTTTAATTTCAGTTTCAATGGAATGCAAAGCAATATTAAGCACCCAGCCGGCATGAAGTTGAAATCCACAAAATCCTATGATAACGAGATGCTGAATGGTTACTTTAAATCGAAAAACGGAAGCGGTAATATTACGATCAAGGCAAATTATAGCGATGTATTGATAAATTAAGATCTAGCCCTTACATTTGGCTTACTAAGCTGAACGCAATGATGGAATTTTCCGAATTTATAAAGAGTCTTACTTCAGAATTCACACCAGTTATAGGTGGAGAGTATGCACAGGAAGACTATGAGTATATTGATCTCTCACAAAATAACAGAGATCTGCTGAAACTGGAAGTGGCATCATCTGCCGCTTTTTCGGTTTTCATAGATGAATTTCTGAGAAACCGATCGGCTAAAGCTGCGTATGGTGGTTATAATGAACTACGAACTTTGTATAACCGTAGTGAATTGTTCAATCATTCGAGTTCGAATAGAAATATTCATATAGGGCTGGATGTTTGGGTTCCTGCTTATTCAGATATCATAACTCCGCTAGATGGGGAGGTGCATAGCTTTCAGGATAATTCAAATTTCGGAGATTATGGACCTACGATTATTTTAGAGCATCAGCTTGATGGACAGTCATTCTATACCTTGTACGGACATTTATCCCGCGCCTCACTGGATAATTTGGAAACAGGAATGCAATTCCAAAAAGGAGATAAAATTGCTGAACTCGGAGATTACGCCGAAAATGGCGATTATGCACCGCATTTACATTTTCAGATTATCAAAGATATGCAGGGCAGGACAGCAGATTATCCAGGCGTGGTTCGAAAAGAAGAGCTTGAAGATTATTTGCAGAATTGTCCTGATCCTAATCTATTATTGAAAATTTAGAAGCCTCTCTTCGGAATTATATACCTAGCAATCTATTTTCTTCGAATGAACAGCGCAACAATGGCTGAGGTCACCACTCCAACAACCAGCGCAAAGAAGAACGACTGAAGGATATAGGAAGTAAGATTAAAATATTCTTCCGCAGCTTCACGAGTCATACTGCCTCTTTCAACTGTATGATCTATAATATTCGGAAAGTATTCTGGTGTTATGAAAGTGTGAGTGATATACTGCGCCAGCGGAGTTAAGATAGCCACGACGATGCTCACCACAATTCCAGAAATGAATCCCTGAGACCAGTTCATCTTACCTTCGAAGAAATTCTTCCTTTTATCCAGCAACGCGAGTACGTAAATTACGATCGCTACAATTCCAAAGAAATTAGTGTAGATCGCATGCTTGGCGATAAGTTCATCATGCCAGCCCAGGGATTTTTCCAGGAACATCCATAATAAGGATACTATGCTAAAAATTATTCCCCATTTAATTTCGATCGCGAAGCGTTTCATACTGATGATTTATTTTGTTAAAATTACTAAAAAAATACATTAGTAGAAATCCGAAACCTGTTTTAAAATCTGATTCTAATAAGGGTTTTAGTCTCATTTTTTGGAGAGTGTTCATTCATGAATAGGGTTAAAATACTCAGGCAACGTCACCACCTTAAGATAGTATGGAGCACTGAGTCTGCCGAAGTGCGGTTATTTACTCTGTTTTAACTAATCCATCCATAAAAAGCTCAATCATATTAACGCATAAAAAAAGCCTGAAGTTTTACTTCAGGCTTCTATATATAAGATCAAGTTCTATTAGTCTACAAGAACCCAGTCTCCTTTATCTAACAATGGGATCGCTTGTTTGAACTTCATGTCTTTAGTTTCACCACTTAATACGTTCTTTAAGGTAACCTTATCGTTTCTACCAATTTTAGGTCGGTCTCTAGTGATGGTTTCAGTAATCTCCGGTTTACGCTGAGTATTACCAACCGCGCGACTTTGAGCAGCACGTTCATCCATATTGGGGATCTCTTCCTTCTTAGTTTCAACTTTCTCTTTCTGTTGAACCTGCCTTGCTTCCTGGATATTAGGAACGCTCGCCGTTGGAATCTCTCCTTTGAATAGGAAGGACATCACATCACGGTTTACGGTTTCCAGCATTGCTTTGAAAAGTTCAAAAGCTTCGAACTTATAAATAAGCAATGGATCCTTCTGCTCATGAACAGCTAACTGAACACTCTGCTTTAACTCATCCATTTTTCTTAAGTGAGTCTTCCAGGCTTCATCAATGATCGCGAGAGTAATATTCTTCTCGAAATCTTTAATTAATTGCTTTCCTTCAGTTTCATAAGCTTTCTGAAGATTAGTAACTACGCTTAATGTTTTCGTGCCATCCGTAAAAGGAACAGAAATACGCTCGAAGTTATTTCGCTCATCTTCATGAACCTGTTTGATAACCGGGAATGCACGTTCAGCATTATGAGCCATCTTAGTATCGTAATGTGAGTATGCAGCCTTATAGACCTCTCCAGCAAGCTTCTGAGGGGTCATTTTTTTGAATTCTTCTTCGGAAACAGGAGAACTCATAGAGAAATTCCTGATCAATTCAAATTCAAAATTCTTATAATCCTCAGCTCCTTTATTGGTTTCAGCAATATTTTCAGAAATATCAAAGATCATATTGGCAAGATCCACACGTAACCTGTCTCCGAATAGAGCATGGTAACGACGCTTATAGATCACCTCACGCTGAGCGTTCATAACATCATCATATTCCAGCAAACGCTTACGAACTCCGAAGTTATTCTCCTCTACTTTCTTCTGAGCACGCTCAATAGACTTGGAGATCATGGAATGCTGAATAACTTCACCTTCTTCCAGACCCATACGGTCCATTAGTTTGGCGATTCTTTCAGAACCAAACAATCTCATCAGGTTATCTTCAAGAGACACATAGAACTGAGAACTACCCGGGTCACCCTGTCTACCAGCACGACCACGCAACTGCCTGTCCACACGTCTCGAATCATGACGCTCGGTACCAACAATCGCCAGACCACCAGCTTCCTTCACTTCCTTGCTCAATTTAATATCGGTACCACGACCAGCCATGTTAGTGGCGATAGTTACGATACCGGCATTACCAGCTTCAGCAACAATATCGGCCTCCTGCTTGTGACGTTTCGCGTTCAATACGTTGTGAGGTACATTCCGTAGCTTCAGCATACGACTGAGTAATTCCGAAATTTCAACGGAAGTAGTACCAATAAGTACCGGTCTGCCCGCATTCGAAAGATCGGTCACATGATCGATCACCGCATTATATTTCTCGCGTTTGGTCTTATAAACCAAATCTTCTTTATCATTTCTGGCAATAGGTCGGTTGGTTGGAATTTCCACCACATCAAGTTCATAGATCTCCCAGAATTCACCGGCTTCAGTTACCGCGGTACCCGTCATCCCCGAAAGTTTGCGGTACATTCTAAAGTAATTCTGAAGCGTTACCGTAGCAAAGGTCTGTGTTGCATCTTCGATCTTCACATTTTCCTTAGCTTCGATCGCCTGGTGGAGTCCGTCACTATAACGACGACCATCCATGATACGACCGGTTTGCTCATCTACGATCTTCACTTTGTTATCCATCACTACATACTCTGTGTCTTTTTCGAAGAGGGTATAGGATTTTAGTAACTGGCGAAGCGTATGAATACGTTCACTTTTAACCGAATATTCTCTGAATAATTCTTCTTTCTTTTCAGCTTCTTCTTCTGCAGAAAGACCTTCTTTTTCGATTTTTGCGATCTCCATACCAATTTCAGGCATCACGAAAAAGTCAGGATCATTTTCTCCGGAAAGAAACTCAATCCCTTTATCGGTAAGATCGATCTGATTGCTTTTTTCTTCGATCGTAAAATACAGCTCGGCATCCACCTTCGGCATTTCACGATTATTATCCTGCATATAGTGATTCTCGGTTTTCTGCAATAATTGCTTAACACCTTCTTCACTCAGGAATTTGATCAATGCCTTATTCTTCGGAAGACCACGATATACTCTCAATAACTGAAAACCACCTTCTTTGGCGTCACCTTCCTTGATCAGTTTCTTAGCTTCAGCAAGTACTTTTAAAAGATATTTACGCTGAACTTCAACGATATTAGCGATCGCAGGCTTCAATTCCATAAATTCATGCGTATCACCTTTAGGTACAGGACCAGAAATGATCAATGGAGTACGGGCATCATCAATTAATACTGAATCCACCTCATCCACGATCGCATAATTATGCGGGCGTTGTACCAGATCATCGGGAGCATGAGACATATTATCTCTCAGGTAATCAAAACCGAATTCATTGTTGGTTCCGTAGGTAACATCAGCATTATAAGCTTTTCTACGAGCGGCAGAGTTTGGACGATGGTAATCAATACAGTCTACACTTAAACCGTGAAACTGAAAGATAGGGGCCATCCACGCGCTATCACGTTTTGCCAGGTAGTCATTTACAGTCACCAGGTGTACTCCGTTTCCGGTAAGAGCATTCAGGTAAACAGGCAAAGTTGCCACAAGGGTTTTACCTTCCCCGGTATGCATCTCTGCAATTTTCCCCTGGTGCATAGCCACACCACCAATAAGCTGAACGTCATAGTGGATCATATCCCAGGTTACCGGCTTTCCGGCTGCATCCCAGGAGTTGTTCCAGATGGCGTGATCACCTTCAAGATTTACATAATCTTTTTCTGCGGAAAGTTCTCTATCGTAAGCAGAGGCCTGAACCTTTAATTGCGGATTATTACAGAAACGTTTTGCTGTCTCTTTAACAACTGCAAAGGCTTCCGGAAGAATATCGTTTAGAACTGCTTCAGAAAGCTCGTAAGATTTATCTTTAAGCGCATCAACTTCAGCATAGATATCTTCCTTACGGGTGATATCATCAATTTCATCAGCTTCCTTATTTAGCGCTTCTATCTTATCTCTAACTTCTTTAGTAGCATCAGAGATCTGAGTTTTAAATTCAGATGTTTTTGCACGCAATTCATCCAGGCTCATCGCTTCGAACTTAGACTCAAGAGCCTTGATCTTATCTACGATGGGTTGAATCGATTTTACGTCTTTCTTGGATTTATCTCCAACGAAAGCTTTTAATACGGTATTTAAAAAACTCATAGTGGTTTTTTTATTTAAGGGGTTCAAATTTACGCAAAAAAAAAGCCTCATGATTGAGACTTTTCCCTAATTTCTACGTGTTATATTTTAATATTCATCCTCATTCCAGAGGTAATCTTCATCTGTTGGATAATCCGGCCAGATCTCTTCAATAGAATCATATGAATCACCTTCATCTTCTATTGCCTGTAAATTTTCGACAACTTCAAGCGGTGCTCCTGTTCTAATTGCGTAGTCTATTAACTCGTCTTTGGTGGCCGGCCAGGGTGCATCACTTAAATAAGATGCTAATTCTAAAGTCCAATACATTGATTAATCGGGTTTTAAATTTTGGCAAAAATAATTTTTTTGCTCTAATAGCCAAGAAAAAAATCTATTATTTACTCAATAATGATAAGAACGTAAAGATTTCGATCATTATTTGCATTATTCACAATGAATATGATGAAAATCTAATTGAATTAGGATTTTTTTGGAATCCATTGAATTTCTTCAGCTTGCAAGGAATGAGACAACATCCGTGCCAGCACAAACAGGTAGTCTGAAAGTCGGTTTAAATAAACCAAAACCTGATCCTGAAATGGTTCAATGTCATATAAGGCGGTAGAAATACGTTCGGCTCTTCTACAAACGCAACGTGCTATGTGACAGAATGACACGCTTTGATGTCCGCCAGGTAATACGAAATGCGTCATTTCAGGCAACTCCGTATTCATCTCGTCGATCGCATGTTCCAGTTTTTCAATATCAGCATCAGATACTTTAGGGATATTCAAACGATCCTTTCCATTTTTGAGTTTTTCCTTTTCAGGATCTGTAGCCAGCACCGCTCCAATGGTAAATAACCTGTCCTGTATTTCTATTAGTAACTGCTTGGTGTTATCATTCACTGGCTGATCTCTTAGAAGTCCTATGTGTGAATTTAACTCGTCTACCGTTCCGTAGCTTTCAATACGTATATGATGTTTGGGAACCCTGGTTCCTCCAAATAATGAAGTGGAGCCCTTGTCCCCGGTCTTGGTATATATTTTCATTGCAAATTTTTATCAGGATAAAAGTACGAAGTTAGTGGAGCTAAGAAAAATAATGAGGATAGCTTAACATTCAGAAAAGATTAAAGAGTACCAGATTCCTGCTCTTTTTTACGTTCGTGATAGCGTTTTCTGAAATTCCGGTTCTTTCGCTCTTTTTTGATTTTTTTACTACGGTTGGAGTTCCATAGAAAAAATGCGAGAATAGCTACAATAATGAGTAGGTATAGCCAGGTTTCCCTATCAAGGTCGATCATAAGATTTGTTTAGAGATCTAAATTTACAAAAAACCTGAAAAATCTGATCTAAACTGTAGGAGTATGCACTCTTTTACGTTCATCGGTTTCTATTCTACCATCTTTTAAGCGGATTACGCGATGTGCATGCTCGGCGATCTCTTCTTCGTGAGTAACCAGGATTACGGTATTTCCTGCAGCATGAATATCATCAAAAAGGTTCATGATCTCTACGGAAGTTTTTGAATCCAGGTTTCCGGTTGGTTCATCTGCAAGGATGATGGAAGGTTTATTAACCAGCGCACGTCCAACTGCCACACGTTGTCGCTGTCCACCCGAAAGCTGATTGGGTTTATGATCCATTCGGTCACCAAGTCCCACACTGCGGAGTACTTCTTCAGCACGTTCTTTACGTTGAGATTTTGTCGCCCCGGCATAGACCATTGGTAAGGCCACGTTATCTAAAGCGGTAGTTCTGGGAAGTAAATTAAAAGTTTGAAAAACGAATCCAATTTCTTTATTCCGAATTTCCGCAAGTTCATCATCACTCATCTTACTGGCATCCTTTCCATTCAGAATATAAGACCCGGAAGTTGGAGTATCCAGGCAGCCCAGAAGATTCATTAAAGTAGATTTTCCGGAACCTGAAGGTCCCATGATCGCGACATATTCACCTCGCTCAATATCCAGATCGATACCTTTTAGAACTTTTACGACTTCCTGTCCCAATGGGAAATCTCTGGTGATCGTACGAATTTCGATTACTTTACTCATGGATTTTAATTTACGCTTGTTTGACGGTGATTCAACTAATTTGTTACACCCTTATTGTAAAATGCTCTTTTACCTGTTCACTTCGGAAGAATATAAAACCCCATTGAAAAGTATCGATCGAAACCCGAACCTGCGGATGAGCGATAATTTCTTTCCAGGCTTCCTGCATGTCAGCAGACCAGTGGATGTCATCAAATATAAAGACAGAATCATTATGCGCAAGAGGTAATAATGTGCGGAAATAGTCCAGTGTTGCCTGTTTTTGATGATTTCCGTCGAAATAAATAAGGTCAAATTTCTCTGAAGTTTTCTGTCCGATTTTTGTTGTTCGGACTTTACCAGTTAGATCAGAAAGAACATTTTCAATTTTATCAAATCTCAAATCAACATTATTTAGATCAAATTTTTCAAAATGTTGCCGGGCGATTTTTGCGGTTTCTTTGCAACCTTCTATAGTGGTGAGTTCTGTGAATTTATTTGCTGCAATTGCTGCGGAAGCTATTCCAAGAGAAGTTCCCAGTTCCATAGCATTCCCGATCTTTAAATAATTAACGATCCTGAATAATAATTTCGCCCGAAATAGGGTGATTCCGGCATTTTTAGCAATTGCGTGTATCGGTCTTCGATTGGAACTAAAAACCCTGCTTCCTGCACCAAAATCTTCTACTTCGATAATTTCTCTATTCCGAAGAAGATCATTGCGGTAATCTTTAATTATATCATATTCCGAATGTTCCGAAGTATCATAAAAACATCTGGTCACTAACTCATAAACAAAAGGGGAGTGGAGTCCGTGTTCGTTCTGACTCTTTAAAAGGAATTTTATATAGGCTTTGAGTTGGAAGAGCATGAAATTGGTTATGGGTTCTCAGTTGTAGGTTATGCGTTTCATGTTTCTAAATAAAGAATTATGGAAAAGAAAAATATACTATTTCCATTCTCTTTCAACATATTTTATAAATGAATAGATTTTTGCACCCAGAATTTCATAATTGGCTTTGAGTTCTTTTGTCCCTTCAATTTCATAGAGACGATCAATCATTTCTAATTGAGATAAACACTCGAGCAACGAAGCGTGAGAATAGATTAAATATTTGAGAAAATCCTGCTTATAAGTAAGTCGGCCATAGCCTTCAATGATATTATCCTTGATGCCTTTAGAAGATCTCCGAATCTGGCTTCCCTGTTCATAAAGTTCAAATTTTGGAAGTTTCAAAGAAATGGCATGTACTTCCAGAGCATATTCAAATGCTAAATTGTAAATATCCAGATCTTTATAACTTTTCATTTTTCTATCTTAACAGACAACAGACAACAGACAACAGACAACAGACAACAGACAACAGACAACGTTTAAATTACCCTTCCAACTTCTCCATCAATTCGAACCAGCGCATGGTTTTAGTTTCAATCTCGTCTTCAACTTTTTTCAGGTCTTTAGATCTTTCAGCAACCTCATCAGCGCTAAGTTCTTCCAGGAAGCTTTGCTGAATTTTCTCTTTCTTCTTCTCCAGTTTTGCGATCTCCTTTTCCAGTTTACTGTATTCCTTTTTCTCGTTATAGGTTAGAGAAGCTCCGGAACTACTTGATTTGAATTCCTTTTTGTCTTTAACTTCAGAAGTCTTTTCTATTTGAACGTTTTCAGCTTTAGGTTTAGAGGCCTGGTATTCTCTGAAGTCGGTGTAGTTTCCTGGGAAATCTGTGATCGCGCCGCCACCTTCAAAAACAAAGAGGTGATCGGTAATTTTATCCATAAAATACCGGTCGTGAGACACCACGATAATACATCCTGGAAAATCCATCAGGAAACTTTCAAGGACATTCAGTGTAAGAACGTCCAGATCATTGGTTGGCTCATCGAGAATAAGGAAATTTGGATTCTGAATAAGAACAGTACACAAGTAGAGACGTTTCTTTTCACCACCACTCAGTTTTTCCACAAAGTCGTATTGCTTTTTTCTGCTGAAAAGGAAACGTTCCAGCAATTGTTCCGCAGAGATCTGTCGGCCCTTTTTAAGCGGAATATAATCTCCAAACTCTTTGATCACCTCGATCACTTTCTGTCCCGGTTTGATCTTAATACCTTTCTGAGTATAATATCCGAATTTTACGGTTTCACCGATAACGATCTTCCCGGTATCCGGTTCAAGACTTCCCGTAAGCATGTTTAGAAAAGTAGATTTCCCAGTACCATTTTTCCCTATGATCCCAATTCGTTCACCTTTGAGAAAATTATAACTGAAGCTTTCCATCAATTGCTTTCCGCCTAGTTCCTTAGAAATATTGTGGATCTCCACGATCTTGCTTCCAAGACGTTCCATATTGAGTTCGAGCTGAACCTTATGATCCTGCCGGCGTTGTCCCGCACGATGTTTGATTTCATGGAAATCCTCGATTCGAGATTTCGATTTGGTAGTACGCGCTTTAGGCTGGCGACGCATCCATTCCAGTTCCTTTTTATACAACTGCTGAGCCTTGTCTGTATTGGTAGCTTCCTGCTGATGTCTTTCTTCTTTTTTATCCAGGTAATAGGAATAGTTTCCTTTATAGGTATATAATTTGCCATCTTCCAGCTCCACGATTTCGTTGCAAACCCGCTCCAGAAAGTAACGGTCGTGAGTCACCATAAAAATGGTAAAATCCTGTTTTCTGAAATATTCTTCCAGCCATTCGATCATGTCCAGATCTAGGTGGTTGGTAGGTTCATCGAGAATGATAAAGTCAGGTTTTTTAAGAAGCATTCTGGCAAGGGCGAGGCGTTTCTTCTGTCCTCCGGAAAGGTTTTTAACAACTGCCTGCAGATCTTCAAGATTAAGCTTGAAGAGTATTTGTTTGAATTCAGTTTCAAAATCCCAGGCGTTATTGGCTTCCATGGCATCCATGGCATTCTGAAGAGCATCAGAGTCTTCAGGATTTTCCATGGCCTTTTCATATTGAGCAACAACTTTTAAGGTTGGATTCTCACTCGAAAAGATACTTTGCTCGATGGTAAGCTCGGGATCAAGATCAGGTTCCTGGGAAAGGAAAGCAACGCGTATGTCATTTCGATAGATCACCTGCCCATCATCTGGTGAATCGGTTCCCGCGAGAATGTTCAATAAACTGGTTTTTCCTGTTCCATTCTTGGCAACAAAACCAACTTTCTGATCTTTATTTATTCCGAAGCTAATTTGTTCAAAGAGAACACGTTCGCCAAATGATTTCGCAACATTTTCTACTGAAAGGTAATTCATATTATTGTTATCGGTTCTATGTTGTCCGTTAGAGCCTCAAAAGTACGATAGGCAAATGACAATTGACTATTGATAGTTAAAAATGGATAATTATTTTGTTGGCATGTTTGCCATTGCTCATCTTTCGACAAGCTCAGGATGGTAATGAATTAACTCAATCTACTTAATTAGGACTGTGTAGCACTGAGCCATGTCGAAGTGCGGTTTTGTATGCACTGCATTATTTTACTGAAAATTGCTTATCTTTTGACAAACTCAGGATGGCACCACTCTCAAATTCAAGTATTCTTTTTCAGTAGTTTGCAGCACTGAGCCTGTCGAAGTGCGGTTTTTGATCGAATGCGACTAGTTCCAACCTTCGACAAGCTAAGTCTGGCTTTTACATTACAGATATTATTTATTTACTAATTGCAGCACTGAGCCTGTCGAAGTGCGATGTTGTAGATTTACACCTATTACAGCACTGAGCCTGTCGAAGTGCGGCTCAATATGCACGCTGTTGGTTCAATGAAAATTGCTCATCCTTCGACAGGCTCAGGATGGCATTGAATTTAGCACCTGTATTTTTCACAAGTTATTTTCATCACTGAGCTTGTCGAAGTAGGGCTTGATATGCACTGCATAGGTTTACTGAAATTTGCTCATCCTTCGAGAGGCTCAGGATGGCATCATTCTCACAGATATAATTTAGTTTATTAGTTGTTGCACTGAGCCTGTCGAAGTGCGGCTTGATCTGTACTGTATTGGTTTACTAAACATTGCTCATCCTTCGACAGGCTCAGGATGGCAATGAATTTAGCATCTTTACTTTTCATAAGTTATTTGTAGGACTGAGCTTGTCGAAGTGCGGATTGATATGCACTGCATAGGTTAATTGAAAATTGTTCATCCTTCGACAGATTTAGGATGTCAATGAATGTAGCACTGGTCTTGTTGAAAAATTATTTGCAGCACTGAGCCTGTCGAAGTGCGGTTTTCTACTGCATTTTAAATACTCCAGCCCTAAAGAGATACCACCAACCATGAACTATAGACCCCAAACAACAAACTATTAACACCAACTACCAACCACTCTCCACTTTCCTCTCTCAACCCAAAACCCAGAACCTCAAACCCCAAACTAAGAATACCATACCCCCGAACAACCTCCACACATAACCCACAACCCCCAACTCACCATCCCAAACATAATTCCACCCCAAAGTTTCGTTATTTGCTCGTAAAAACTATATTTGTTAAAACAATGTGAAGCCCTCTATGCGATTTAAATCTTTTTTGTTTTTATTCGCTGCAATATTAGCCTTAACCTCCTGCGTATCTAAAAAGCAGATGTCCTATCTTCAGCAATATGATGAAGAAGTGGACAGTATTATTCAGGTTCAGCGATTGCGCAAACCTTACCGTATCCAGACAGGTGATCTTTTGAGTATTAGAGTGAAGGCCCTGGACCAGGAATTGGTAGGTATGTTTAACCCCATAGACGAAAGTAATCCGAGTGCGACTACCGAGGAAAGAGTTTATTTTGATGGGTTTACGGTAGATGATCACGGAAATATCCGCGTGCCTACTATGGGAGAGATTAATGTTCTGGGATATACCGAAAAGGAAGTACGGGAGAAAATAGAGGAAAAGCTACTCGAAGAATATTTTAAAGAAGAAGCTAATATATTCGTGACCGTAAAACTTGCCGGAATACGTTATACTACTCTGGGAGAAATTGGTCAAGGAACACAGGTTATTTATAAAGAGCAGGTGACCATTATGGAAGCAATTGCAGAAGCTGGAGGGATCACCGATTACGGAGACCGGGAAAATGTGCAGATCATAAGGCAATATCCTCAGGGGGAAGAAGTACATATTATAGATGTTTCAGATATTGATGCTCTTAAAAGTCCGTATTATTATATACAACCAAATGATATGATCGTAGTGAATCCTTTACCAAGGAAAGCATTAGGTCTTGGGACTACGGGTCTGGAAGTTTTTAGGACTGTAACTAGTCTGGTTACATTAGTAACCTCTATTTATTTTTTAACTACCAGGTAATGGCAAATGAAGAAGATCACATATCAGATGTAGGTTCCACTTTC
The DNA here is from genome assembly GCF_006714895.1 of Gramella sp. Hel_I_59. Lineage (NCBI taxonomy): Bacteria > Pseudomonadati > Bacteroidota > Flavobacteriia > Flavobacteriales > Flavobacteriaceae > Christiangramia > Gramella sp. Hel_I_59. The sequence continues at coordinate 2,681,540 of NZ_VFME01000001.1, read as the reverse complement.
GACTTTAAAGGTTTTATCTTAAAAGTTATTAGTTACTGGAAGCTTATCCTTCTTTCTGTAGGAATTAGTCTGGCCGTAGCCTATTATAATAATGTTCGTAAACTCCCGGTTTACCAACTTGGAAATACAATTTCAATTAAGGATGATCAAAATCCCTTTTTTACTTCTAATACCAGCCTAACTTTTAACTGGGGTGGGACTTCAGACAAAGTAAATACCGCAATGACGATCTTAAGGTCAAGATCACATAATGAAGCGGTAGTTGAAGAACTACAATTTTATATAAACTATTTAGAGGATGGTGAATACCAGCGCGTAGATGCCTATGGGAAAACACCTTTTAAAATAATTGCAGATAGTGCAGCCTTTCAGGCCAACAATGTTACTCTGGAAATTAAAATGCTGGATGATCTAAGCTATAATCTTAAAGTCAAAATACCAGCCAACCTTGCCAGGACTAATTATAAGACACAGGAGACTGATAACCGAAGGGTTGAAGCCAGGGACTTTAATAGAAATTTTAAAATAGGGGAGCACCTAAGGTTACCATTCTTTTCCGGTTATGTTTTAAGGACAGATAATGCCTTGCAGCCAGAAAAAGTGTTTTATACAAGCTTTTTAAATTTTAACGGGGCTGTAGGGAGATATCGAGGAGTCAATATTCAACCTCAATCGGCGGGTTCCTCAGTTTTAAATCTAAGTCAAATAGGCTTAAATAAAGCCAGACTGGTAGATTATCTAAATGGTTCAGTTGCAGTATTGAGTAAAAATATGCTGGAGCGAAAGAATCTTTTCGCCACTAAAACAATTCGCTTTATAGATAGTAGTCTGGCGGTTCAGTCAGAACAATTACAAGAAGTACAGGCAGAGCTAAATAATTTCCGTAATAGCAATTCCATATTGGATATCTCTGCAGAAAGTTCAGAACTAACAGGGAAACTATCAACTTTAGATGCGCAGAAAGAAGGTTTAAGAAGGCAATTGGCCTATTATGAGAATCTCGAGGAATATCTTCAAACCAGAGAGGATTATTCTAATGTGCCAGCCCCTTCGGTTGCGGGTATTTCTGAAAGTAGTATTTCTTCAGGAGTAAGTAAAATCATTCAGCTAGCGGAAGAGCGAAGTAATTATCAGTATACTTTAAAAGAGAACTCCCCGGTTTTTGATGATATCGATAGGCAGATAAATTCAGTAAAGTCTATTCTTTTGGAAAATATCAATTCGTCTAAGGGACTTTTAAGGTCAGAATTGGGAGATATTAATGGTCAAATTGGTAGATTAGAAGAAGAAGTTAAAAAGCTACCCCAGGAGGAGCAGGACCTGCTTAAAATCCAAAGAAAGTACGCGATCAATGAGCGTACCTATAATATGTTCCTGGAGAAACGAAGTGAAGCAGGACTTATTAAAGCAGCAAATGTAAGTGATGTATTAGTTATTGATAAAGCTAAAGATACTGGAGGAGGAAGGATTGGGCCGGATACACAATTGAATTATGTAATGGCCATATTAATTGGCGGATTGATACCATTGACCTTTGTATTTCTACTTGTGTTTCTGAACACCAATATTCATAATGCCCAGGAAATTACCCGATTATCACCAATTCCAATACTAGGATTAATAGGTAAAAATAAGATGGATGGAAATCTGGCAGTTTTTAACTCTCCAAAATCTTCTATTGCAGAAAGTTTCAGGGGTTTAAGATCCAGTTTACAATTCATGTATAAGAGGCAGGGTGTTATGGGATCAAAAACCGTAATGATCACCTCATCTGTCTCAGGAGAAGGGAAAACCTTTTGTGCGATGAACCTGGCGACAGTTTTTGCACTTAGTGAAAAGAAAACGGTACTTGTTGGGGTGGACCTTAGGAAACCAAAGATTTTTGATGATTTTCAGTTGAATAATGATTTAGGGATCGTTAATTATTTAATAGACCAGGCCTCGGCTGAGGAGATCGTGCAAAAAAGTAAAATTCCGTATTTAAATGTAATTACCTCAGGGCCTGTACCGCCTAATCCTTCTGAATTACTCTTAACAGAGAAAATGGATAAGTTAATTGAAAATCTTAAGCAGGATTATGACTATATAATTCTAGATACTCCACCTATAGGGATGGTTGCGGATGCCCTCAACCTGGTGAAACATGCAGATGCCACCTTATATATGGTTAGACAGGACTACACTAAAAGAGGAATGCTGGAAACGATTAATCAAAAATACGCTAAGGGAGAAATTAAAAATATCAGTTTTGTTTTAAACCATTTTGTACATAGTGCCAAATATGGCTATGGCTACGGCTACGGCTACGGCTACGGCTACGGGTATGGGTATAATCGCTATGCAAAAGGTTATTATGGAGCTGCACCTACAAGGCTTTCCCAGTTAAAAGCCTCCTGGAAAAAATTTATGAGAAATTTTGAATAGAGTGTATTGGTAACAAGTATGGAGAAGGATCAGAATTGGTTATATGAGATAAGTCCTAAGAGAAAACTTATAGATCTAAATTTTAAAGAGATCTGGAACTATCGTGACTTACTAATCCTATTTGTAAAGAGGAATATAGTAACAGTCTATAAACAAACAATATTAGGGCCTCTTTGGTATTTTATACAGCCCATTTTTACTGCTTTGACCTTTACATTAGTATTTAATAATATAGCTAATATCCCCACCGGTACCGTTCCCGCTTTTTTATTCAATCTTACAGGAATTACCGCCTGGAATTATTTTAGCCAATGTTTCGTTGGAACTTCAAATACTTTTCGTGCAAATGCAGGTATTTTTGGTAAGGTCTATTTCCCACGAGTAATTATGCCTTTGTCCAATGTGATCACAAATCTTTTTAAATTTGGAATCCAATTAGGGATCCTGCTTATTACTTATTTATATGTGATATGGAACGGAGCCGATGTTCACCCCAATTATAACCTGATATTACTACCCGTTTATATTTTGATGATGGCTATGTTAGGCCTTGGCATGGGAATGATCATTTCTGCTTTTACAACAAAATACCGTGATCTTACCATACTGGTAGGCTTTGCCACCTCCCTTTTGGTTTATATATCTGCAGTTCCCTATCCTTTGAGTGAGGTATCTAATAAGATGCCCGATTATGCGTGGATAGTAAAATATAATCCATTAACACAAATAATTGAAGGTTTTAGATATATGATTCTGGACACCGGAACCTTTACCTTGGTAGGATTAATTTATACTTTTAGTATTTCAGTGCTATTATTTATTTTTGGATTGATCATTTTTAACCGAACTGAAAAAAACTTTATTGATACTGTTTAGGTTTCAGTAATTTATAAGGATCACTAATGGTTACAAACTATTTCAGGAAATTTAATATTATAATAGTCAAGTAAGGATTCAATTTCTGCCATGGAGGTAGAATTTGGTTTATTTTTAAAGAAGTTTTTTAAATTTGTTAGTCTCTTTTTTTGATGGAAAAGAAATCTTAATGTTGAATGTTTTTCCAGATATTTGCCTCTTAGAACGCCCCCACTATAATGCTGAATAAAACTTTCATCATTTAGTTTAGAATTGTTGTTCCATTTTTCGGCATCTATGATCTCTATATCAGGATTATTCTTTCCAAATGCTATCATATGACCATTTTCATAAGGAGCTTTATCTTCTTTTGCCACAGGCTTATCTCCGTTTTTGATCACTTCATCAAGATAGCTTAAAGCTTCCCTGGAGTTTTTCATGAAGATCACTCCTGAGTTAATGCGCCCTGAAAATCCATGAGACATAAAAATTTTCTTTTCACTTAGCTTTTCCATTTCCTCAATAAAAGAAGGTGTACGTGGTCTTACTTCACAATCAGCATCTATAAATGCTACCCATTCGTAGTGGCATTGGAGTGCTGTTCTTAGTAAAAAGAGCTTTAACCAGGCAGCTTCAGTTGGAAGAAGCATCCTGGGAGTCTTGTCTATTAAGAGATATTGAAAATTATGTTTTTTGCAATAGTCCTGCTGGGTTTTTATACAAGGTTTGAAAAGGCTGGAGTAACCTTCAAGAGCAATTGAAAATACGAGAACTTTACTGTGCATTACTTTTTAATTTCTGTTTCATCCTGATATTAGGAGGATATAATATTTATCCTTGTAATAATAAGCTTTTGCGATTCTAAGATTTTTTAATTGAAAATGTACCTGTTTTAAAAAAAATGGATCAAGTTTCTTTGTTAAAATCGAAATATCACAAATTTGGTATAATTAATTAATATTAATTGATGATCATCTTAGGTTAATTCAATTCCTTTGTTTTAGTAAAAGGGTTATTCGAGTAATAATTTAATAAAGAATACTTTAATCCCAGTGATGAATTAATTTTTAACTTAAATTCTAACTACTTAATTGAAATCAGAGAAAGAAATAGCTCTTTTTATTCCTTGCTACAATGAGGAAGAAAGATTGAATATAAAAGCATTTCAGTTATTTATCAAAGAGACATCTGTAAAGATGGATTTCTACTTTATAGATGATGGGAGCCTTGATAACACTGCTGATATTATTTCAAATAACTTGATAGATAAAGAAAATGTTCAGCTTATAAAGTTGGATAGGAATCGTGGAAAAGGTAATGCTTTAAGAGTAGGAATGCTCCAGAGTTTGCTCAGGAACTATGAGTTTTATGCATTTATTGATGCAGATTTGGATGTACCGTTGGATCAGGTTTGTTTACTTCATAAGGAATTAATTAAATCTTCAGGATTAATTGCAATAAGCAAAAGAAACCTAAAATCAAATTTCGATATATTTAATCTGAGGTCTATTGCGAGTTTGTGTATGGTAAATCTTGCCAATAGAATAATTGGTTTTGAAAATAAAATAAAAGATACTCAATGCGGGTGTAAAATGCTGCATAGGGAGATCGTTGAAATTTGTTTTAAAGATGAATTTATTTCAGAATGGTTATTTGATATTGAAATCTTCCTGCGGTTAAAGAAAGAGGTAAAAGGGGCGAGAGAAAGAATTTTTGAAGTAAAATTACACATTTTAAATAAGAATGGAAGGTCAAAATTTAGATTTAGACAGAACTTCAAAATAGCTCATCAATTATATCGGATTAATAAATTTTATAATTAAGATGAATTTTATTAAGCCTATTTACTTATTATCATCTTTAATTATCATTTCTATTTTTGTTATTCCATTTATATATATATCGAATTATGTGATATTAGTTTTAGATGATTTATGCAGAGCCCCTGTTACTTCACAGAATATTATTCAATTAATACAAGATTGGTATTTAACTCATAACGGACGTTTTATTAATTCTATTTTGAGCCTTTTGCCAGTTTATAATTTGGATATATACCGGATAATAGTTGCATTGTCATTTCCATTCTTAGGATTTGTATTATATGATTTTCTTCAAAAACTTTTTAAAATATATGAGTTAAGGTTAGATATAACAGAAAGGATCTTTCTTTCAAGTCTTCTATTCGTCGTATTAATAGCGGAAATACCCTCTTTATTTGAATTCTTTTACTGGTACGCGGCAGAGACAGTCTATCTATTTAGTTTTATTGCATTTCTATATTTTCTGCTATTACTTTTCAGGATTTATATGGAATTATCCTGGAACTTATTTGTTGGACTATTTCTCATCATTTTTCTCAATGGAAACAATGAATTGTTTCTTGGTTTTAATAATATAATTCTTCTTTCCTTATTAGTTCGCTGGTTTTTAAAACGTAAAGGCATCAATTTTAAGATCCTGCTTTTAAATATTATTAGTTGGATAACATCTCTCATATTTTTACTATCTCCCGGTACTTTATCCAGAAGAGGAGAATTGGGATATGAGGGGGATATTTTTGTAAGTATTAAAGTAGGTTTATTATATGGAGGAAGGTTTATTTTAGAAAACCTTATAGAAATTCCCAATTTGTTGTTTTTTCCTATTGTTTTTTTATTGATAAGTAAAAATCGTATCAAGTTTAACAAGGTAAAAACCTTTCATCCGGTTCTGTTATTGTTTATCTCTTATTTAAGCATAACATCATTTTATGGACTTAAATTTTATGCAACTGGTTTAGTTGAAAGAGATGTTGGTCGTGTTGGGAATATTTTGCATCTCGTGGTTTTAATTTTTGTCTTATTAAATATGGTTAACCTGGCTGTTGTTTTAGGAAGAAAATGGAAAATACACGATTTCTATAAAAAATACCTACCTCCTATACTTGTTATATTACTGATCATTTTTATTTTTTTTAAAAATCAGAATTATGTGGATTTGAGGCAGGATTTGATTCAGAATAATTTTCATGAATTTGAAAAGGCTGTTGAGCAAAGAAATAATACTATCGTAAAAACTAAAGGCGATACATTGGTTTTAAAACAAATTCAAGGAACTTTACTATTGAAATCTGGAGATGAAATGCTCATATCTAAGGAATGGCCGAGAACGTGCTTTCTAAGATATGTGAATAAAAAATATGGTAAATCTTTTCAAGTACTTCAGGTAAAAAAGTCAGACAATACTAATCATCTTAACTAGGAATGGAAAAAAGGAGTATTCCACTCTTTTACTGGAGTGAACAAAAATTTATCTTTAAGGATAAAGAAAATTACGGAGATCTGCTTTCTAAATATTTAGTGGAAAAGATATCAGGGAAAAAGGTGAAATTTATCCATCCAAAAAAACAGGCCTGGTATAAAATAAATAAAAAACATTTCCTGGTTATAGGTAGTATCCTCCATCATGCAACACCTAAAAGTATTGTTTGGGGAAGCGGAATTATAGATAGGGAGCATGAGATTCCTGAAGCTGATTTCAGGGCTGTTCGCGGACCAAGGACCAGAGATTTTCTATTGAAAAAAGGCTATATATGTCCGGCGGTTTACGGAGACCCTGCTATTTTATTACCGGATCATTATGCACCCGATGTTCAAAAACAGTTTAAATTAGGCGTAATACCTCATTATCATGATCACGAAACGGCCAAAGAATTATTTGCGGGAAATAATGATGTGATGGTGATAGATCTCATGACCCTGGATGTTGAAGAAGTTACCCGGGAAATATTAAGCTGCGAACGCTGCATTTCTTCTTCTTTACACGGATTAATAGTTTCGCATGCTTATCAAATACCTTGTGTTTGGGTGGAATTCTCAGATAAGTTATTCGGGGATGGAGTTAAGTTTGTAGATTACTTTCAGTCGGTTGATTTAAAAGAATACAAACCCAAATTTGTAAACGAAGCAAGTCTTCAAAATAATATTGACTTTTTTCAGAATGTACAGGAGTTGCCAGATAAGGAAAGGCTAGGTGAGATAAAAAAAGCCTTAATGGATGCCTGTCCCTTTAAATGAGAAGGGTTTTTAATACGATATTAAATGCAGAAAGAAGATCGAAATCAGAAAAAGAACAAGGACTTTTATGAAAAGGTCTATTCCGGTTATTCAATTAAAAATATTTTATGGTGGCTAAATAATCTGGAGGGATATCTTGATTTTGCAACAACACATGAGACCAGCTGGTTTGCACTTTATAAAAATAATTTCCGGGATAAACTTTCCGGTTCAAAGGTGCTGGAAATGGGGTGTGGAGATTGCAATAATGCGGCCATAATGGCGGCCCTGGGAGCAGAAGTTTATGCGAATGATATCGCACCTTCCAGCGGTGAGATCATCGAAGAAATAAATAAAAACTATAATTTTAAATATCCTATTAAATTTATAAAAGGTGATTTCCTGGAAAATAAGTTACCAGCAAAGAGTTTCGATCTGATAATAGGGAAGGCCTTTTTACATCATTTAAATATTCCTGTTGAAACACTTTTTTTAAAGGAAACAGCCCGGTTATTAAAAGAAGACGGTGAAGCAAGATTCTTTGAGCCCGCAGTAAATTCCAAATTACTGGATGAAATTAGATGGTACGTTCCTGTAAAAGGAAGACCTTCAAAAATAAGTACGGCGGCATTCAAAAAATGGAAGGAAGAAGACCCACATCCAGATCGAAGTTTTAGTTCAGCACATTTTGAAAAGGCAGGAGAGCAATTCTTTAAAGAGGTTGAGATACTTCCTGTGGGTAGTCTGGAGAGATTTGGACAGCTGATGAAAACAGGTAAGAAGAGGGAAAGTTTTAGAAAAAAAGCCCTTAGTAAGGAGAAGTATATACCTTATCCTGTAAACAGGTATTTTGCAAAAAGCCAATTGATCACCTACAGAAAACCTATAAATGAATAAGAAAGGTCTTTTGAGTCGCAGCAAAGTCCTGCTCTTAAAAAAGCTATATAGAGCACCAGATAGATCAGATATTGAAACTCTGGTACTAAGTCTTAAACCCTGGAAAACAGAAAATGAACTTATACGACTTGGAGGTGAAAAGGATGGCGGGTATCTTCTTCCTGACGATCTGAAAAATATAGCGGCTTGTTTTTCTCCGGGGGTAGGAACCAGAAGCAGCTTTGAAAAAGATTGTGCAGCTCTGGGCATGAAGGTATTTATGGCCGATGGATCTGTGGAGAAGCCCGTTATCACAGATGACAGCTTCCATTTTGTGAAGAAATTTATAGGTAAAAATACCAGAGGTGAGTTTTTGAGAATGGAAGATTGGATTGGATTAACTGAAGTTAATTTGAATAAAGACCTTATCCTTCAAATGGATATTGAGGGTCATGAATATGATGTAATACTGGACACACCTCAGGAGATCCTGGCTAAATGCAGAATGATCATAATTGAATTCCATATGCTAACTTCCATGGAGTATCCCTATTATTTTCAGCGGATAAAAAAAATCTTTGATAAGCTATTAAAAGATCATGTTTGTGTACATATACACCCCAATAACTGTTGTGGTTCTAAAAGGATTCATGGAATAGAAATCCCTGGTGTTGCGGAGTTTACTTTTTACAGGAAAGAACGTTTTAATAGGAAAACAAAAGTAGATAAGTTGCCACATCCCTTAGATCATGATAATCTGGATAATTCTGAAAGTCTTGTACTTAATGAAGTCTGGTACAAATAGCTTATAATTCTCTGGTCCGTTAAAGTCCTGTTTTATAAGGAATGCTTATTTTTAGGCACTATATGGATGCATTTAGAATCTATAGTCTGATGTCTGGCTTTCTAAAATTTTAATTTCCTTTGAGCCTATTAGTATGAGGATAAATAATATTATATGAGCATAATCCTTAAAGCCGAAAATATTTCCAAACAATATCGTTTGGGAACTGTTGGAACCGGAACTCTGGGTGATGACCTTAAACGATGGTGGTATGGGGTGAGGGGCAAAGAAGATCCCTTTTTAAAAGTGGGAGCTTTGAACGACAGGCAGAGTAAAGCTAGTGAAGATTATGTTTGGGCATTAAAGGATATTAATTTCGAGGTAAACCAGGGTGAAGTTCTTGGGATCATAGGGAAGAATGGTGCCGGGAAATCCACCTTATTAAAATTGTTATCCAGAGTGACCGCACCAACTACGGGCAGTATAAAAACAAAGGGTCGAATAGCTTCCCTTTTAGAAATAGGTACAGGCTTTCATCCGGAACTTACGGGCAGAGAGAATATATTTATGAACGGAGCGGTTTTGGGAATGAGAAGGTCTGAGATCAAAAGTAAGCTTGATGAGATCATTGCATTCTCAGGTTGTGAAAAGTATATAGATACGCCTGTTAAAAGGTATAGCAGTGGGATGACGGTTAGACTGGGTTTTGCCGTGGCAGCGCACCTGGAGCCTGAAATTCTTGTAGTAGATGAAGTGCTTGCCGTGGGGGACGCTGAATTTCAAAAAAAGGCCATCGGGAAAATGCAGGACCTCTCAACCGGAGAAGGAAGAACGGTGCTTTTTGTAAGTCATAATATGACTTCAATTCAAAAGCTATGTGATAAACTTTGTGTTATTGAGAACGGAAATCTTAGTTTTTTGGGCGACGTAACTACAGGAATAAGGGAGTATTTAAAGAAGGAATCATTTGGACTAAGGGCTATGGCAGATATTAATGATAATAACCATATCGTTAATATTAAGAGAGTAGAATTATTAAACAAAGATAGAGTCACATCGATTTATGCATTTGATGAAGAAATCTTTATAAAAATGTATTATTCCGTTAAAAGTTTATCAAAAGGTTTCGTGTTTTTTGTAAGAGTTATTGATGAAGAAGAAAATATAATTTTTACATCTTGGGATTCGGATTGTCGTAAAGATCTCAGGGTGGAAAATAAAAATGAGCTTTATACCATTGGGTGTTTTTTGCCTACAAAATTTTTGAAACCCGGTAAATATAGTGTAACTATTGGATGCCATATACCATTCATCGAATCTATAACGTTAGAAGAGAGTATAGTTTCATTTGAAATTACAGGTGTTAACTTTTTTAAAAATTATTCACGGAAAGGTATTGTTTCGCCTATTCTTAATTGGAAATCGCCAATAAATGCGGATGAATAATGATATACTTAAAAAGAGTTGAATCTTTTCTTAGCAATATCAATAAACAGAAAATACTGTTTGTGTGGATTCCAAAAAATGCAGGTACTAGTGTATTTGAGAGTTTGAATCAATCCTTAAATATGAAGCAATTTTTAAAAGTGTCAGAGGCACGGAATAATTTTTACAATCATGGAGCAGCTACTTTTGGTCACATTGATATTGTTAAATTAAAAGAAAATGGTATAGTTTCCTTAAAATATTATAATACATCTTTTAAATTTTGTTTTTCAAGAAATCCTTATGATAGATTTCTATCCCTATTTCATTACTTTCAAATAGTCGAAAGAATTCCACTAAATTATAATTATCAGGATTTAATGAACACAATAGTCAAAGGTATTGATCCAATAGGGCTATATAATTTCAAAGGATTGAGTCAATGTAATAAGCAATCCGATTGGATAAAAGGAATTAAAATTGATAAAGTTTATCAATTTGAAGATATTGGAAGAGCATTTGATGATTTGTCTAATATTACTGGTAAAAATATTCAATTAATCCATAAGAATAGTTCTAGTAATAGCAAAGATAGAAGGAATGAGTTAAATCCAGAAACAGTGAAAATGATCCAAGAGTTTTATGAAGCAGATTTTTTACAATTTAACTATTCTTTCAATATAAATGGATAATACAATCCAATCACCGTTTTCAACAAATCGTCGAGCCATGCTCTTAAAAGAAATTAAAGTTCAAAATCTCATTGAAGATTATAGAGTACAGTTAGGAATCGATGTTAGTAGACATTTTCAAGGATTAAATAAATTTGCATTATATCAATGTTTAGACACCGAGTATCGATTTTTTTATCCATATAATATTGGAGGGGATAGTAAATTTTATGAAAACTTAGAAAAGTATGAATGGTATTATATGCCATGGAAATGGGAACATCAAAAAATAAAAGGTCAGCTAAAAGGAAAAGAAAAAATTCTTGAGGTTGGCAGTGGAGGATTAGGCTTTTTATCTAAAATGAAGGAATCAGGTTTCAATGTAACTGGACTTGAATTAAATAAGAATAGTTTAAAAAAAGCTAAATTTTTGAACTTAGAATTACATATGGAAACGGTTCAAAATTTTTCTGTGAGAAATCAAGAAGTTTTTGATGTTGTTTGTTCTTTCCAGGTCCTAGAGCATATTTCCCAAGTAAATTCCTTTATTAAGAGTCAATTGGATTGTTTAAAACCTAGTGGTACTTTAGTAATTTCTGTGCCAAATAATAAATCATTTATTAGGAAAACAGAAGGTGGTATTTTAAATAAACCACCTCATCATATGGGATTATGGGATGAGAGGTCCTTGCGAAACTTGGAATCAATTTTTAATTTAAAGGTGGAAAAAGTATTTTTTGAACCACTTCAGAAGTATCACTATGACTGGTATGTGAATTCTGTTCTTATTCCATTTATAAATAGAAACAAATTATTACTTAAAATTTATAATAAATTTGGAAGTAGGAAGATTCTTATTAGAATAATAAGTGTTATTAGTAAATATATTAAAGGCCATTCAATATTGATAATTTATAAGAAAAACGATTGAAAGTATTAATTGTAAATACATTTGATTATGGTGGTGCTGCGACCGCTTGTAAAAGATTACATCTGGGTTTACTGGCCGAGGGTATCAATTCTAAAGTCCTTTTAAAGAATAAAATTAATGACTGGCCTGAAAGTCACTGTTTTGAACCTGTAGAAAGTTCACCTGGTCTTAATCAAAGAATGACAAGAAAAGTTAGAAGGCTTTCCCAGGAATTCAAGCTTACAAAACCTTCACAGATATCCAGTCCTGAAAAGGATTTTTTGAATAACAGAGAAAATGGATTAGAAATGTTCAGTTTTCCAAGTTCTCATTTAGATATTACTCAATCACCATTGTATAAAGAGGCGGATATTATCAATCTGCACTGGGTGGCAAATTTCCTGGATCTGGGTTCCTTTTTTAAAAAGAATACAAAGCCGGTAGTCTGGACCTTACATGATATGAACCCCTTTAGTGGTGGAGAACATTATGAAGAGAAATACCTCAATTTGAATGAGTTTGGGGAACCATTGGAACGGGAATACACTAAGATTGAATTAGAATTCATAAAGAGGAATTTAGAATTTAAAAAATCGATATTTTCTAAAACTCCTAAACTTCAAATTGTCTCTCCTTCTAAGTGGCTTATGAAAGAAGCTTTATCCAGTGAAGTATTTGGTGAGTTTGATGTAAAACATATACCTTATGGATTAGACTCGGAGGTTTTTAAACCTTTGGATAAAGCTTACAGCAAAGAAATTTTAAATATTCCGCAAGGAAAAAAAGTGATCTTATTCGTCGCAGATTCTTTAAGTAATCAAAGGAAGGGTTTCGAGTATCTTAGAGGGGCATTTCAAAAGTTAGATCGCCATGGTATTGTATTATGTGCAGTCGGAAAAAAAGACTTAAAAAACAGCTCCGAAAATATTATAGAATTAGGTTCGATAAAAGATGAACGTTTAATGAGCGCCGCATATTCGGCTGCAGACGTCTTCGTTATTCCTTCTATAATGGATAACTTACCAAATACAGTCTTGGAGTCATTAATGAGTGGAACTCCTGTAATTGGGTTCCCAATTGGGGGAATACCTGATATGATTGATCATGGGCAGAATGGTATATTGGTGGATAAAGTGTCTGTTAACGCACTTAAAACAAGTATAGATTATTTTCTAGAGCATGGCGTCCAAAAGGATATAAAGGAGATCATTAGAGATGCACAACAAAAATATGATCAAAAAATACAGGCCAGAGCCTACATTGATCTGTTTTCTGAATGCCTTGAAAAAACTAATTAATAAAGAGCCCTTATTACAGGACAGAATGGAGCTATCTGGCAAAACTCTTAATGATCTGTAAGCTAAAGTATTAAAAAGGCTTACACTGAAAAATATGGATAAACGACCATTATTAACCATTATTACGATTAATAAAGATAACCTTCAGGGCTTAAAAAGGACAGTTGAAAGTGTTCTGGAGCAAACCTGGCAGGAATTTGAATATTTGGTTATAGATGGTGCTTCCCAAGATGGTACAGTAGAATTTCTAAGATCTAGAAATTCAGGAATTGATAAATTTATCAGTGAGAAAGACTCCGGGATCTATAATGCCATGAACAAAGGGATCAAAATGGCTAATGGTAAATATGTGCTTTTTCTTAATAGTGGAGACCATTTCCTGCAAATCGAAAGCCTGGAGAACACTTGTCAATTTTTAAGATCTTATGATTTCATTTATTTTAATTTAAAAGTGATAATGGCTCAAGAGAGTTTTATAAAGAATTATCCTGATCAGCTTTCCTTTTTGTATTTTCTGGAAGATACTTTACCTCATCCTTCAACCTTTATTCGAAAAGCAATTCTAGAAAATAATGGCTTTTATGATGAGAATTTAAAAATTATTTCAGATTGGAAGTTCTTTCTTCTAAGTATATGTAGGAGCAATGCTAGTTATATACATATAGATAAAACATTATCTGTATTTTACTTAGATGGAATAAGTTCGAAGGAAGATAACAGCGAAATGATTGTTGAAGAAAAAAAAGAAGTATTAGAAAATTTTTTCCCATTATTTCTTAATGATTATTCTGAGTTGAAAAAATTAAAAGAATCCTTAGGTGAATTGAAAAAGTCCAGAAAAATTCAAATCTTGGTAAAAACTGGTCTTTTAAATAAGTTTTAGAATGAACCCTATTATTTCAGTTATTATTCCATGTTATAATCAGGCTCAATTTCTGGGGGAGGCTATTCAGTCTGTATTAGACCAAACGTTTAACAATTGGGAATGCCTGGTTATAAATGATGGAAGCCCGGATGAGACAGAAGCGGTAGCAAGGGAATGGGTGAATAAGGATAAGCGAATACAATATTTTTATCAAGAGAACTTAGGAGTAGGTAGTGCCAGAAATTTCGGCATTGGGAATTCAAAGGGTAAATTTATTCTCCCTTTGGATGCAGATGATCTTATAAGTGAGAATTATCTTGCTGCATGCCTTGAAGAAATTGAGGATCCGGATGTTAAAATCGTGTATGGTAAAGCAAAATGTTTCGGGGAATTAGATGAAGAACTGGATTTGGGAAATCCTTCTCTTGCCAATCTCTTGATCAAGAATAGAATTCATTGCAGTGGTTTATATAGAAAAGATGACTGGACAGTCAATAAAGGCTACGATGTAAATATGAAATATGGTTTTGAGGATTGGGAGTTTTGGATACAGATTCTAAAAAGAGGAGGACATGCAAAATTATTGGAGCAATGTACATTATTTTATAGGATCAAACCAGTTTCTAGAAGTACTAAGATAAATATGGATACAATTTCCAAGCAATCCATGCAGAATTATATTTTTGAAAAACATATTGAGCTCTATGGTTATTCCTGTTCTTTTGAAGTGTATCAGGACAAACTTAAAATTGAGGAGAAATTGATTAATTTTCATACTGTAATATCATTTAAGCAACTTTCTAGAGTTATTATCCAAAAACTACGAAGTAAGTTTAGGCTAAAATAGGAATATGAGAAAGACCAGGGTTTCTATAATAATTTGCTCCAGATCTCGGAATATTTCATTTGAACTAGAATTAAATATCCGCGAAACCGCTGGTTTTGAGTATGACCTAATAGTACTAGATAACTCAAAAAATGATCTTTCAATTTTTCAGGCCTATAACCAGGGAATTGAGAAAAGTAAAGCTGAAGTTATATGTTTTGTGCATGAAGATGTATTATTTCATACTAAGAATTGGGTCAGCATACTGGTTGATTTATTTGAAAGAGACGAGAATTTAGGGATCATTGGAATTGCTGGCAGCCAGATAAAAACCAAAAGCCCTTCAGGATGGTGGAATTGCCCTGAACCCTATAGATCTGCAAATCTCATTCAACATTTAGACCAGGGGCGTAAGGAACATTGGAATTATGGTTTCAATGATAAGAAATTAAGTCAAATGGTAGTGGTAGATGGCGTTTTTATGGCGCTACGTAGAAACAGTGAAATAAGGTTTAATGAAGCCCTGAGTGGTTTTCACCATTATGATCTTTCTATCTGTCTTGATTATAGTAGAATTGGATATGATATTATGGTGACAAACCAGATTCTAATTGAACATTTCTCTTTAGGAAATTTAGACCGAAATTGGTCTAAATCTGCTATAGAATTTGAGAAAATCTATAGTAAATCCTTACCGGTACGCACTCATGAAATTTCTGAAAAAGCTTTGGATAGACTGGAATACGCAAATAGGTTTATTTTTATTGAGAAACTTCTTTCTTATAAAATGTTTGATCTGGCATTTGAACAATGGATGAAATTAATTCAAATTAAACCATTATCCAGGCAGAACTTTTTAATCCTTAAAAGCATTTTCAAATAATGTTGGCTATTGTAATCCCATATTACAAAATAGATTTTTTTGAGGAAACTTTGAAGTCTCTATCTAATCAGGAAAATAAAGATTTTCATGTCTACATAGGTAATGATGCCTCTAAGGATGACCCTTCTCATCTAATATCTAAATATGAGTGTTATCTTTCAATTACTTATAAAAGATTTGAAAAGAACTTTGGTTCCAGAGACCTGACAGCTCAGTGGGATAGGTGTATTAATATGATTGGTGATGAATCCTGGATCATGATACTTGGTGATGATGATTGCCTTGGGCCTGATACGGTCATTAGCTTTTATAGATGTAACAAAGACATTGAAGAAAACTCAAAACTGGTAAGGTTTGCTTCAAAAATTCTTTTCAGTGATGGCTCAAGTTCTGAAGTTTATAAGCATCCAAAACTTGAAAATGCTGGCGAATCTTTTTTAAGAAGGTATTATGGGCAAACCAGAAGTTCTCTTTCTGAATATATATTCTTTCGGCCTTCCTATGAAAAATATGGGTTTTATAATTATCCCTTAGCCTGGCATAGTGATGACAGAGCCTGGTTAGAATTCTCGGAAGGTAAACCTATCTATAGTATAAATGAAGCAATAGTCTATTTCAGGCATTCTAATTTACATATTACCGGAAGGGATGATAACCTGAAGGCTAAAGATCTTTCCTCGATGGGTTTTTATAAATATCTTTCCAAAAAGAAGAATTTTTCAAAAGAGCATAGGTTACTATTTGCCAGAAATTTCGAACGCTATGCCAGGAAAAATGGTCAATTGGGATCAATTAAGTGGCTTCAGTTAATCTATATTTATATGCTTAGCTTTGACACCACAGCTTTTATTAAGCTGCTAAAACGAATTTTAAAACAGCCGGCCTGAAAATTAATTACGAAAGCCAACTTATAAATGAACAATCCTATTATATCAGTTATAATCCCGGTCTATAACAGGGAGCATTTAATCGGCGAAACTCTTGATTCTGTATTGGAGCAGACTTATACAAACTGGGAGTGCATTATTGTAGATGATGGCTCTAATGATAATACGGCTTATGTGGTAAGATCTTATGTAGAAAGGGATGATAGATTCAAATTCTTTTTGAGGCCGGAAGACAGGAAGAAAGGAGCAAGTCCCTCTCGTAATTATGGGCTTGAGAATGCTAAGGGTGTTTATATCCAATTCCTTGATTCTGATGATCTGTTACATTGCTCGAAATTTGAGGAACAATTAAAGGTGCTGATAAAAGAACCGGCCTTAAGTATTGCTACCTGTAAATGGGGTAGTTTCAGAGACCCTGCCAGACTTAATGTAAAGCATGAATATTATTCTTATCAAAATTTTAAAGATAGCCTGGAGCTTTTATATGGTTTTGGAAGAAAGAATGAATATTTTCCGCCTATTGTATATCTCGTGCCTAAAGAAGTGATTGATAAAGCCGGTTATTGGGATGAAACAATTGTGAAAAATCCAAATGATGATGGTGAGTATTTCACACGGGTAATGCTGAACTCTGCAAATATTTTTTTTTGTGATACCACCGAGGTTTACTATAGGGCAGGTGATGAATCCAGGTTAAGTTTGCTGGATGAAGAACAGAAAATAAGGAGCGTTATAGAGAGCTGGAAGATGATCAATTCAAATCTATCCAAATACCCTAAAATACGGATGATGTATGTAGGGAACGGAATTGAGAATATTTATAACACGATCTGTGATTCACGCCCAGATCTTATCGAGGAATATTCTGAATTTTTTAAAAAGAGAAAATCACAATTATCCTGGTATCAAAAACTGAAAAATAGTTTATAATTATTATTTTAAGATAGAATAATTCCTAAGCCTTTAGATATTGAAAATATTTCTTCCATTTAAAAAGGAACTTAATCCCTACTTAGAAGAGATCATAGCGTTTTCAGATAATTCTTTTAATTATAGTTCTTACGATGAATATGATGGGTCTTATGATATTGTAAATATTCATTGGCCTGAGGCCTTATTCCAATGGAAAGAACCTACAGAAAGTGAGCTGAAAACCCTGGAAGAACAAATGATACTTTGGAAGAAAGGATCTTTGCTGGTCTATACTAAACACGATTATCAAAGGAATAAAGGCACTACCGTAAATTTTTCTAAATTATTCGAATTAGTTGAAAAATATACCGATGTTTTTATACATCTGGGTCAGTTTAGTAAAGATCTTTACAGCAGGAGATATCCAAAGGCTATCCATGAAATTGTTAATCATCCCCTGTATAAGAATCATTTTGAAATACATGATAAAATAAAAGCGAGGAAACAGCTTGGAATTAATGAGAATGCCACTGTTATAATTGTTCCGGGTACCATAAGGACTTATCAGGAGCGGGATCTAATCCTTAATGCCTTTAAAGATCTGAAGTTACCAGGGAAAGTTCTGATTTGTACTAATGTGCATTCAGAGATAAGGTTTGATTTTCCGGGAAGAGTGAAGCTTAAGAGAGTTTTTGATGTCAAGAATTATCTTGTTGATAAATTTCGTTCCAAACATCAACCTCCCAAATATTTGTTTACCTACGGTATGGTGCCAAGAAAGGAGTTGGAGTTAAAAATGTCAGCTGCAGATTTGGTTATCATACCACGAATAAATACTCTTAATTCTGGCCTCGTTTTTTTAGGTCTGACCTATGATAAGATCACTGTTGGTCCTGCCTGCGGTAATATTAGAGAACAGATCATAGAGTTAGGTTATCCATTGTTTGATCCTAAATCTATATCTTCCCTAAAGAAAGCTATATATAAAGGCCTGGAAATGAAAAATGAAGGTAAGCAATCGCATCCCGAAATATTAAAGAAATACGAGTCGGAAAATGTAGCGAGAGAAATGGACAGGGTTTTTAAAAATATACTGAATAGATGACACCTAAGGTTTCTATAGTAATTGCATGTTATAATGATCCTGATATAGTAAAGGCGGTTAATTCTGCTTACGAGCAGACTTATGGGAATAAGGAAATTATAGTGGTAAATGATGGTTCAGATAAGAAAACAGTTGATGCAACAGCTTCAGTTAGTGATAAAATAGATATTCTTTTAGAGCAATCCAATCAGGGACAGAGTATAGCGAGAAATAATGGAATTGAAAGAGCCAGTGGAGAATTAATTCTGAATCTTGATTCAGATGATCAGTTTGAACCTGTATTTTGTGAAAAAGCAGTGGAAATTTTCAAAGAGGATCCTGAAATCAAAATAGTTAGCTGTTATGCCAGACGCTACAATGAATCCGAGACTATTGATGTTTTCAATACAAGGGGTGGTGATATACAGAGTTTTCTTTTTTCAAATTCTGCCTTAGGAAGTTCAATGTTCAGGAAGGTAGACTGGAAAGCTTGCGGAGGCTATGAAGAAAAATTACCAATACTCGGTTTTGAGGATTGGGAGCTGTATGTAAATATCCTGAAAAAGGGTGGTTTTGCTCATGTGATTCCGGAAGTTCTTTTTCATTACCAGGTTCGGAAGGGATCAACCACAGATAGAATAAGGACACAAAAATATGATAAGTTCAGACATATCATTTTAAAACACAAAGAACTATATTCCTCTAATTTTGAAGGTTTGGTAGAACATTTTATCGATAAATTAAAAAATTCAGAATCTGAAAGGCTGAGAATAACACAAAAGCCAGATTTTAAGGCTGGGAGTTTCCTTTTAAGACCTCTTAGATTTCTAAAAGGAATGATCAAATAGTTCTATGGAAAGTAAAGGTTTAGAACCTAAAGTTTCGATCATAATGGCCACGTTTAATCGTGCCCATTTGATCATGGATGCTTTATCGTCTATAAGGGAACAGACCTATTCTAATTGGGAATGCCTGGTCATTGACGATGGAGGAACTGATGGGACTTTGCAAGTTTTAAAACCTATTCTGGAAACAGATAACAGGTTTAAATATTTTAAAAGAAATGGGGGCCATGCTAAAGGGCTACCCGGTTGCCGTAATTATGGATTGGATATAGCTTCAGGTTGTTATATTGTTTTTTTTGATGATGATGATATCGTTCATCCCCGTAATCTGGAAGTTAATGTAGAGATCTTAAACTCTGAAAATAAGGCTTTCTGTAGATATGATAAAAGGCCCTTCTTCAATGAAAATCCGGTGATCTCTATTAATGATATTCAAAAGGACTATACAGTAAAAGGGATATGCAAAAATGAACTTGAAGAAATAATCACCGGAGAAATTCCATTTGCGTCATGTACCGTAATGTGGGATAAAAAGTGTTTTGAGTTCGAAAGATTTAATGAACAATTACAATATGCCGAAGAATGGGAGTTATATTCCCGGATAGTATCTGCAGGCTATGAAGGAGTGTCTATTAATAAGATCTTATATTATAACCGAAAACATCCTGAATCAAATACCGGAGAATTTTATAACAATGATAAGTTACGTTTAGATTCAAAGGTAAATGCGTCAAGATTGATAATAAAAAACCTAAAGCTAAAGGGATTACTTACAGAGAATTTAAATAAATACTTTATTCGACTTAGTTTCTTCTTAAAGGAATATGAGCTTTTAAATTTTGTATTAAACCAGTCAAATTCAGGTTTCCTTATTAGGGCAAAATATATATTAGGTTATAAGTTCTACCCAATATTAAGACCTGTTTTTATTTTTAAGGATAAATTGTTGAAGCTGAAAAATAAATTAATACACAATCTTTAACCGTTAATAGTCAATGACCAGGCATCTTATAAAAATCTATAAAAGTTTATTCAAAAGGCCTTATAACAATGTGAGTGCTTATTTAAATAAAAGAGGAGGTAAAAGAAAGTGTAATATTTGCGGAAATAATTTTAAAGAATTTATAAAATATCATGGGGGTAATAAAAGAATTCCCGAATTCCGGAAAAGGCTAGACCTGGTAGATAGTGACAGAGATAATTTTGGTTGCCCGTATTGTTATTCTTTTGATAGAGAAAGACATCTTTTTTTATATTTTGATAAATTGAATATGTGGGAAAAATTATCAAACTCCCGGATCTTACATTTTGCTCCCGAGAAAAATTTACATCAGAAAATTGAAGGCCTAAAACCAAAGAAGTATGTGATGGCTGATTATGTTCCAAAAAGTGATAAAATTGAAATGCTAGATGCCACCAATATATCTTATGCAGATAATTCATTTGATTTTATAATCTGTAATCATGTGCTGGAACACATTCCAGATTACAAAAGAGCTATGCACGAAATATACCGGGTCTTGGCGTCTAACGGAGTTGCTATACTTCAAACTCCATATTCCAAAGTACTAAGTTCTAATTTTGAGGATGAAAATTTAAATACAGAAGAGCAACGATTATTTTTTTATGGAGAGAAGGATCACTATCGGATTTTCAGCGAGTTTGAATTTTTTGAAGATCTGAAAAACGAAGGGTTTTCACTGGATATTGTTAAGCATACAAGTGTATTCAGTAAAGATGTTTCATTTTATTATGGTGTTAATAGAAAGGAAGATCTAATAAGAGTTATAAAAAATACATGATGTCATTAAGCTTCCAAAAGTATTTTGATAAAGTATTCTTACGTAATAAATTACCCATTAACTCAATTCCTTTTTGGATAAATAAATGTCTTGACAGGAAGTGTCGAAATATTATTCAGATAGGTTCCAATGATGGCTCAAAAGGTGATCCACTGCATAAGTTGATATTAAAAAGGAAAAAATGGGAAGTACTCTTTGTGGAGCCGGTTCCTTATCTATTTGATAGATTAATAAAGAATTATCCAAACGAAAATAGATTCAGCTTTGAAAAGTTGGCGATTAACGAGGGAAAAACAGAAACATTTTACTATGTGGATTCTAAGGCGAAGGAGGATATTACTGACTTACCTTTCTGGTATGATCAATTGGGATCTTTTAATAGATCAAATATTGTAAATCATTTAGAAGGAAGGCTGGAGCCATATATTAAAGAAATTGAGATCAAAGGAACAAGCTTAGAGGAGCTATTCAAGAAAAATAATATAGAAAAACTGGACCTTCTGCATATTGATACGGAAGGCTATGACTGGAAAATTTTGAAGCAGCTGGATATTGGTAAGTATCATCCTACCATTATTCTTTTTGAGCATAAACATCTTTCAGAGGCTGAGAATATAGATTCGGTTAAATTTGTAGACACTCGTTACCATATTTTAAAATTTGCTTCAGATTATTTATGTATAAAAAAAGAGGTAATGCAACAGAAGGATATGGAATTTGTTAATAATCTAATATAATAGAATATCAAAAAAACTATTCTATGATCAAATCACTTTTCAAAAGATCTTTGTTGTGGAAAAGGATAAAAAATAGTTCTCTATATTTCAGATTATTAGATCCTTCAGGATATGATAAATATGAGCAGGAATTAATGTTTTACAAATTCCTTTTAAAAAAACATAGTTCAAAAAATCATTTGATATTTGATGTAGGAGCGAATATGGGAAGAAAAAGTTTTTTTTTCTCTAAAATATCGAAAAAGGTAATTGCATTTGAACCTTCTCAGCGTCTATTCAACTTTTTATCAAAACGTTTTGCAGGATCAAACGTAGAGGTATTACAATATGCTTTGAGCAGTGAGCCAGGATTAAAAAACTTTTTTATTACCGAAACTAATCAGGCCTATAATTCATTAAGTGAAAAGCATATTAAAACTACAGCTTCAAATAGTGGTGTAGCAAATGGTGAAATTACTACAGCTAAAGTTGAAACAAGAACTTTAGACTACTTTATTGAGAATTATGGAATTCCAAAATATATCAAAATAGATGTTGAGGGCCATGAGGAAGAAGTTATTCAAGGTCTAAAGATGCCTGTTCCTATTATCAGTTTTGAAGCGAACCTGCCTGATTTTTACGATGAGACAATAAGGATACTTAGTTACCTTAACGAAATATCTTCTGGTAACTATGTTTGCAATTGTAGCGCAGAGAGCTTATTCATTTATGATAATTTTTTATCAATAATAGAATTGAAGAAAATATTAAGAAGCGAACAACTTGGTTACATTGAAATTTTCGCTGTGATGAAAGAGTAAAGGTTTACAAATTAAAATCTTTTAGAATTTTTATAATTCTTTCGCCGGATTTGCCATCCCATAATTCCGGAATTTGTCCTGTTTTCCAATCATTAGTGAAAACTGTAGAAATTGCCTTTCTAATTTTTTTCTCTTCTGTTCCTACTATTACATTTGTTCCTATTTCTACTGTTTCCGGTCTTTCTGTATTTTCTCTGATGGTTATACAAGGAATATTTAATACAGTGGTTTCTTCAGTGATTCCTCCTGAGTCGGTAATCACACATTTAGCATTTGCTACTAAAAAGTTAAATTCTAAATAGGAAATAGGTTCAGTAAATTTGAAATTGTCTAAGCAGATGTTTTGCTCCTTTAAAAATTTTTTAATTCTCGGGTGAGCAGGGAATATAACCGGAAGATTCCTGGCGCACTCATTTAAAAGCTCTAATAACTTCTTAAGTTTTACAGGATCATCTACATTAGAAGGTCTGTGCAGGGTTAATACAAAATACTCATTTTTGGAAAGAGCCATATCTTTCCATATAATAGGTTTTCTAAATTTGGGTTGAAACTTCAATAAGGTATCGATCATGGTGTTTCCTACGAAAAAAATATTTTCTTTGGATACTCCCTGTTTCAACAATAGCCCGGAAGCATTTCTTGAGGTAGTAAAATAATAATCTGAAATGCTATCGATAAGAATCCGGTTGATCTCTTCAGGCATAGACTTATCGTTTGAACGTATCCCAGCTTCCACATGAGCGACCTTCACACCCAGCTTGCTTGCGGAAATAGCACAGGCCATACTTGAGGTCACATCCCCAACAACTACACAAAGATCCGGCTTATTTTCATTTAATAAAGCTTCATACCTCATCATTATATTTGCTGTTTGTTGAGCCTGTGTACCACTTCCCACCCCCAGGTTTTTATCTGGATCTGGTATTTGTAACTGATCAAAAAAACTTTCACTTAAATTTTTATCGTAGTGTTGGCCGGTATGGATCAATCTAAATTCAATTGAGGCATTATCTTGTTGTATGGCATGAATTAACGATGCAATTTTCACAAAATTAGGTCGGGCTCCTGCAATTAGATCAATTATCATATTGGGCATGGTAGATCTACAAATCTAAAAAATATCATGTGGTAATTTTTAATAAGACCGAAAATACACCTATTATAGCTCAAATATTGAAGCTAGCTTAATTAGAATTCAAATTTCTTAATTTTAAATAACATTCATTTTTTTAGAGCATTGACAAGAGAGAAAATTTTAATATTAGCAGAGTCTTTAGATGTAGAAGATAGTAGTGGCACCAAGGGAAGGGTGGCGCTTATAAGAAATCTGAATAGTTTAGGATATCAACTAAAAGTTTATCATTATACCAGAAAGAATATTCAGATTGATGAAATAGAATGTGTATCAATAAAAGAAAACAGAAGTAGTCTTTTATTCCTGTTAAGCAGGATGGAACGATATGCGAGATATATATTAAAACTAAAACTGTATAAGCCGCTTGAAAACGTGTTTGGTTTTTCTTTTACATTGCTCAATGATCGTAATAGTATCGTAAAGTCATTAAAGAAAATTGAAAAATGGGATCCTGATCTTATAATTACATTAAGTAAGGGAGGAAGTTTTAGGCCTCATCATGCAGTATTGAAAATGCCTGAATTGCATTCTAAATGGATGGCTTATATGCATGACCCTTATCCTATGCATTGGTACCCGCCACCATATCCATGGTTTGAGCCAGGGTACCGGCAAAAAGAAAAATTCATGAAGCAGGTTGCTGATAGGTGTTTTAAGGCAGTATTTCCATCACAGTTGCTACTCGAATGGATGGGAGATAAATATGAAGCTTTTAAAAAAAAAGGAGTGGTAATACCTCATCAGTTGGATCAGTTGGATATTCCTAAAATGGATGTCCCAAGATACATAGACTTTAATCGTTTTAATATTGTTCACGCGGGAAATCTGATACGGGGACGTGAACCATTTGGTTTGATTTCAGGGTTTAAAAAATTTTTGGATAATAATCCGGAGGCTAAAATTAATACCAGGTTATTAATGATAGGAGGCGCGAATTATTATTCTGATTATCTTAAAAAAAATGAAGATAGAATTGATCAGATAATTTTAAGTGATAGAAAATTGTCATTTGAACTTGTTCAAAATATTCAGTCAAAGGCTTCGATAAATGTAATTCTTGAAGCAAAATCTGAGATAAGTCCGTTTCTGCCAGGTAAGTTTCCACATTGTGTAAAAGCGAATAATCCAATATTGTACCTGGGACCCAAGAAAAGTGAGTCCCGACGTCTGCTGGGTGAGGAATATAAATATTGTTCAGAAATTGATAACGAAGAACTTATAGCGGATCTAATTTCAGAACTTTATGAAGAATGGAAAATTGCTGGGAATAATTTAGAACTGAATAGACCAGATCTTAATTATTATCTTTCGAAAGACAATCTGGAAAAGACAATGAAAAGTATATTTAATAAAGATGGCTATTTATCTGTTTAACACAAATTATATATGATAACTATTCTTTTTGCTTACCGAAACAGAGATCTGGATCGAATTCAACTAGCAATGGAATCGTTGAAGAAGCAGACAAAAAATAATTTTAAAGTCATTTTTGTCGATTATGGGAGTGATGATGAATATTCTCTTCCATTAAAGATCCTACTTGAAAATTACTTATTTGCCGATTACTACTATGTAGCGCATTCCGGATTACTTTGGAATAAAAGTAAAGCATTTAATTTTGGAATAAGAAGGGCAAAAACTGACTATATTCTCACCGCTGATATAGATCTGATCTTTCATCCTGAAACGATTAAATACCTTGATAAATTAGCAGATCCTTCTTCCTTTACTCTTTTTAAATATGGTTATTTGCCTGAAAACTTAGAGTTAGATCAAATGCGAAATACTCCTTTTTCTGATCTAAAGCCAGGGCATTTTGGTGAAGTTAATGGAGTTGGCCTATATCCCAAAAAAGCTCTTGAAAATATACATGGGTTTGATGAGTTTTATCATTTCTACGGGCTTGAAGATGAAGATCTGTTTTTAAGACTTGAATTAGCCGGTTATAATAGGTACAGAGAGGAAAGAACTATATTTCTTCATCAGTGGCATGCAAGATATCCTTTTAAAAACGATGATATTCTCATTGTTAACCCGAGGCTGAAAAATGCTATGAGAATTAATCAACAACATTTTTTGTTTTGTAAAGAAGAAAAAAAACATATCCCATATAATCAGGAAAATTGGGGTATAGTATATAAAAAAGATGATCGTGATAGTCTAAACGAACCGGATTTAGAGTTTGATATTATTAATTCCTCGGCATCCGTAATTCACTTTATAAATGAATTCCTGCCATCCTGTGAAGGAAAAATGGTTTCAGTAAAAGTAGCCGACGAAACCAGTAGTTTTAGCCTGAAGAAGAAA
The DNA here is from genome assembly GCF_006714895.1 of Gramella sp. Hel_I_59. Classification (NCBI taxonomy): domain Bacteria; kingdom Pseudomonadati; phylum Bacteroidota; class Flavobacteriia; order Flavobacteriales; family Flavobacteriaceae; genus Christiangramia; species Gramella sp. Hel_I_59. The sequence continues at coordinate 2,655,177 of NZ_VFME01000001.1, read as the reverse complement.
ATAAAAAAAATAATAGGTAAGAAAAACCAACCACTTCTTACGATGAAAGAAGTGAACGATTTAATTTTACAAAAAATAGTCTTTAATTATCGTCACCATAATTATCGATATGCTATAAGTAATGATCTTAGGTCTATTCATTTTACAGTAGATTTAAGGTGAATTCAATAGAAACCAATATTTTGAAAAGGAAAACAAAAACCTTAGCTATTATTCCTGCAAGAGGAAAATCAAAGCGGTTAAAAGGTAAAAATTTACTTTGTCTTGGACCTGATACACTCTTAGAACACAGTATAAAGTATGCTTTGGCGAATAGAGATATTATCGATAAAATTATAGTGTCTACAGATGATGAGAACATAAAGAAAAAAGCATTACTGTATGATGTTGAGGTGATTAATAGGCCTGAAGATTTAGCTACAGATACTGCCACTACTGCAGATGCACTGCTTCATGTTCTTGAGAGTATTGATGAGCTTTTTGATAATATAATTTTGTTACAGCCAACAAACCCATTACGTCCAGGCGATCTATTAAAGAACAGCTTTAAAATATTCAGGAAAGAGCAACATGACAGCCTTTTTACAGTAAGCCTTAATAATCAAAAATTTGGTAAAATTGATAACGGAATATTTAAACCCTTCAATTATGTGCCTGGTCAGCGAAGTCAGGATCTAGAGCCATTATTTTATGAAAATGGATTATTATATATTGCAAGAGTAGATGCAGTGAAAAAAGGAGATTTGATTTCAGAAAAAAGCTTTCCTTATGTTGTTGAACATCCATTTGCGCAGGTTGATATTGATCTTCAGGAAGATCTCGATTTTGCTGATTTTCTTTATAAAAAATATTATGAATGAGCACTACAAATACAGTTGAACAAAATTACAAACGATTCTGTAAGCTGGATGGAAGTGAATATATAGCTACAGGTTTTGCTCTCTCAATAATTATAAAATTGATTGAGAGATTTAATGTAAATTCAGTTTTAGAGCTGGGTCTTGGTATAGGTGCAATTGCAGATACCGTTCTAAAATTCTCTGAACAACGCAATTGGAACTTAAAATATGTAGGTACAGAAGAAAATGAATTCTGTAATAATGTCTTAAAAGAAAATATCCAGTACTATTCTAAATTAGAGCGTCATAGTAAATTATCAGAGTTAGATCTAAATAATTCTTTCGACCTTATTATTATTGACGGAATAGATGATAACCTTCAACTAATTAAATCCTACTGTAAAAAGAGATCGATCATATTTATTGAGGGAGACAGAACGCCCCAGGCTAATATTATAATGTCAATATTTCCGAAGGCAAGACATGTTAACGTGATCACCTTAGAAAAGAACAAATCATACTCTCATGGAAATCCAGATTTTTTCATTGGCGGAGGGCGAATCATCTTTATAAATCCGGATTCGAAAATGACATTATTTTATTGGCAAGTGCGGATAGCAACTTATATTAAAAGAAGATTACGAAAAATTTTAAAGTAATTACTAGAACTACATGCAACCGGAAATTGAAATAGGAGGAAGAAAGATAGGTCCAAATCAAGAACCATTGGTAATAGCTGAAATAGGAATAAACCATTCAGGTTCTTTAAGTATTGCTAAAGAGATGGTGGACTCAGCTAAGCGAGCAGGAGCTGAAATGATAAAGCACCAAACTCATATAGTAGAAGACGAAATGAGCTCAGAAGCCAAAAATGTAATTCCAGGGAATGCAGATATTTCTATTTATGAAATAATGGCAAATTGCGCTTTAGATGAGGATGATGAGTTGGACTTGAAAAATTATGTAGAAGGTTTAGGAATGATTTTTATTTCTACTCCCTTCTCAAGAGCGGCTGCTAATAGGTTGCAGGGCTTTGATGTTCCCGCTTTTAAAATTGGAAGTGGAGAATGTAATAATTATCCACTTCTAGAACATATCGCAAAATTTGGAAAACCTGTCATACTTAGTACAGGTATGAATACTATAGAAAGCGTAAAGAAAGCTGTGGCTATTTTCGATCTTCACAAAGTACCACTGGCTTTGCTGCATACCACTAATCTATACCCAACGCCTCCTAACCTAGTTAGACTTGGAGCAATGCAACAATTAAACTCATCTTTTCCCGACAAGGTCTTTGGATTGTCTGATCATACGCTTAATAATAATGCCTGTTTAGCGGCTGTTGGCCTTGGAGCATCTATCCTGGAAAGACATTTTACCGATCATAAAGATCGAAAAGGTCCGGATATCTTATGTAGTATGAATGAGCTTGAATGTCGGCATTTAATTAGTGATAGTAAAGAAATTGCATTGATGCGGGGTGGTAAGAAAGAACCAGCCAGGGAAGAGAAGGTAACTATAGATTTTGCTTTTGCAACAGTATGTACTATAAAAGAGATTAAGGAGGGAGAATTTCTAACAAAAGATAATATCTGGGTTAAACGACCCGGCACTGGTGAGATTTCAGCTGAAAATTATAATGAATTGATTGGTAAGAAAACAAAACGAGATCTTAAAAAAGACGTTCAATTAAGCTATACAGACTTTGAATAGACAAATTTCTGTTGTTATTAGGAATAGAAATGAAGCGGAAGCTTTGGAAAATGTTCTGAGCATCCTCACAAATCTCTATTCAAAATATATAAAAGAAATTATAATAGTTGATAATGGGTCAACTGATAATAGCCGGGAGGTAGGTCTGCAATATAATTGTAAGATTAGTACAATAGATAATTTTACTTACGGGAAGGCCATTAATCAAGGTATTTCACTTGCAAAATCCAAATATGTTTTATTGCTGAGTGCCCATTCAGTTCCTATAGGAACTGGCTTCTTTGAGCATACTTTTAAAGTACTTGAAGGAGAAAATATAGCAGGGGTAAGGTATATCAATAGTTTTGACAATTATAGAAGAGCATTTCATAATCAATTTGAGGTAAAAGATCCCTTACAATTTGGTTTAATGGGTGCCTGTTGTCTTATTAATAAAAAGGTCTGGGAAGATTTTAAATTCGATGAAGAACTTTTGGCTATAGAGGATAAGGAATGGTCTAAAAGAGTAGTAGAAAATGGTTATAAAATTTTAGATCTAAACGAGACATATTTTTATTTTATTAATAGAACTCAAAATTCATCAAGAAATAGATTTAAGAATGAAACAATTGCAGAATTTCAATTATATAATAAGAATTTTTCTACTCCATCCAGGTCCATCCTGTCATTTTTAAAAAAGATTTTTTGGACCAATAATATCAGGTATATAAGAACGCTAGTTAATGATCTAAAAATGCTAAGAACGAAGTTTGAAATATATGAAAGTCTTAAAAATAGGGTTACAAAAAAGTAAGATTCGAGGCTTTCTTTTTCTTAGTTTTCATTACCAATTTATTGTTGTTAGTTATTTATTTAAAAAAAATATTGGTCTTGAACCAAGTAGAGAAGAAATAGAATTTTACAGGTATTTTAACTATCTGGTTCGGTTTAGAGGAAGGTTAATTGAAAGAACATCAAAAGCTTTTATTGGAAATTTTGGAGACTTGTCAGATAATCAAATTAAAATTAGGAGGGATCCTTCCAGTGATCTCGATGTTTTTCAACAGATCTTTTTCTGGAGCGAATATTTGCCTGTAGTAAAATCCTATAAAAACCATTTTAAATTTCCAGGAGGGAAAGTTTTAAATATAATTGACGCTGGAGGTAATATTGGTCTTACTTCATTATTTTTTCTAAAAATATTTAAGAATTGTAATATCATTTGTTTAGAACCTGATATAGGTAATTATGAGGTTTTGAATTATAACCTTCCAAAAAATAAAAATGTTTCATTATTAAATGCAGCATTATGGAGTAGTAATTCTAAGGTTGAGATAATAAATGACTTTAGAGATAGGCTAGATTGGGCCAGACGAGTAAAGGAGATTAATCATGAGAAAGGTATACCAGCATTTTCCGTAAATCAGCTGATGAAAGATTTTAATTGGTCAGTAATAGATATTTTAAAGATCGATATAGAAGGAGCAGAAAAAGAGGTGTTTACCTCGAAAGATGCAGATCTTAGTTTCCTCCAATTTACTAAATGCATAGCGATGGAAATCCATGATGAATTCAATTGTCGTTCAGAAATCAATAAAATACTTGAGCAATTCGGATTTGAGTATTTTAGATGTGGAGAACTAACCATTGCACTAAATAAAAGCCTTAAATAATTTAGCATCAAAAGAATGAAGAAAGTGTTATTTCTTACGGGCACAAGGGCAGATTTTGGAAAACTCAAACCGCTTATACAGATTCTTGAAAAGAATAATGATTTCGAATATCATATTCTTGCAACCGGAATGCACCTGCAGGAGCAATACGGCTATACTTATATCGAAATAGAAAAATGTGGTTTCAAAAACATCACTGCTTTTAAAAATCATACTGCATCTTCCGCCATGGATCTTACTCTCGCTAAAAGTATTGAGGGAATCTCCGCAGCTGTAATAGATTTAATGCCAGATATGATCGTAATTCACGGAGATAGAGTAGAAACATTAGCAGGAGCTATCGTAGGATCTTTAAATAATATTCTAGTGGCCCACGTGGAAGGCGGAGAGCTATCTGGAACTGTTGATGAGTTGATTCGGCATAGTGTGAGTAAATTAAGTCATATTCATTTTGTAGCGAATGAAGAGGCAGAAAAAAGGCTGATCCAAATGGGAGAACTGGCGTCTTCAATTTATGTGATAGGCTCACCGGATATTGATATCATGTTTTCAGACACATTACCAGATCTGGCCACTGTAAAACAGTATTACGAAATCAATTTTCAAACATATGCAGTTGCCATGTTTCATCCTGTAACAACAGAGGTGAACCATATTGCGGAATACACAGAAAATTTTATAAATGCAATCCTGAAATCTAACAGGAACTATGTGATCATTTATCCGAATAATGATTTAGGAAGCAATGAGGTCATGGTACAGATTAAAAAGCTGAAAAGTAATGACCGGTTCAGGATTATTCCTTCACTTCGTTTTGAATATTTTTTAAGTCTGTTGAAGGAAGCAGAATTTATGATTGGGAATAGTAGTGCAGGGGTAAGGGAAGCACCTTACTATAAAGTGCCTTCTATAAATATTGGAAGTCGCCAAAACAACAGATCTAAGGATTCCCAAATTATTAATTGTGGGTATGCTGAAAACGAAATTTTAGACGCTATTTCTAAAATAGGAACCCTAACATTTCCTTCTGAAAACACTAATTTTGGTAATGGAAAAAGTTCAGAGGGATTCTTGCGAACCTTAAAAAGTACAGAGGTTTGGCGAACTGAACATCAAAAACAATTTAGAGATCTAAGCTAATTTGAACAAAAGAAAAGTCTTTATTTTAATACCAGATGGAGTTGGGATCAGGAATTTTATATATAGTTCCTTTCCTGATGATGCCACCAGGCATAACCTTGATTTGACTTACTGGAATCTTACCGGAGCAGATATATCTGAAATGGGATATTCTGAAATCAAACTTGAAGGAAAACCAGGACCAATAGCAGATCTTTATAAAAGAGCTAAAATAGATGCTGAATTAAACTTTTTTACTGAAAATTTCCGAGACCAGGTATATCAATCTTATAAATTCCCTTCTAAAGGTAGCGGAATAAAAAAACGAATTAAGAATGTTGTAGTCTCATCTTTAATAAGAAGGAATTCGAATAAGAATGGGGTTATTCGGTTACAGAGTAATATGGAGAAGGCTGAAAGAAAAACTCCTTATTTCAAGCATTGTCTGGAGGTTTTGAAAAAAGAAAAACCGGAAGTACTTTTTTGTAGCACTCAGCGAGCTTTAACTACGGTTGCTCCCATTTTAGCAGCCAGGGATCTTGGTATACCCACAGTATGTTTTATTTTTTCCTGGGATAATTTACCTAAAGGGACCAAAGTTCTGGATACTGACTATTACTTAGTATGGAGCCATCATATGAAAGCAGAACTTGTAACTTATTATCCTTGGGTTGATGAGGCTAGGATATTGGTTACCGGAACACCCCAATTTCAGTTTCATTTTGATTCGGAGTTTATAATTCCGGAATCTGAATTTTATTCTCGTTACGATTTAAAAAAGGGAAGAAAGTACCTCTGCTTTTCCGGAGATGACATTACCACGTCGCCTGGGGATCAGGTTTATTTAAAAGATGTAGCCTTAGCGGTTAAAGATTTGAACCGGAACGGCCATAATATGGGTATAATTTTTCGAAGGGCTCCTGTAGATTTTTCAAATAGATACGAGAAGATTCTCGATGAATTTAAAGATATTATTGTTCCTATAGTTCCTGCATGGAAAACCTTAGGCGACCATTGGAATGAGATGATCCCTGAAAAATATGATAATTCCCTGCAAACAAGTATTATCAATAATACTTTTATGGTCATTAATCTGGGCTCGTCTATGGTTTTTGATTATGTATCCTATAAAAAACCCTGTGCATTTATAAATTATGATCCGGAAGGCGAGGTAATGCTTAAGGATGTTTCAGTAATCTATAATTATGTTCATTTCCGGTCTATGCCAGATAGAAATGCGGTGCTTTGGATTAATTCAAAGGAAGAAATAAAGAAAACCATCCTCCAGGTTGTGGATGGAAAGATTACTCAAACTATAGAATTAGCTGAAAAATGGTTCGGAATTATAAACGATCTCCCAGGACAAAAAGCAACCTCCAGAATTACTAAAGCTATTGGTGAAATTGCTGAAAAAAATGAATAAACTATGCACATAGCTTTTTTAACTCCGGAGTATCCTCATAAACTCTCTACGGCTTCAGGCGGTTTGGGTACTAGTATTCAAAATGTGGCGAATGCATTAATTAAATATAATATTCAGGTAAGTATTTTTGTTTACGGACAGAAGCAAAGCCTGGTAGTTGAGGAAGATGGGATTAATTTCCACTTTATCGCCCAACAAAAATATCCTGTTTTAGGTTGGTATTTCTATCGAAAGTATCTTCAGAAATATATCAATAATTCCATTTTGGCAGATCAAATTGACCTTCTTGAAGTGCCTGACTGGACAGGAATTAGTGCGTTAATGGAAATTGAATGTCCTGTGGTAATGAGGTTGAATGGTAGTGATGCCTATTTTTGTCACCTGGAAGGAAGAAAACAAAAGTTTAAAAACAGGTTTTTTGAGAAAAAAGCCTTTAAGAATGCAGATGCTATTATTTCAGTAAGTGATTTTACCGGTAAAACAACTAATAATGTTTTTAGAGTAAAAAATGAATACACGGTAATTCCCAATTCTGTCGACGCGAATATATTTTTACCATCAACTTCCTTAATCAAGGAAAATACTATACTTTATTTCGGAACTATTATCCGGAAAAAGGGAGTGCTGGAACTGGCTGAGATCTTCAATCATATTGTAGTAAAGAAACCTGAATCCCGGTTAATTCTGGTAGGAAGGGATGTTGTAGATATATTGGAAAGAAATTCGACTTTTAAGCTCTTCAAGGAAAAATTGACCGAAGAGGCAAAAGAAAAAATCCATTTCTTAGGAGTTATACCATACCGCGAAATAGCTGAAGAGATTAAAAAGGCTAGCGTTGTTGTTTTACCTAGTTTTGCAGAAGCCTTGCCTATGACCTGGCTGGAAGCCATGGCAATGGAAAAGGCCATGGTTACTTCCAATATAGGCTGGGCACAAGAAGTCATGATTGATGGCGAAACCGGCTATACGCTTAACCCAAAACGTCACTTAGAGTATGCAGATAAGATTATCCAGCTTATTGAGAATCCTCGTTTGAGATTGGAATTTGGTAGAAATGCAAGAAAGCGTATTTTACACAAATTTGATGCGCAGGTTGTGGCTGACAAAAACATAAAATTTTTTGAAGATATTTTGAAAAATTCTAATTGAATGGAAAATTTTATAAAGCTATATAAAATTAAAAGTTTCGTATTTACCCCATTTGAGAACGAAAGAGATTTAGAATACCTAAGGAGTAATGGAATTGTATTAACGGGAAATATAATGGATGCAGATATTTTAATTTCTCAAAACTATAAGCATTTAAAAAAGTATTTTATTTTTTCCCTGATAAATAAGAAATTTCTGGTTTGGACTTTGGAGCCACGATTTAATACTAGTTTTAAATCGGTTGAAAAGGTTTTAGGTGGATTTATTAAGTGCCATTTTATGAATATTTATACACGCGATGTATTTACAACAGGTTTAAATTTTCATGCAAAAAATATATCCAAAAAGTTAGCTCAAATATCAGACGATTTTGAACTTAAAAATAGGAGGGTTGTTGCCCTCATGTCTTATTTTAAAGGAATTGACTCATCACCTTTGCTTAATAATGGAGATGATATTGATCTTATTAAGATAAGGACCAAGATTGCTTTAAAGGGTTTTGAAAAAGATCTTTTTGATATTTACGGTAGAGGATGGCCGGAAGGTATTGTAGTAGAAAATTCCAGAAGAGGAAATTGGAAGGACAGAAAAATTGAAATTTTAAAAAGTTATAATTTTAACCTATGCTTTGAAAATACCATGGCTCATAATTATATCACAGAGAAGATATGGGATAGTATAGAGAATTATTGTTTGCCTATTTATTATGGGAAGGGCAATAATATTTATCAAATTTTCCCTAAAGAAAGTTTTATAGATTATTCGAATTTCACTGAACCATCTGACCTATTTAATTATATTGAAAATATGTCTTCCTCTGAATTTATTGAAAGAATAAATAAATGCATTTCAGTTTATAATAAAATTAGTAATAAGGGAGAAAGCTTTATTTGGGAACAAAGAAAATTGGCCCTGGACAAGATTATTGAAAAAGTGACACTAATTAAATAAGCTATTAGAAATTTTAATTTTTAAATAAATTGAAAATATTAATCCATCGTCATGCTGGCCAACTGATTGATATATTATCAATTGGTGGAGATTCGATTCCTGTGGGGAGTTTAAATTGCATTTCAGCATTTTGGTATCTGGCTAAGGAATATCCTGAAGAATTGATTCTATGGTGCGAAGAAAGAATATATAAAGACTTAAATCTTGAAGAAATAAATAAAATTTTTCATCATGATCTAATCATGGCTTCTTATGCTGTTTATTCTGAATACTTACCCAGGGCGGTTGGTTATATTGATCATATGCCATATGTGAATGTAAACAGGAATGTTTCTTATGGTACCTGGTTCATGAGCACAGATGTTGGAGGGATCAAAGGAAATACCTTATTAAAATTTAAACATTTTTTTTCTAAAGAATCAGATTTTGGTTTTTTATTAAACTCTATTGCCAAAATAGGTTTAGAAAACGGACTTTTTTGCTATTCAGTACCGAGCTTAATAGTGAATAGAGAAATACCTTTGGTCAAAAAAATAAATGCAGATAATTCAGATTTGTTCAGGTTTGTATATAGTCATTACACGACAATATGGACAACAATACTATTCTTTTGCTTTATAAGTAAGGAAAAAAATATACCTATTAAATCATATATTTCTGCCTTTTTTAATAGCAAAAAGTTTAAAAAAGAAATTGATCTACGGGATCTACCTATTAAATCTACTCAGTTAAGTCAATTATCAAACAACATAGATGTCATTTTACCAACTATAGGTAGGACTGAACAGGTAAAACAGGTCTTGAATGACCTTAGAAATCAGAGCCTAACTCCATATCAGGTTATTTTAATTGAGCAAAAACCGGGAGAGGATCATACCTCTGATTTACAAGGCCTAGTTAAAGAAAAATGGCCATTTCAGTTAGTCCATATTTTTACACAGCGGACTGGAGTATGTTATGCTAGAAATCTTGGACTTGAAAAGGTCATTTCAGATTGGGTTTTTTTATGTGATGATGATAACCGAATAGCCTCCAGTGTATTAAGCGATGCCTTAAGCGAAATTCGAAGACTTGGTGTTAACATGATTAATACAGCCTATAGGCAACCTGATGAAAATATCATTTTTAAGAAAATTAAACAATGGGGAACCTTTGGTGCAGGTAATTCTATAGTTAAAAGTGAATTTTTAGAAAATGTTCGCTTTTCAAATACTTTTGAACATGGATATGGAGAAGATAAAGATTTTGGAATGCAATTAAGGAATAGAGGATGCGATATTATTTATGATCCCTTTTTGGAAATTACGCACCTTAAAGCTCCTATGGGAGGTTTTCGTATCAAGAAGGTCTTTAAATGGGAAGCTGAATCTCCCCAACCAAAGCCATCGCCTACAGTGATGGCTCTGATTCTTAAATATTATACCTTAGAACAGAGATATGGCTATAAACTATCCATGTTTCTGAAATTTTATAGAAAACAAACCATTAAGAATCCAATTGCTTATTTTAAGATAATGAATAAAAGTTGGGATAAAAGTCTTTATTGGGGTAAGTACTTACTGGATCAGTCCTAGGGGACTTGACCTCCTAAATAAACCGAATTTAGATGAGATTTCTTTTAAGCAATAAATATCTGAATGATAAGTTGAAAAACTTATCCGCTAGTTTTGATTTGAAGAAATTAGGTCCACTAGATCTAATAATAGATGAGGTTGAATTTTATAAGGAGGGTGAATCTAACATATACATTAATCAGGGATATCTAAGGAATTTTGAGGCTTTTAATGAAAGAGTAAATGTCCAGGAAGAACAAGCCATAGATTCCATTTTTGCTTCATGGCCCGTTAAAGAAAATATTACTGGTTCTTTCTCAAGTTTTATTTTTGACAAAAAAAAATCAGAAGTCGTCCTATGTAATGATCCTATTGGAGTTTATCCCCTTTATTATTTAAAATCAGAGGAAGGTTTTTTTGTTTCTAATAGTATAATTTTATTAGGCAACTTCACCGATGTCAAATTTGATGAGACAGGTATTATTCAACGTACTACCTTACCCGAATACTCTTCTATAGGCTCTAGAACCATTCTGGAAAACTGTAAAAGAATCTTACCGGGAGAATGGATAAGATTCAATTACGAGGGAGACATTCTGGATACAAAATATGATAATAGTCTCTTTAACTCTACACTTACTGGCGATACTACGAATTTAGTAAATGATTACTGGAAATTATTCAAGGAAGAATTAGATATTTTATTAAAAGAAGAGAAGGAGCTTTCTGTAGCCTTAAGTGGTGGTATAGATAGCAGGATTTTATTAGGTGCCCTACCTGAAAAAAAGGACATTAAGTGTATCTCATATGGACCTAATGATAGTTATGAAATTAGTGTTGCTCGTAAATTAGCAAAAAGAACAAATGCAGATTACAAAAATTACTCGGACACATTAATAAATTTTCCAAATTTGGAGCTCATAGAAGAATATGTGAGTAAAACAGAAGGGGTATATCTTTGTTCATGGTTGGAAATTTTAGAAAATATTAGAGTTGAAAAAAAAGATGTATTACTTATAGGTGATTTATCGACTGCACTTACAGGTAGAACTATAAAAAGATTTTCATCAAAAGAGTATCAACGAAAGAACTTTGTTAGACATTCCTTGTTTTCCAGGGATTATAAATTTGAAGAAAATTCTAAAGAAAATTTCGAAAACTGGAAAAAAAGGACTGTCGATCATTATTTAAGTTTCTATAGTTCAAAAACAATCAAAGCGAGAGAGCTTAAAATATCTAAAAGTAGCCTAGCAAAGAATATTGAAAATGATTTAAATGAACTATTCCAAAGAATTGAATCACACAAATTAAAATATATTGAACTAGTTGATGAATTGTTTTTGTGGTACACCCATACACGAATCCCTATGGGAAAGCAAATTTTAATAAACAATTATAAATATAGAAGCTATTGTCCTGGTATGTCAATGAGAGTGTTGAGATATACTAGTAGTATTCATCCTAATGAACGTTTAAATCACAAATTCATTAATAATTTAGGGAAACAAATTCCAATTCTTAAAGACTTAGGGGGAATTCCCACAAGCCAGATTCCATTAATTGCTCAAAATGCTCCAAGTATTTTGAGATTTCCAATATGGGCTTTGAGATCTAAAATTGATAATATACTGATCAAAAGACTGGTTAAAGCAAAAAGCCCTAAAGGGAGATATCGCCTATTTTTAGGACATAATTGGGTGGAAATTTATCAGAATCCAAACCTTGAAAAAAATGTAGGAGATTATTTTGAGAATGGACATTTAGGTTTTGATTATATGGAACAAGTAAAATTAAAAGCATTCGAGCGGAAGAATTTGAAAAGATGGCCATTTGCAAATATGGATATTATCAATGCAGCAGCCTTGAACTTAGAAATTGATCAAATTAAAAACAAGAAACTTTAATGAATTTTAATTTAATCATTTGCACTTTTAAAAGACCTCAGGCAATCACTGATCTTTTGCAATCTGTAACTCAGCAAACTTTGTATCCAAATGAGATATTAGTAATAGATGGTTCTCCTGATAATGAAACGGCCAGACTACTTGAAAATTCGAAGTACCCCAATTTAAAATATTTCAAAGTTGATGAGAAGAATAGAGGATTAACCAAACAAAGAAATTATGGTATTCAAAAAAGCCATAGGGATATTGAAGTTTATTGTTTTCTTGATGATGATATAATCCTTGAAGAAGATTATTTCAAAAAACTAATTTCAACTTACAATAGTATTCCCGAGGCTTATGGTGTTGGAGGTTATATAATCAATGAAGTTGAGTGGTTTAAAAAAAGAGAATCAATTAAAGATGATGAATATGAATTTGATGGCTGGTATAGAAAAATTGGATCACGTAATTATCTGCGAAAAAGATTAGATCTTCTGAGTGAAGAAATGCCAGGAATAATGCCGGAATTTTCTAACGGACTATCGATAAGTTTCCTTCCTCCAACTGGTAAAGTTTATCCGGTAGAATTTTTTATGGGTGGAGTCTCATCTTATAGGAAATTAGTCTTTAATGGAATTGAATTCTCAGATTACTTTAAAGGCTATGGTTTATATGAGGATATGGATTTTTGTTTACGTATTTCAAGAATAGGGAAGCTATATTTACATACAGGGGCTAGAGTAATGCATAAGCATAATGAAGCTGGCCGACCAAATAGATTTAAATATGGAAAAATGGTGATGCGAAATGGATGGTATGTATGGAGAATTAAGTATCCTAATCCTACCTATAAGGCACGGTTAAAATGGCATTCTATAGGTTTTGTTTTAACCATGATCAGATTCAGTAATATTTTTACTACAAAGAATAAAATTGAGTCTTTGACAGAGACTTTTGGGAGATTTTTTGGATGGATGAGTTTGTTTTTGAAGAAACCAGGAAATGCAAAATAAAGAGAGAGAACAGGTTAATATAAGACAGAAGGAGTTCTACGATTTCAAAAAGAAGAATTTTGCCACTAAGATTTGGTCCCATTTCAGAAATGGAATTTTAAATAAAACCAAAAAGAAAATTGGTGTTGAAAAACAAATCCTTGACCTTCATGTCTATTGGTTTGGAGATTTAAAAAATAAAAAAGTTTTGGATCTAGGCTGTTATGCAGGTAATTCTTTGTCTATGCATTTAGCGAATAATGCAAAAGAATATGTAGCTATAGATTTAAGTGAGAAAGGTATAAACATCCTTTCAAAAAGACTTAAAAATATACCTCAGGCTAAGGCAATAATTGGCGATTTTCTTTCACCCGATTTTAAAGAAAAGGATTTTGACTTAATATATGCCTATGGTGTTTTACACCATTTTAAAAATTTGGAAGAATTAATAAAGGTTATAAAAAGTAAGTTAAATAAAGAAGGTGAATTGATTAGCTATGATCCTTTAGAAACAAGCCTACCCTTAAAAATAATCCGTAATTTATATAGACCATTTCAAAGTGATAGGGATTGGGAATGGCCTTTTTCTAAAAAGGTTTTTTATTATTTTGAAAATGCTTTCGAAATCCTGGATAGGAGAGCTATTCTTGGGAAATCCAAATGGTTCTTTTTATTGGTATTATTACCTTCGAGTTCATCCAAAAAAAGAGAGATACTTCATAAATGGCATCTCCAGGATTGGGAGAGATCTAAGATTTCCGATGAGTATATGTTTCAATGTATGCATTTAACAATGCTGATGAAAAATAAACCTACTGAATGAGATTTGCTGTTTTTTCTCATGTTCCACATTATATAGATAAGAATAAATACTATGCTTATTCACCATATGTTAGGGAAATTAATGTATGGAGTAAATATGTTGATACTTTAGTAATAATAGCACCTGTTAAGAAAAAGATATCTCAAATAGACATTGATTATTCATTAAAAAGCACTGATTTTGTTTATTTAAATGGTCTTAATTTCACATCATTCAAGAAGGCAATTTTCTCAATATATGCTCTTCCATTAAATGTTAGGCGAATCTTCTTGGAAATGCGAAAAGCAGATCATATACATGTTCGATGTCCTGGAAATATAGGTTTAATTGCATTATTAGTACAGGTTTTATTTCCTAAAAAGAAGAAAACAGTTAAGTATGCTGGTAACTGGGATCCAAAAAGTAAACAGCCATTCAGCTATCGTTTTCAAAAATGGTTGATTAAAAGTAAATTTCTTACCAGAAATACCAAAGTACTAGTCTACGGAAAATGGAAAGATCAGAGAGAAAATATTATTTCATTTTTCACAGCCAGTTATTCGGAATCTGAAAGAGAGAATATTGTAAAAGTCTTTGAACCAAGTTTCAATTTTGTTTTTGTTGGAAGTTTAATTGAAGGTAAAAGAACTAAACTTGCAATTAATGTCATTGAAGAACTATTAAGTAAGAAATATAGAGTTCATTTAGATATTTACGGTGATGGTGAATTGTTAGAAGAAATAGAGAGCATAATAAAGAATAAGAATTTAAAAAAGAAGATTAAATTACATGGTAATCATAATGCTGATGTGATCAAATCGGCATATAAAGAAGCTCATTTCTCCATATTACCATCTAAAAGTGAAGGCTGGCCGAAAGCCTTAGCTGAAGCCATGTTCTTTGGATGTGTTCCCATAGGAACTGAAGTTTCATGTATACCATGGATGTTAGGAGATGGAGAAAGAGGAATTTTGGTAAAACCTGAAAAGGTAAATGCTTCAAAAAAGATAGAGGAATTTCTAAATGATCCAAAAATTTTGGCTAGAATGTCTGACGAATCACTCAAATGGTCTCAAAAATATACGCTTGAAAGGTTTGAAAAAGAAATCCGAAAATTAATATGAAGATCTTGCAATTAATAGATAGCCTTAATCCAGGTGGAGCGGAAAGAATGGCTGTAAATTATGCTAATTCCTTAAGTGAAATTGGAGTGTCTTCATATTTAATAACTACAAGAGCTCAGGGTGAATTTTTAAATAATTTAGGTGAAAAAATAAAGTATTATCACCTGGATCGGCGAAAAACTTTTGATTATAAGGCAATTTTGAGATTGGTTGTTTTTATAAAAAAGAATGATATTAATATTGTCCATGCTCATGGAACCTCTTGGTTTATAGCTTCATTATGTAAAATTAAATTCAAAAATTTTAAACTTATATGGCATAATCACCACGGGAATAGTCCTAATATGCCTTTTCTGAAAGAGAAAATTCTATTAATCTTCTCAAATTTTTTTGACGGAATAATATCAGTGAATCCTGAAATGCAAAGTTGGTCCCGGGGTCAACTAAAATTTAAAAATTCTATCTATTTGCCCAATTTTGTTAACCCAACAAGTGAAAATCCAGAATATTCTTCCAAAAAACGCTTTAATATAGTATGTACCGCTAATTTGCGTCAGGAAAAAAATCATTTATTATTGTTGAAGGCTGTGGATATTGTAAAAAGTGAAATAAACTTACAAGTTCATTTTATAGGTAGGGATTTTAAAGATGATTACTCAACATATATAAAGCAGGAATTCGAGAAAAGAAAGGGATATGTTAATTTTTATGATACTATTACTGATCCTTACCCAATTTTACTTACTATGGATCTCGGGATACTGGTTTCAACCTACGAAGGCATGCCAATGGCGATTCTGGAATATGGAGCTGCAAGTTTACCCGTTATCTCTACTGATGTTGGGGTTTGTAAAGAATTATTAAAGAACCGGGGTATATTGATTCCGTCCCAAAATTTAGATCAATTGGTCAATGCTATAGAGACCTATGCTTTTAATACTGAGAGAGCTAAAACTGATTCAATCAAATTTCATAATTTCATAATGTCTAATTATGCTTCAAAAGTAACCATCCCTAGATATCTTGAGTTTGTTAGAAACCTATGCTAAAAAACCTAAATAAAAATAATCGGTTTTATTTAAAGTTGCTTGGAATTCATATTGTTTACGGTTATATAATGTATTCCTTTCCTGCCTTGTCAAAAATTATTTTACTAGGCATTATGGCCTCTTTCCTTTTTATCATAATTGATAGAAAAAACAAAGGTAATGAGGCTTTAATGGCCGCTGCCTACATTGCGGGGGGAGAAGTTTTTTTCAGACAAACCAGTTCTGTAATTTTTTATGAAACGGGTAAATATGCAGTGATTATATTTTTATTAATTGGTTTATTTTTCAAGGGGGCGAGTTCGAAAACTATCCCATATTGGATATATCTTCTTATCTTATTTCCTGGAGTAATAATAGCTTCCATAACAGTAAGTTATGAGGCTGACTTCCGTAAACTTATAGCATTTAATCTGGCAGGTCCGGTTTGCTTGGGTGTTTCAGCTTTATATTGTTATTATAAGAAAATCAAGAAGGAAGATTTTCAGCGTGTTCTTTTAATGCTATTAACTCCCATAATAGCCCAGATGATCTACCTCTATATTTATACACCTAGTATGGATTCAGTTAGAATTAGTCTTTCGGGTAATTATGCCGCTACCGGAGGATTTGGACCAAACCAGATTTCTACAGTATTCGGTTTAGGCTGTTTTCTTCTCTGCACCAGATTGTTTACCATTCGTAACCGTCTTATTAATTTGATAGATATTATACTAATAATATTAATGGGCTACAGAGCAATTATAACATTCTCTAGAGGAGGTGTTATAACAGCTCTGATTTGTGTAACATGTTTCTTGATATTTTACTATTACAAACAAGAAGCGAAAAGAATTGAGGGTACAAACATCAGGATATTAGGAATGGCTGCTATTTTTATTGCAATTTGGTTTTTTTCGTTTGCCCAGACATCGGGATTAATAGGAAATCGATATTTAAATAAGAATGCAGCCGGTGAACTAAAAGAAGATATCACGACAGGGAGACTAGAGCTTGTAGAAACTGAATTAACTGCATTTTACCATCATCCTTTGACTGGAATTGGGGTGGGCAAGGGTTATGAGTATCGGGAGGAGAATTTGGGTATAAAAATAGCTACACATAACGAAATTAGCCGACTACTTTCGGAACATGGTTTATTAGGAATATTTGCATTACTTATTCTTATATCTGTACCTATAATATTCTGGTTTAAATTTAAGAATAACTATTACTTCCTGGCATTCGTTGCCTTCTGGTTTTTGACCATAAATCATTCGGCTATGCGAATTGCATTACCGGCCTTTGTATATGGTCTCGCTTTATTATATATAGTAGATGAAAAAAAGGATCCTGTACATAGGAAACGACTTGCGAATTAACAGTTTTACCGTCACCTATATTTCTTTTTTCAGTAAAATGTTAAGGAAGGAGGGCTACGAAGTTAAAACTGCATCCACAAGATCAAACAAAGCTTTGAGACTTACGGAAATGCTCGGCTTGATAGCACGTTATAAGAATTCCACCGATATTGTTCTTATCGATACCTATGGCGCTCTGAACTTTTATTATGCTTACCTCGTCGGTAAAGCCTGTCAGTTATCAAATCTCGAATATATTCCTATTCTACACGGTGGGAATTTGCCGGAACGACTGGAAAGATCTAAATCGTTTAGTGAGAGTCTATTCGGAAGCTCAAAAGTTAATATAGCTCCCTCCATGTTTTTAAAGGATGCTTTTGAAAAGCACGGCTTTCAAAATACTAAGGTTATTCCCAACGCCATAAAAACTTCAAACTACCCATTTAAAAGGCGTGAAAGTTTTCAGCCTAAATTGCTGTGGGTACGACGTTTTCAGGAACGTTATAATCCTATAATGGCTATCGAAGTATTGAAGATTATTTCTGAAAAGTATCCACAGGCAAGTCTTTGTATGGTAGGCCCGGAAAAGGATGGTACCATGAAAACCTGTAAGAAACTTGCAGAGAAATATGATCTTGATGTTCGTTTTACCGGGAAATTAAAGAAGAAATACTGGTCCTCCCTATCCCAACATTATGACTTTTTCATTAATACCACCACTGTGGATAATACCCCAATAAGCGTCATTGAAGCGATGAGTCTTGGCCTGGTGGTAGTTAGTACGAATGTTGGCGGAATGCCACAGCTAATTGATCATTCCATGGATGGAATCCTGGTGCAGGATCGTTCTGCTCAACAAATGGCTGTAGCTATTCAGGACATTGTGGAAAACCCAGAAGTAGGGGTATTACTCTGTAAAAATGCTAAAAGCAAAGTAGATGAATTTGACTGGAGTTGTGTGAGAGATGACTGGAATCAAGTTCTGGCCTGATGCAAAGAATACTCTATATAGGTAACAAACTTGAAAAATGGGGGAGAACTCCAACGGCAGTTGATACTATACCAGATTTGCTCAAAACTGAAGGTTTAGAAATTGTATCGATCTCAAACTTTCAAAATAAATTTCTGAGACTTCTTGAAATGTGCTTTTATTGCTTATTCGGCAGCTATCAAAAAGTTCTTATTGATACCTATAGCACTCAGAATTTTATTTACGCAAAGCTTTGTGGGAGTATAGCCAGGTTTAGAGGGAAAGACTACTATTTTATTTTGCATGGCGGTAAATTATCGAATAGGCTCAGGTCCTCTGGTAACTATGTGACAAATCTATTCCAGACCGCAACAAAATTGGTAGCACCTTCAAAATACCTTTATCAGCAGTTTAAGCAGCTGGGTTATGAGAATCTTGTTTGTATTCCTAATGCTATTTCTCTTGAAAATTACACTTTCCAGCATCGAACCCATACTAATCCAAAATTGCTGTGGATTCGCTCATTTCAGCAACTTTACAACCCCAAATTAGCCATTCAGGTACTGGAAAATTTATCAGACCTCTATCCTGAAAGCGAACTTTGCATGGTGGGTCCCGACAAGGATGGTAGCCTCGAAGAACTTAAGAAGTATGTGAACGAAAATAACCTGAAAGTAAGCTTTCCCGGGAAGCTTTCTAAACCTGACCTTATTTCGTTATCTAAAGAATACTGTATTTTTCTGAATACTTCGAATGTAGATAATACTCCTGTTAGTGTCATGGAGGCGATGGCCTTGGGACTTCCTGTGGTTTCAACCAATGTTGGTGGCATGCCATATCTAATCCAAAATGGTCAAACCGGTCTCCTGGTACCTCCAGGTGATGCTAAAGCGATGACTACTGCTTGTATTAAATTGATATCTGAGCCTGAATTTAGCGCTCGACTATCTAAAAATGCCAGAATCGAAATAGAGAATTTCGATTGGGAACGAGTTAAACACCAATGGCTGGATTTGCTAAGCTAAAAGTTCTATATTTATCGGCACATTACCAGCCCTGCCGCAATGTCGAAAAAGCCTATTTTTCATTTTGAAATTTCTGAGCGAAAGTTTCTATTGAAACTTTTCGATATTCTCTTTGCTTTACTTTCTCTTACTATTGTCGGAATAATTTTTCAATTTGACTACTTCAGAATCAATTCTGATAACTGGACATGGACGCTGGTATTTGTAGTTTATCTCAGTTTCTTCGGAAATGTATTTGAACTTTACGACCTTCAGAAGGCAGATCGGTTTGACAGCGTATTGAAGAATGTACTGCTTACCACCAGTCTTACGGTATTGTTCTATATGCTAACACCATTACTCACTCCAAGTTTGCCTGAAAACAGACTACAGATCATCTTTTTCTTTCTTTCAGTAGCCATTTCACTGCTTATCTGGAGATCTCTTTATATCAGTCTGATTTCAAGTCCAAGATTCTATAAGCGGGTTCTCGTAGTAGGCGACTCTTTTGATATCAAGTTGATCGCTGAATCCCTGCAAAAAGCTGATCCTAATTATTTTGTTGTAGGTTACATTAATACTGATGAGACTTTGAAGACTGATATCGCCAGAGAAGATCTTTTGAGGTTTGAAGTAGAAGAGCTCGTGCAGACTGTCAAGGATGAACACATAAGTGAAATTGTTGTTACCAGTGCATTTCAACGTGGGTTGATGTTGCCGCTTTACAATCAGCTAAGCAAACTTCAGAAGCAGGGTTTTTCGATTCGTGATTATTCGCAGGTTTATGAGGAGATTACCCAGAGAATCCCGGTGCAAAATGTGGACAAAGACTTTTACCGCTATTTTCCCTTCAGTAGAAATCATCAGAATAAATTTTACTTGCTGGCGTTTCGTAGCTTTGATATCATTATTTCCATATTCGGAATACTAGTCGGAATATTTCTAAGCCCTTTTATCATCGCCGGAAATCTGATCGCAAATCGTGGAAAGACCTTTTACTTTCAGGAACGGGTTGGGAAAAATGGCGAGGTTTTTAAAATTGTAAAATTGAGAACCATGAATAAGGACGCGGAGATTTCAGGACCACAATTTGCTCAGAAAAAAGACCTGAGAGTTACCAAATTTGGTCGATTCCTGCGTAGGTCAAGGCTTGATGAAATTCCGCAGTTTTATAATGTATTACTTGGAGATATGAGTTTGATCGGGCCAAGACCTGAGCGTCCTGTGTTCGTGGATGAACTTTCAGAACTTATTCCTTTTTACGATACCCGGCACATCATTAAACCCGGCTTAACCGGATGGGCGCAAGTAATGGCCAACTATGGAGATTGTTATGACGATAGTCTTGAAAAGCTTCAATATGATCTCTATTATATCAAACATCGCGGAATCTTTCTCGATCTAAGTATTCTTCTAAAAACCTTTAGTACCGTGCTATTCTTTAGAGGACAGTAAAAGTTGGAGGTTGTCTGTTATACGTTTTGGGTTGTCGTATGGTTCTTAATTGTAGGTAGTCTGATGTCAGATGTTTGTTGTCTGTTGAAGTTGAAAGGAAAGAAGCTGGAAATTTCCTTCATACTGCTCACTTCTCACGCAGGTCTTTTCCTATTGTATTTTACTACGGAAAATAAGAAGATGAAAAGCGCTAGAAACTGTGCGATTCTGGCCAGGTAATCTCCGTATTGTGAATAAAAAGTAAGTTCATTCTGGATTCCGACTCTCCCTGATATGCTGCCACGCTCCTCATATGCCAGAGTTTCCAAAATATCACCACGGGAGTTTATGATCGCTGAAATTCCGGTATTAGCGCTTCTCGCTACATATCTTCTATTTTCAATAGCACGTAGCCTGGCATAACTTAAATGCTGCTGGTGACCCTGTGTATCACCCCACCATGCGTCATTGGTAATTATACTTAGAAAATTTGCTCCATTTTCCACATACCCGGTTACATACTCGCCGTAAACCGATTCGTAGCAAATAATTGGTGCAGTTCTCAGCGAGTCTTCAAAATAAAGTACTTCCCGCTCTTCCTGAGTAGTTTTCATGGCAACCGTGCCCCCAAGATCGATCATTACATCTCCAAGTATTGGTTTCAAAATATCCTGGTAGGGAAAATTCTCGACGCCTACGACCAGTTTTGATTTATGGTATAATTGCAAACTATCTGCATAAGCACTGATCATAAATGCCGAATTATAGTCATCATACCAGTCATTCGGACCGATTCTATTTGATTGTCTGCGGACTTTCCCTGGATCATTGAATCTTTCATATAAGGTAATTCCTCCCAGAAAGGATAATTCGTTTTCCAGTCGGCTTATTTGCTCGCCGTAAAATATTCCTTCAGAATTGTTGAGGTTCTTTAGTTGTGTACCATCAGCAAAGACAGTTTCCGGAGCAATGATTAAGTCGGTTTGCGGTGTTACCGCTTTAGCAGATAGATCAAGCAGGAGTTCCCCGATCTTTCGATCTGTAGTATTATATTTTTCAGTATAAGGATTGATATTTGGCTGAAGGATAACTACGTCAATAAATTCCTTAGGTTCCTCATAATTCCAGTATAGAACTCCAGAAATTAGCATTGGAATACCAATAAGCAACAAGACCTTTACCGCGGCCCTTGCTATGATCGCTTTGTCTTTAAATTCCCGGTATGATAAAATGGACTTGAAGATGGCGATGTTCAGTATCCATACCCATAGTGTTCCTCCAAAGGTTCCTGTAAATTCATACCATTGAATCCATGCTGGAACTTCTGAAAATACGTTCCCAAGATTAAGCCACGGCCAGGAAAAGTCCCAGTTCAAATGTATTTTCTCAAAAACCATCCAGATACTGATAAGGAATGCTGAAGCGGCCTTAAACCCAGTTCTCTTAGCTATAATATGGTATAAGAGAAAGACTATAGACATTAAAAGCGAATTTGCCAGTACGGCAAATACTCCACCAAAAGGAGTAGAGTTGTAGATCCACCAGGTGGTTATCACATTCCAGATGAAGAAAGTGAGATAAGAAAGAGCAAAAACTTTCAGTTTGACCTTGCTTTTAGAATAGTTGCGAATTTTAAATTCAGCATAAAGCAGTGGAACGAAACCTAGAAATATGAAAATTGGAAATCCATAAGTTGGCCAGGAAATTGCCAGAATGATCCCGCTAAGAAGCGCCAGAAGAAAGTTTTTCATAGATGCTGAAGTCTGCTCAAAAATAATAAACTTATACAGGAATCATTAAATTTAGCCGACTTGCTTTTCATATAACAGTATTTTTACAGGCTTTTAAATTCAAAATGTTAGTTTAGTGGATTCTATCTAAAACAGTCAAATGGGCTTAAAAAAACACGTTCCGAATCTAATTACTTCTTTAAACCTGCTATCTGGTAGTATCGCAGTTATTTTTGCTGTACAGGGAAACCTGGTGCTGGCGGCTATATTTGTAGCAGCAGGGATCTTTTTCGATTTCTTTGATGGGCTTGCCGCTCGTGCGCTTGATGTAAAAAGTGAAGTAGGACTACAAATGGATTCCCTGGCAGATGTCGTTACCAGTGGGGTAGTGCCGGGAATTGTAATGTACCAGTTGATCATAAAAGCTTTACCATCCAGCGGTAGCTTATCAACCGACTGGAATTCTTCAGAATTTGATTTAAACCTTCAACCCTTCGCGCTTATTGGCTTACTAATCATTGTAGCTTCAGCATATCGTTTGGCAAAATTCAATGTAGATGATCGCCAAACCGACTCTTTTATTGGTCTTCCAACTCCAGCGAATGCATTGCTGATCCTTAGTTTGCCGCTAATTCTTAACTATGAGTCTGTTCCTATGATTCATCAATTGATTCTGAACGAGTGGTTTTTAGTTGGATTAACGATTTTAAGCTGTATTCTTCTGAATGCGGAACTACCTTTATTTGCACTAAAATTTTCAGATTGGGGATTTAAAGAAAATAAATTACGTTACTTCTTTATTATAAGTTGTCTCTTACTCATAGTATTCCTGAAGTTTATAGCAATACCAGTAATTATTTTGCTCTATGTACTACTTTCAGTAATATCGAATAGAAAAGCAACAGCTTAATTAAAAATCTTTTTCTTTCTAAGCTCGAAGTTCTGTCCAAGGTATACTTTACGTACCATTTCGTCCTCTGCTAGTTCTTCAGGCATTCCATGCTTCAAAATGCTTCCTTCGAACATTAGGTAAGTTCTGTCAGTAATGGCAAGAGTTTCCTGCACATTATGGTCGGTAATGAGAATACCGATATTTTTATCTTTTAACTGAGCAACAATTCTCTGAATATCCTCAACTGCTACCGGATCTACCCCGGCAAATGGCTCATCTAAAAGAATGAAGTTTGGATCAGTAGCCAAAGCTCTGGCAATCTCTGTTCTCCGGCGTTCACCACCGCTTAAAAGGTCTCCACGGCTTTTTCGTATATGACCAAGACCAAATTCTTCAATAAGCGATTCCATCTTCATTAATCGCTCTTTCTTTGAAAGCTTGGTAAGTTCCAGAACGCTCAGGATATTGTCCTCGATACTCAGCTTTCTGAAAACCGAAGCTTCCTGGGCAAGATATCCAATTCCATGCTGTGCACGCTTATACATAGGGAATTTGGTAATGTTCTGCTTATCCAGAATAATGTTCCCACTATTGGGTTTGATTAAACCTACGATCATGTAAAAAGAAGTGGTTTTACCAGCACCATTCGGTCCAAGTAATCCCACGATCTCTCCCTGATTTACTTCCACAGAAATACCTTTTACAACATTTCTTCCTTTATAGGTCTTGATCAGATTTTCAGCGCGTAGTTTCATAGTCTCAATTTATTCTGAATAAGCAGAAATTGTTCCGTTTTATTCCTGGGCTTCCAAGGCTTCCCAATATTCGTAAGCACGTCTTAAGTGAGGGATCACGATAGTTCCACCAATAAGAGTACCAATACTTAGAGTTTCCATTACTTCTTCCTTAGTGATTCCTTCATTATAGCTCGCTTCCAGGTGATATCTTACGCAGTCATCACAACGCAATACTGTAGAAGCAACCAGTCCAAGTAATTCTTTTGTTTTTTTATCCAGGGCACCTTCAGTAAATGCATTGGTGTCCAGGTTAAAGATTCTTTTTATGATCTTATTATTATCACCAAGAATCTTATCGTTCATCTTGGCACGGTACGAATTAAATTCGTCCACTTGATTTGTCATAGCTTAACTTTTTAATTTTTCTTCTTCTTTTTTATACATGAACTTTGAAATGATAATACTCACTTCATAAAGTATCAATACCGGAACCGCAACGATGATCTGACTCACAATATCTGGCGGAGTAATTACTGCTGATAGGATAAGTACAATCACCAAGGCATACTTTCTATAGGTTTTCAGGAATTGTGGTGTTACAATACCAACCTTTGTTAAGAAATAAATAAGTATAGGAAGCTCAAAAATTAATCCTGAAGCTATTACTGTAGTTCTTACCAGGCCTATATAATCACTTAAATCGAACTCATTGAGAACGATATCACTTACCTGATATTTCCCAAGGAAGTTTATGGATAACGGAGTGATCACATAATAACCGAAAAGGACTCCAATAAAGAATAACATGGAGGTCACAAAGATAAAGCCTTTAGCATGTTTACGTTCTTTCTCATGCATTGCAGGAGCTACAAACTTCCAGAATTCATAAATGATGTAAGGGAATGCTATGATAAAACCTGCAGTAATAGAAGTCCAGATGTGTGCAGAAAACTGTCCACCCATCGTTCTACTTTGTATGGTAAAAGGAAGCTCTTGAAAACAAAACCCACCGTCAAAACCAAGTGCTTCAGAAACTTTGCACAACATGCTATAGGACCAGAAATCACCTTTGCTAGGTCCAAATAAAACAACATCAAAAATGAAACTTTTCAGTAAAAAGGCTACAGCGGCTGCGATTACTACGGCGAGTACCGCGCGAATCAAATGCCATCTTAGTTCCTCAAGATGATCTAAAAAAGACATTTCCGGTTCTTCCTGGGGGGCGATTCTTTCCATTATAAAATTCCTTCTCTTATTAAATTGTGCAGGTGAACTACACCCGTATATTTTCCATTCTCAACAGCCAGTAGCTGGGAGATCTGGTTCTTCTCAAGAATTTCCATGGCAACAACAGCCAGGGTATCCTGTTCGATCGTTTTTGGATCGGCACTCATAATATCCCGTGCCTTGAGTCCTTTTATTTCTCCGTGATCCTTCAGCATTCTACGAATATCACCATCTGTGATGATTCCTATGATACGATCGTTTTCCAGAACTGCGGTTACACCCAGCATTTTTTCTGAAATTTCAATGATCACGTTAGCTACATCAGTCTCCGCGGAAACCATAGGCACCATATTTTGAGATACGATATCGCTAACTCTCAAATATAATTTTTTACCTAATGATCCTCCCGGATGATATTTGGCGAAATCTCTGCTGCTGAAGCCTTTTAAATTCAGTAGACATACAGCAATAGCATCTCCAATAACCATTTGTGCAGTTGTACTGGTAGTAGGAGCGAGATTGTTAGGACAGGCTTCCATCTCTACATAACTATTTAGAACATAGTCTGCCTGTTTCCCAAGAAATGAATCCTTATTCCCGGTCAGTCCTATTAGTACATTATGAAAATTCTTGATGAGTGGTACTAAAACCTTTATTTCAGGGCTATCTCCACTTTTAGAAATACAGATCACTACATCATTATCCTGGACTATCCCAAGATCTCCGTGGATCGCATCTGCCGCATGCATAAAAATAGATGGAGTACCAGTAGAATTAAGGGTGGCCACGATCTTATTGGCGATAATGGCACTTTTACCAATACCAGTAACCACCACACGACCTTCAGACTTATAGATGACTTCTACCGCCTTAATGAATTCTTCGTCAATGTAATTTTCGAGATTCGCAATTGCTTTGGCTTCGTTGGAAATGGTTTCTTTCGCTGAAGAAATGATTTGCTCGCTAAGTTTCAAATTAGATTAAATTAAGAATTGCAGGTACTAAAGAAAACCGTATATTTAGTTATACAAATGTATGTAAAATTGTAACACAATTGAATGGGTTTGACCGAAATTGATTTACACAAAGAACTGAAGAAGTACTTTGGTTTTAGTCAGTTTAAGGGGCTTCAGGAAGATGTAATCACCAGTATCGTAAATGGCCATGACACATTCGTTGTTATGCCAACGGGTGGAGGTAAATCATTATGTTATCAGCTCCCTGCACTAATACAGGATGGAACAGCGATCGTTGTTTCCCCACTTATAGCCTTAATGAAGAATCAGGTAGATGCTATTCGTAGCATCTCTTCGGAATATGGCATCGCCCATGTTCTGAACTCCTCTTTAAACAAAACAGAAGTAAACCAGGTAAAAACAGATATCGATAGTGGTGTCTGTAAACTGCTTTACGTGGCTCCGGAATCACTGACCAAAGAAGATTATGTGGATTTTCTAAAGCATCAGACGATCTCGTTCCTTGCTGTAGATGAAGCACACTGTATAAGTGAATGGGGACATGACTTCAGACCGGAATATCGAAATCTAAGACATATACTTCAGCGTATTGGCGATAATATACCAGTTATCGGACTTACCGCTACGGCTACTCCCAAAGTTCAGGAGGATATTCTGAAGAACCTGGGAATCACAGACGCTAATACTTTTAAGGCAAGTTTTAACCGACCCAACCTGTATTACGAGGTGCGTCCTAAAACCAAGAATGTTGATGCCGATATCATACGTTTCGTAAAAAAGAACGATGGTAAATCGGGGATTATCTATTGTTTGAGCAGAAAGAAAGTGGAAGAGCTTGCTCAAACTCTACAGGTAAATGGTATCAAAGCCGTTCCTTATCATGCCGGTCTTGATGCAAAAACACGTTCCCGACACCAGGATATGTTTCTAATGGAAGATATCGATGTGGTGGTGGCGACCATCGCCTTCGGGATGGGTATTGATAAGCCAGATGTTCGTTTTGTAATTCATCATGACATTCCCAAAAGTATAGAAAGTTATTACCAGGAAACCGGACGTGCCGGTAGAGATGGTGGTGAAGGTCATTGTCTGGCCTTCTATAGTTACAAAGACATTGAAAAGCTTGAGAAGTTTATGAGTGGTAAACCTGTCGCAGAACAGGAGATTGGTCATGCGCTATTACAGGAAGTGGTTGCTTTTGCTGAAACTTCCATCTCAAGAAGAAAATTTATACTGCATTACTTTGGGGAGGAATTCGATTCTGAAACCGGGGAAGGAGCAGATATGGATGATAATGTTCAGAATCCAAAGAATCAGCATGAAGCCAAGGATGATCTTGAGCTATTGCTGAAAACCGTCAAAGAAACAAATCAGTTATATAAGTCAAAGGAAGTGGTGCGCACGCTCATTGGAAAAAGCAATGCGGTCATTCTTTCTCATAAGACCGACGAACATCGTCTCTTCGGAAAAGGAAGTCACCAACATGCCGGTTACTGGATGGCACTTATCCGCCAGGCTTTAATCGCAGGATTTCTGAAAAAGGATATTGAAACCTACGGAGTTGTAAAACTTACCAAGCGTGGTGATGAATATCTGAAGAATCCGGTGTCATTTATGATGACCGAGGATCATGTTTTTAACGATATTACTGAAGAAGTCGTTGTACCTCAAAAGTCGGCGAATACAGTTGATGATCAGCTGGTAAAAATGCTAAAGGAACTTCGGAAGAAAGTTGCTAAAAAGAAAGACCTGCCTCCATTTGTGATTTTCCAGGATCCATCTTTAGAAGATATGGCTCTTAAATACCCGATAAGTATCGAGGAATTAGGAAACATTCACGGAGTAGGGGAAGGAAAGGCTAAAAAATACGGATCCGATTTTGTGGATCTTATCTCGAGATACGTTGAGGATAATGAAATTGTAAGGCCTGATGATTTTGTGGTAAAATCTACAGGTGCCAATAGCGCTCTTAAACTATTTATCATCCAGAGTGTAGACAGGAAATTACCATTGTCAGACATTGCTTCGGCAAAAGGCATGCAAATGCCCGAGTTTATTAAAGAAATGGAAGCGATCGTCTACAGTGGAACCAAATTGAATATTGACTATTATCTTGATGATATTCTGGATGAAGATCAACAGGAAGAGATTCATGAATATTTTCTGGAAGCGGAAACCGATAAGATCGATGAGGCGATGGAAGAATTTGATGGAGACTATGATGACGAAGAATTACGATTATACCGCATCAAGTTTATAAGTCAGGTAGCGAACTAAAACAAAAAACCCGGAATTTCTTCCGGGTTTTTTGTTACAATATATCTAACATTCAAGTTTTAATTATAATGAATACGCAACACTCAGGATCCATTGTGATGGTCTTGAATCTATAGTGAAACCACTGTCGGCAGCAAGATTTCCACCTAATGCCTGGTTATCCTGAAACGCTCCTTCATATCGAATATCGAAACCAAGCCTACCCAAATCCAGACCTGCTCCTAATTGATATCCAACGCTAATCTCATTTTCCACATCACCAATGCTCAAGTTCGTGTTTTCCAGTTCATTTTTCAGAATATATTGAAATGCCGGACCTGCTTTGATATTTAAAGGGCCTAACACATTTACTCCTAAAAGTACAGGAGCATCTATTTTCTGAAGCTTATAATCAAATTGCGAATACTCGGTGTTCATTTCTGTATAAACCAATTCGGGGCGAAGAAAGATTCCCAGTATTTCGAACTGCCCAAAAAATCCTGCATGAAAACCGGTCTTGTTTTCTCCATCTTCAAACGAACCGCTAAAATCATCAGTTAGACGGCTAATCGATTCGTATTCTCCGGTTGCACCGTAATTCAATCCACCTTTGATCCCAAAACTTGCATCCTGTGCAGAAACATTCAGCGCACCAATCATTAGTGCAAACATCATTAACTTTTTCATAGGTCTAATTTTATCTTATTTCAGGCTATTATAACGCCATGGGTTTATGGTTTATTTCAGTAAAAGTAGAAAAGCCTTCCGAAGATAAACTTCAGAAGGCCTTAGTATGCTGACTTCTACATTATAGAAGTATTATTTTCTTTTAATAGCCTTTTCCGCAGCCTTCACAATAGCAGCAGCATTCAAACCATATTTTTCCATCAGCTGAGCAGGAGTTCCGCTTTCACCGAAACAATCATCAGTCGCCACGAATTCCTGAGGTGTAGGATGGTGTGAAGCCAAAGTTCTTGCAACACTTTCGCCAAGTCCGCCAAGGAAGTTATGCTCTTCAGCAGTAACCACACATCCGGTTTTCTTAGCAGAAGCGATCACGGCTTCTTCATCAAGCGGTTTGATCGTATGAATATTGATCACTTCGGCACTAATGCCTTTTTCATTCAGCTCCACAGCCGCCTGAATAGCTTCCCAAACTAAATGACCAGTTGCAATGATGCTAACATCGGTA
Source organism: Gramella sp. Hel_I_59 (assembly GCF_006714895.1). NCBI lineage: Bacteria > Pseudomonadati > Bacteroidota > Flavobacteriia > Flavobacteriales > Flavobacteriaceae > Christiangramia > Gramella sp. Hel_I_59. The sequence goes on along the minus strand of NZ_VFME01000001.1, from coordinate 2,625,169 downwards.
CCTTCATACAGATGCACCGCTTTCCCGATCTGAAAATCCTGATCATCTTCAGTAAAATTAGCAACCTTTGGTCGGCCAAATCTTAGGTAAACAGGACCATCGTAATCTGCAATGGCTTTGGTCGCAGCTTTGGTCTGGTTATAATCACAGGTGTTGATCACTGTCATTCCAGGGAGCATCTTCATCAAGCCGATATCTTCAAGGATCTGGTGAGTTGCACCATCTTCTCCCAAAGTAACTCCGGCGTGACTTGCACAGATCTTCACATTCTTTCCAGAATAGGCAACACTTTGTCGAATCTGGTCGTAAACTCTACCTGTAGAGAAGTTAGCGAAAGTTCCTGTAAACGGAATTTTCCCACCAATGGTCATTCCTGCTGCCATCCCGATCATGTTCGCTTCAGCAATACCTACCTGGAAAAATCTTTCCGGGTGATTAGCTTTGAAGTCATCCATTTTCAGAGATCCGGTTAGATCGGCACATAACGCAACTACATTCTCGTTAGATTGGCCAAGTTCTGTTAAGCCATCTCCAAAACCAGATCTGGTATCCTTACTTCCTTTATTTATATATTCTTTCATGATATTCTTAATTTTGATTTTAATGAATTCGGCTTAGTAATCACCAAGGGTTTCCGGGTTCTGAGAAAGTCCTTTTTCCAACTGCTCGTCGTTTGGAGCCTTCCCGTGCCATGCATGAGTATGCATCATATAGTCGACACCGTTACCCATTACCGTGTTCATTAATATACAGACTGGCTTGCCTTTTCCAGTTCTGGTTTTAGCTTCTTTAAGTCCGTCGATTACTTGTTGAAGATTATTTCCATCTTCAATTTCCATCACGTCCCAGCCAAATGCCTCAAATTTAGCTCTAAGATTTCCTAACGGAAGTACTTTTTCTGTACTACCATCAATTTGCTGACCGTTGAGGTCTACTGTAGAAATAAGGTTGTCTACTTTATTTCCGGCAGCGTACATGATCGCTTCCCAGTTCTGACCTTCCTGCAATTCACCATCACCATGAAGGGTGTAAACGATATGATCATCATTATTAAGTTTCTTAGCCTGGGCAGCACCAAGAGCAACGCTCATTCCCTGTCCCAGAGATCCTGAAGCGATTCTAATTCCAGGCAATCCCTCATGAGTTGTTGGGTGTCCCTGTAATCTTGAATCAATTAATCTAAAAGTGCTAAGTTCTTCTACCGGGAAATAACCACTTCTGGCTAGAACGCTGTAAAAAACCGGGGAGATATGACCATTGGAAAGAAAGAACAGGTCTTCTCCTTTACCATCCATGTTGAAGCTGGTGTTGTGATCCATAACTTCCTGGTAAAGAGCCGTAAAAAATTCAGCGCAGCCTAAAGAACCTCCAGGATGACCAGAGTTTACTTTATGCACCTGTCGCAGAATATCGCGGCGAACCTGAGTGACAAAATCTTGTAATTCGTTGATGTTTGGCATTTTATAATGTGTTGTTTTGTTGCCGCAAAAATAAGCGATTTAAAGCCTTTGACAAAGCAACCATACCCCAGTTATTAACTTTTTCAGCAAAATACTAACAGGCTCTGTGAACTCTGACTTCCATTTGAGTTTTGAATGAGTATCTTTGCAGCGATTAAACAGAACTATGAAATTTGAACTTTTATCTACCGATGCCGGTAGTAAAGCACGAGCCGGAAGTATTACTACAGATCATGGCAAGATCGAAACACCTATTTTTATGCCGGTTGGAACGGTAGCTACCGTTAAAGGCGTACATCAACGTGAATTGAAGGAAGACATCAATCCAGATATTATACTGGGAAACACCTACCACTTATACCTTAGACCTCAAACTGAGATTCTCAGGAAAGCCGGTGGACTTCATAAATTCATGAATTGGGATCGAAATATCTTGACAGATAGTGGTGGTTACCAGGTTTATTCACTTTCAGCTAGAAGAAAGATCAAGGAAGAAGGTGTGAAGTTCAAATCTCATATAGATGGTTCATATCATACATTTACTCCTGAAAATGTTATGGAAATTCAACGTACCATTGGAGCCGATATTATAATGGCTTTTGATGAATGTACTCCTTATCCATGTGATTATAATTATGCAAAGAGATCTATGCATATGACGCATCGCTGGCTGGACAGGTGTATCAATCACCTTGAGAAAACGCCTGAAATTTACGATTATAAGCAAACACTTTTCCCAATCGTACAGGGGAGCACCTATAAAGATCTTCGGAAGCAATCTGCGGAATATATCGCAAATGCCGGAGCTGAAGGAAATGCTATTGGAGGATTATCTGTAGGAGAACCGGCAGATGAAATGTATGCCATGACTGAAGTGGTTACTGCCATACTACCGGAAGACAAGCCACGTTATCTAATGGGAGTGGGAACACCAATTAATATTCTTGAAAATATTGCCCTTGGAGTAGATATGTTCGATTGCGTGATGCCAACTAGAAATGGACGTAACGGAATGTTATTTACTTCCCATGGGACCATTAATATCAAGAATAAGAAATGGGCAGACGACTTTTCACCAATAGACCCAGAAGGCGTTAGTTTTGTAGATTCAGAATATTCTAAAGCCTATGTTCGACATCTATTTACAGTAAATGAAATGCTTGGCAGGCAAATTGCAAGTATTCATAATCTTAGTTTCTACCTGTGGTTGACGAGAGAAGCCAGAAAGCATATATTAGCTGGAGATTTCACACAGTGGAAAGATAAAATGGTAAAACAAATGGATAAACGATTATAATTCCGGAATTTGAAAATTCTCGATTGGTATATACTTAAAAGATATCTGGGAACCTTCAGTATGATGCTGTTGTTGTTTATTCCAATTGGTATCACTGTAAACCTTGCTGAAAAGATCGACAAGATCCTGGATAATGAAGTGCCTTTTATTGAAGTTGCCTATTACTATCTAGACTTTACTATCTATTTTGCAAACCTCTTATTTCCAATATTTCTATTCTTATCGGTCATCTGGTTTACCTCGAAACTGGCCATGAATACCGAAATCGTTGCTTTTTTAAGTAGCGGTGTTTCTTTTTATAGATTTCTGAGGCCTTATTTGATAGGGGCAACCATAGTTTGTTTTGGTGCATTGATTCTTTCCATGTATCTCGCACCACAAGCGAGTAAAGGTTTTAATGAGTTTAAATACAGGTATTTAAAACACGGACAGGAAACCAGGGAAACCAACGATGTTTACCGGCAGATCAATGATAACGAGTTCATCTACGCCAACCACTTTTCACCAAGTTCCAATTCTGCGCGAAATTTTACGCTGGAACACTTTGAGGACAACGAGTTGAAATTTAAGATAAGCGCTTCAAGTTTACGCTACAATCCAGAGGACAGTACGTACAGGCTTACTATGGCAGATAAACGAATTATTGGAGCCAGAGGAGATAGCATTTTTAACTATAGAACCCTGGACACGATCCTGCCATTTGAATTCGATGAACTTACTCCTGAATCTTATATTGCTGAAACATTAAATTATACCGAACTAAAGGAGTTCATCTCCAAGGAAAAAAGAAGAGGTTCGGGGAACATAAGCAGGTATGAAGTAGTAGCTTATAAGCGGTGGAGTATTCCTATCTCAGCTTTTATTCTAACAATAATTGCCGTTGCAGTATCTTCCTTTAAGAGAAGAGGAGGAATGGGAGTGAACCTGGCAGTTGGAATATGCCTGGCCTTTATTTTTATCTTTTTCGACAAGGTTTTTGGGACTATGGCAGAGCAGTCCACCTTCTCACCTTTGATCGCGGTATGGTTTCCTAATATAGTATTTGGGATACTGGCCATCGTGCTTCTTATTCGCGCGAAGCGTTAATCCATAACTGTTGAAAATTTAAACTTTATCAGCCATTTCTATCCTTTCAAAGTTGTTATATTTGTGAGCTATTTAAATTAATAACCATAAGAAATATGGAGTATTTAGAATTTGAACAACCTATCAAGGAGCTTGAGGAACAATATGCCAAAGCCTGCAATATTGGACAGGAAAGTGATGTAGATGTTACGGCAACCTGCAAGCAAATTGAGAAGAAACTTGCTGAAACCAAGAAACAGATCTATAAGAATCTTTCGCCATGGCAGAGAGTACAACTTTCCAGGCATCCTAATAGACCATATACTTTAGATTATATAAATGCTATTTGTGGAGATACTTTCCTTGAATTGCACGGTGATCGTAATGTGAAGGATGATAAAGCAATGATTGGTGGCCTTGGAAAGATCGATGATCAAAGTTTTATGTTCGTTGGTCAGCAAAAAGGTTATAATACCAAAACAAGACAATACCGTAATTTCGGGATGGCCAATCCTGAAGGTTATAGAAAAGCACTTCGTTTAATGAAGTCTGCTGAAAAGTTCGGTGTTCCTGTAGTATGTTTGGTGGATACTCCTGGAGCATATCCTGGTCTTGAAGCTGAGGAGCGCGGACAGGGTGAAGCGATCGCAAGAAATATTCTTGAAATGACGAGATTAAAGGTGCCAATCATCGTAGTGATTATTGGTGAAGGTGCCAGTGGTGGAGCTTTGGGAATAGGTGTTGGAGATAAAGTATTAATGTTGGAAAACACCTGGTACTCTGTGATTTCTCCTGAAAGCTGTTCTTCTATTCTATGGAGAAGCTGGGAATACAAAGAAATTGCCGCAGATGCTTTGAAACTGACTGCTACAGATATGAAAAAGCAGAAGCTTATCGATGAGATCGTAAAAGAACCTCTAGGTGGTGCTCATAGCAATCGTGAAGAGATCTTCAATACGGTAAAATCTTCAATTACCAAAGCATATTCTGAATTCAGAAACTTATCACCAGACCAACTGGTAGAAAATAGGATGGATAAATATTTAGACATGGGAGTGTTTAAAGGCTAACTGCTTTATTTATACATCATCGTTAGAAAATCCGGCAGTCAAATTCCGGATTTTTTTGTCTTATTAACACAAAATCGAAGTTATCAACAGGTGAATTGTTCATTACCTGTTGAGTACCTCAAGGCTCTCTACTTAAGATTGTCTTAACATTTTATTTACTTTCGTATCTATGGAAAAAATAAGCTCCCCCCAGAACATATCCTACAAAAAAACAAATGTGGTAAGCCTTGAGAAAGGTAAAGTACCGCCTCAAGCTGTTGATTTAGAAGAAGTTGTGCTTGGTGCAATGATGATCGATAAAAAAGGAGTTGACGAGATCATTGATATTCTGGTACCGGATGCCTTTTACAAGAATTCCCATAAGTTGATCTATGAAGCCATCAAAAAATTGTTCGATGCCTCTGAAGCGATTGACTTATTAACCGTTTCTAACCAACTTAAGAAGGATAAGGTGTTTGATAAGGTTGGAGGAGACTATTATCTCATTCAGCTTACTCAAAAAGTGTCCAGTAGTGCGCATATCGAGTTTCACGCACGTATCATTTTACAGAAGTATATTCAGAGATCACTAATTAAGATCTCCAACGAAATAATTGAGGAGGCATTTGATGAAGGTTCAGATGTGTTCGATCTTTTAGATTCTGCAGAATCTAAACTTTATGAAGTAACCCAGGGGAATATTAAGCGATCAACCGAAACTGCACAATCTTTGGTGATTCAGGCGAAGAAGAAGATCCAGGAGATCTCCAACAAAGAAGGTCTTAGTGGAGTTCCTTCAGGATTCGATAAACTTGATGATCTTACTTCAGGATGGCAACCTTCAGATTTAATAATCGTTGCTGCCCGTCCAGGTATGGGTAAAACGGCTCTTACGTTGTCTATGGCCCGAAACATTGCGGTAGACCAGGGATTTCCGGTAGCATTCTTTTCTTTGGAGATGTCTTCAGTACAGTTGATCACTCGTTTGATCTCTTCTGAAACCGGACTTTCTTCAGAAAAACTTAGAACCGGTAAATTGGAGCAGCACGAATGGGAGCAATTGAATGTAAAGGTGAAAGATCTTGAAAAAGCACCTTTATTTATTGATGATACTCCTTCACTTTCTATTTTCGATTTACGTGCAAAAGCGAGACGACTTGCCTCCCAGCATGGGATAAGACTCATTGTTATAGATTATTTGCAATTAATGACTGCAGGTGGTGGGCAGAAAGGTGGAAACCGTGAACAGGAGATTTCCATGATTTCCAGAAACCTGAAGGCTCTAGCAAAAGAACTTAATGTGCCTGTAATCGCCCTTTCACAGCTTTCCCGTGCGGTTGAAACACGTGGTGGAAGTAAACGACCACTATTATCTGACCTTCGGGAGTCTGGAGCGATCGAGCAGGATGCAGATATTGTATCCTTTATTTATCGTCCAGAATATTATAAGATCGAGGAGTGGGATGATGAAGAAAGAACTCCTACGCAGGGTCAGGGTGAGTTCATTGTAGCGAAACACCGTAATGGTGGTCTGGAAAATATTCGCTTAAAGTTTATTGGAGAACTCGGTAAATTCGATAATTTAGAAGACTTTAGTTTCCCTTCTGAAATTCCTTCAAGTATGAATAGTGGAGATGGGGATGACTTCGGAAATTTCAATTTACCAAATCCTAGTGCAGATGAAGCATTTGGTAGCTCAATGAATAGTGACGATGATGATAGTGACGTTCCATTTTAATGATCTTAAACTGAAGAATTTCAGCAAGACAGGACATTTTAAAAATATTATAAAAAGCAAAGTACTTCAAACTACTTTGCTTTTTTTGTTTCTATTGTTCTCCTGTACTGCTGCAAAAGCCTCAAAAGTACTTATCCCGATGGATGCGAGTACACAAAATGATCATTTGAAGGCATACGGAATGGTCTATTTTTCTCTTCAGAAAAGTTTCAAGGTGAACTGGCTGCTAAATTACAGGGGAGGTTCCTTCCTCATTTCAGATCATCCAGATCTTCGGAAAGAATGCCAGATTCGTGGTGTGTTTTTCGAGATCATCAGTGATCAAAAAGCAGAAAGTATCCTTCAGGAAATTAGTAGTCCTTCCCAGAATATGGAATCAGTTCCGCTGGAAAAAGCACCTAAAATTGCAGTTTATAGTCCGCAGGGAAATAAACCCTGGGATGATGCCGTTACTATGGCACTTAGTTATGCTGAAATACCATATACTACCATTTATGACCGGGAAGTTCTGGCAGATGGCCTGCTCTTGTACGACTGGCTTCACCTGCATCATGAAGATTTCACCGGGCAATATGGGAAGTTTTATCGCAGTTTTAAAACTACTCCATGGTATATAGAAGACAAGAAGGAAGCTGAAAGACTGGCAAGTGAGTTGGGTTATGAAAAAGTTTCAGAAGAAAAACTTGCGGTGGCCAGGAGAATAAGTGAATATGTAAAAGATGGCGGTTTTATGTTTGCCATGTGCAGTGCCACAGATAGTTTCGATATCGCTTTGGCGGCAGATGGCGTAGATATCGCAGAAGCAATGTTTGATGGTGATCCAAGTGAACCGGCATACCAGTCTAAATTAGATTATGATCTCAGCTTTGCGTTTACCGATTTTATTCTGGAAAGAAGTCCGTTGGTTTATGAATTTTCTAATATCGATATGACCTCGAAACGACAGATGATCGAGAAAGAAAGTGATTATTTTACTTTAATGGATTATTCGGCGAAATGGGATGTGGTGCCAACAATGCTTACACAAAATCATACCCGGCTGGTAAAAGGTTTTATGGGACAAACAACTAGTTACGATCCGGAAACGATTAAACCTGGTGTTTTAATCATGGGAGAATCCAAACTGAATGGCGAAGCGCGATACATACACGGTGTGAAAGGCAAGGGATTTTTCACCTTTTATGGAGGACATGATCCTGAAGATTATCAACACAGGGTAGGGGATCCTAAAACCGAACTGCAGTTGCATCCAAATTCAGCAGGATACCGGCTTATTCTTAATAATGTGCTATTTCCGGCAGCTAAAAAAAAGGAACAGAAAACTTAACAAAATTGAATGGAAATTTATCAGACTGAAATGCGCTTAAAACCACGCAAACGTGGTTTCCACTTAATTACCGATGAAATTTTAAATCATTGTTCAGAAATAGAAGACTTCAAATTCGGCTTTTTGCAGATCTTTATAAAACATACCTCTGCTGGACTAACCATCAATGAGAATGCAGATCCAACTGTAAGAGAAGATTTCCGTAGTCATTTTGATGAGATGGTACCGGAAAATAAGGACTATTACAAACATACTACAGAGGGTAGTGATGATATGCCGGCGCATATCAAATCTTCACTTACCGGGCCTTCTTTGCAGATACCTATTACTAATGGTAGTTTGAACATGGGAACCTGGCAGGGCATATATTTATGTGAGCATAGAAATTCTGGAGGATCAAGAAAACTTGTGCTAACGATCTATGGAGAAGAGGATATCTAAAATAATCTTCGAATTAGTAGAAAACAAAAAATCCCGCAATTGCGGGATTTTTCTATAAGAGAGTATAATTGTTTATTTTACTTTTTCTACAATTGCTTTGAAAGCCTCTGGGTGGTTCATCGCCAAATCGGCAAGAACCTTACGGTTCAATCCAATTTCACTGGTTTTGATTTTCCCCATAAATTGAGAATAAGATAATCCTTCCTGTCTGGCTGCAGCGTTAATACGCATAATCCATAAAGAACGGAAATTACGTTTCTTAGCTTTACGGTCTCTGTATGCATAAAGCATAGCTTTATCAACCGCATTTTTAGCAACAGTCCAAACGTTTTTACGACGTCCGAAATAACCTTTTGCTTGCTTTAAAACTTTTTTTCTACGTGCCCTTTTGGCAACTGAGTTTACTGATCTTGGCATATTTTAAATTTTTTTGTAGTAGGCGGTCGTTCACCGACACTTTCAACTTAACTTATTCTTTAGCACTATGCCCAGTCTAAGTGTTGCCCAACTCCATGGTTAAATAATTAATTAAACCTCAAGAGCTTCAATTTACTTTAAACGTAATTGAAGTTTGATATTTTGCTTATCTGCATCATGTACCAAAGTACTGTGAGTTAAGGCTAGCTTACGTTTCTTAGACTTCTTTGTTAAGATATGACTCTTAAACGCGTGCTTTCTTTTAATCTTACCTGTACCGGTTAGCTTGAAACGCTTCTTGGCACTGGATTTAGTTTTCATCTTAGGCATTACTGTCCTCTTTTTATAATTAACTCTCTTATTCTCTTATTTCGATTTCTTGGTAGGAGAGAGAAACATTGTCATTCTCTTTCCTTCAAGTTTTGGCATCTGTTCTACCTTTCCAAGTTCCTCAAGATCCTGTGCAAGTCTAAGAAGAAGAATTTCTCCTTTATCCTTGAACACGATAGATCGTCCTTTGAAAAATACAAAAGCCTTTAGCTTTGCACCGTCTTTCAAGAATTTCTCTGCATTACGTTTCTTAAATTCGTAATCATGATCATCTGTATTGGGACCAAATCGAATTTCTTTAACGACTACCTTACTGGCTTTAGCTTTCATGGCCTTTTCACGTTTCTTTTGTTCATAAAGAAACTTTTTATAGTCCATTACTTTTACCACTGGTGGTTTTGCATTCGGAGAGATCTCTACTAGATCAAGACCCTGTTCCTCTGCAATTGCAAGAGCTTTCTTTACAGGATATACATCCATCTCTACGTTATCACCAACCAGGCGTACTTCGTCTGCTCTGATTTTCTCGTTGATTCGGTGCTGCTCTTCTTTTTGTCGACCGAACCTGTTCGGTTTTTTTCTACGTATAGCTATGGCTTAAAATTTTAATTAAACTTATGTTTTGAAAGGCTTTAAGGTACTACTGATTTCTGTATTAATCAAATCTGCAAAATCATCGATATTCATCGTTCCCAAATCTCCTTCACTATGCTTACGAACAGAAATCGTACCATCTTTGGCTTCCTGCTCGCCGACAATCAACATATACGGGAATTTGTTTACTTCGGCTTCCCGAATCTTCTTCCCGATGGTTTCGTTTCTATTGTCTACAAGGGCGCGAATTTCGTGATTTTCAAGTAAATTTAAAACTTTTTGTGAGTAATTTTCATATTTCTCGCTGAGTGAGAGAATAATAGCCTGTTCCGGCATTAACCACAGTGGGAAATTACCACCTGTATGTTCCAGAAGAATAGCAATAAATCTCTCCATACTTCCAAAAGGAGCACGGTGAATCATGACTGGTCGATGTGACTCATTGTCACTTCCTTTATATGTCAGGTCAAAGCGCTCTGGCAGATTGTAGTCTACCTGGATGGTTCCAAGTTGCCAGCTTCTTCCCAGTGCATCCTTAACCATAAAGTCAAGTTTTGGTCCGTAGAAAGCTGCTTCTCCTTTTTCGATCACATAATTAAGACCTTTTTCTTCTGCAGCACTTAAAATGGCCGACTCGGCTTTTTCCCAAACATCATCAGATCCTATATACTTATCTTTCTTTTCAGGATCCCTTAAAGACACCTGGGCAGTAAAGTCATCAAAGCCCAAGGATGAGAATACATATAAGGTAAGGTCAATTACTTTTTTAAATTCTTCATCCAGCTGCTCCGGCATACAGAATATATGGGCGTCATCCTGAGTAAAACCTCTAACTCTGGTTAAACCATGCAATTCTCCACTTTGCTCATACCTATATACAGTACCAAACTCCGCAAATCTCTTCGGAAGGTCACGATAACTCCAGGAACTCGCATTATACATTTCACAATGATGCGGACAGTTCATAGGCTTCAGTAGAAATTCCTCTCCTTCATTAGGAGTCGTTATCGGCTGAAAGCTATCTTCCCCATATTTAGCATAATGACCAGAAGTTACATAGAGTTCCTTATGACCAATATGCGGACTTACGACCATTTCATAGCCTGCTTTCTTCTGAGCTTTCTTTAGGAAATTCTCAAGTCTCTCTCTGAGAGCTGCACCTTTCGGAAGCCATAATGGTAATCCCTGTCCAACTTTTTGTGAAAAAGTGAATAGCTCCAGTTCCTTCCCTAATTTTCTATGATCTCTTTTCTTGGCTTCTTCCAATAGAGCCAGATATTCTTTTAATTCTTTTTGCTTCGGAAATGATATACCATATACTCTGGTTAATTGAGGATTAGTTTCATCACCTCTCCAGTATGCGCCAGCAACACTCATTAATTTTACTGCTTTGATGATTCCTGTATTTGGAATATGACCACCGCGGCAAAGGTCTGTGAAAGTATCGTGATCACAGAAGGTGATTTCACCATCAGTAAGATTTTCGATAAGCTCTACCTTAAAAGGATTGTTCTCCTTCTTATAGAACTCCAGCGCATCAGCTTTAGAAACTGAACGCAGTGCAAAATCATGTTTACCGCGGGAAATTTCCAGCATACGATCTTCGATCTTCTTGAAATCATTTTCTGAGATCTTTTTCTCTCCGAAGTCTACATCATAATAGAAGCCTCTATCAATCGCTGGTCCTATAGTAAGCTTTGCTCCCGGGTAGAGATCCTGAATAGCCTGAGCCATTACGTGAGAAGATGAATGCCAGAAAGCTTTTTTACCTTCATCATTGGACCAGGTGAAAAGAACAAGATCGCCATCGGTATTTAAAGGTGTTGTGGTTTCTACAGTTTCATTATTGAACTTTGCAGAAATAACATTCCTGGCAAGTCCTTCGCTTATACTTCTGGCTACATCCATTGGAGTAGTGCCATTTTCAAACTCTTTAATACTTCCGTCTGGCAGAGTGATCTTGATCATTATATACATGTTTTACGAAGTCGCAAAGATAAGGTGTTGAGTTTGGTTGCACAATACATACTTACCTATATACTATATATAGGTGTTGATTATCTCTTCGGAAATACATTATGAAATTATTTAGACTTTGATAATTCTGAAGTTCAACCACTTATAATAAATCTTGTATTTATTTTATATTTTTCTTGAGAAAGTCATTGTGTAATTAAAATTGGGGTGTATATTTGCAGCCGCTTTGGGAGCAAGGCGTATGTTCGTTGAGAGTAGTGATGGTGGGTGATGTGAAAGGATCTGGCTTTAGAAAATTAAATTAAAATTTATTAAATTTTAGTTTGGTAGAAAGGAAAAAGTTAGTGTATATTTGCAGCCGCTTTGAGAGCAAGGCGTAAGTTCACTGAAAGGTATGTAAAGGGTAGGCTATAGTTGGTCTAAGGCAAAAAAATAAAAATTAAATTTCTTTAAATTTTATTTGGCTGGAGAGCAAAACTAGTTTTATATTTGCACCCGCTTTGAAAACGAAGCGACGTTCATAAGAAGGTTGGCAGGTTTTAAAGGTAGGAAAGCTTTAGAAAAAGAAACTAAAAATTTTATTAAAAAAGTTTTGGTTGATAAAGAAAAAGCGTTGTATATTTGCACCCGCTTTGAGAGCAAGCAAACGTTCAAAAATTACAGACTGAAATTACTGAAAACCACCGGATGGGGTGATAGAATAAGGTTCGATTCCTTAGGTTTTAACAAGACAGATTGGGAGACCAATTAAGTTCATTGATATATTGAATTGACAAAGGGTTTTATCTTTTAGGAGATAGAATCAAGTGTATAAGAATTAAGACTAGAAAAGTCATACTGAGCAATTTCTTTAGTAGTTGTTGAATATATTTAAGATTTAACGATGAAGAGTTTGATCCTGGCTCAGGATGAACGCTAGCGGCAGGCCTAACACATGCAAGTCGAACGGTAACAGGGATTAGCTTGCTAATTTGCTGACGAGTGGCGCACGGGTGCGTAACGCGTATACAATCTGCCTTTAAGCGGGGAATAGCCCATGGAAACGTGGATTAATACCCCATAGTCTATAAACTTCACCTGGAGATTATAGTAAACATTTATGGCTTAAAGATGAGTATGCGTCCTATTAGTTAGTTGGTAAGGTAACGGCTTACCAAGACGGCGATAGGTAGGGGTCCTGAGAGGGAGATCCCCCACACTGGTACTGAGACACGGACCAGACTCCTACGGGAGGCAGCAGTGAGGAATATTGGACAATGGAGGCAACTCTGATCCAGCCATGCCGCGTGCAGGAAGACGGCCCTATGGGTTGTAAACTGCTTTTATACGGGAAGAACCACATCTACGTGTAGATGCTTGACGGTACCGTATGAATAAGGACCGGCTAACTCCGTGCCAGCAGCCGCGGTAATACGGAGGGTCCAAGCGTTATCCGGAATCATTGGGTTTAAAGGGTCCGTAGGCGGGATAATAAGTCAGTGGTGAAAGTCTGCAGCTCAACTGTAGAATTGCCATTGATACTGTTGTTCTTGAATTATTATGAAGTGGTTGGAATGAGTAGTGTAGCGGTGAAATGCATAGATATTACTCAGAACACCTATTGCGAAGGCAGATCACTAATAATATATTGACGCTGAGGGACGAAAGCGTAGGTAGCGAACAGGATTAGATACCCTGGTAGTCTACGCCGTAAACGATGGTTACTAGCTGTTCGGCTCGATTGAGAGCTGAGTGGTTAAGCGAAAGTGATAAGTAACCCACCTGGGGAGTACGTTCGCAAGAATGAAACTCAAAGGAATTGACGGGGGCCCGCACAAGCGGTGGAGCATGTGGTTTAATTCGATGATACGCGAGGAACCTTACCAGGGCTTAAATGCAGTTGGACAGGTCTGGAAACAGACCCTTCTTCGGACTAATTGCAAGGTGCTGCATGGTTGTCGTCAGCTCGTGCCGTGAGGTGTCAGGTTAAGTCCTATAACGAGCGCAACCCCTGTGGTTAGTTGCCAGCGAGTCATGTCGGGAACTCTAGCCAGACTGCCAGTGCAAACTGTGAGGAAGGTGGGGATGACGTCAAATCATCACGGCCCTTACGTCCTGGGCCACACACGTGCTACAATGGTAGGGACAGAGGGCAGCTACCCCGCGAGGGGATGCGAATCTTCAAACCCTATCACAGTTCGGATCGCAGTCTGCAACTCGACTGCGTGAAGCTGGAATCGCTAGTAATCGCATATCAGCCATGATGCGGTGAATACGTTCCCGGGCCTTGTACACACCGCCCGTCAAGCCATGGAAGCCGGGGGTACCTGAAGTCCGTCACCGTAAGGAGCGGCCTAGGGTAAAACTGGTAACTGGGGCTAAGTCGTAACAAGGTAGCCGTACCGGAAGGTGCGGCTGGAACACCTCCTTTCTAGAGCTTTGTGTCTTTAAGACACAAGCGACAATTAGTAAAGGGAAGTTCAGCTAGACCAATTTGGTCTTGATTCTTATGTCAATTCGATTATTATGGACAGTCTCATAGCTCAGCTGGTTAGAGCGCTACACTGATAATGTAGAGGTCGGCAGTTCGAGTCTGCCTGAGACTACTTGAGAGAGTAAGCCATCAGGTTTATAAGTTCATTTGAAACATTGAAAGGAAATTTTAGAGGTTGAGTAGCCGTTATAAGTACTGTTAACTAATAACTGGTTAGCTGGATACTAAAATAATGGGGGATTAGCTCAGCTGGCTAGAGCGCCTGCCTTGCACGCAGGAGGTCATCGGTTCGACTCCGATATTCTCCACAATTCCTAGAGATAGAGAGGGTTATAGTTTTTACAAACAACCAGGAAACATATGTTTTTAGTTTGTAAGATCATCGAGACTCTATCGTTATTACGGGAAAAAAGTTCATTGACATATTGAAGAAACAAAGAATACGAGAACACTATTAGATAGAAATATTTAATATAAGTAATACATTATAATACTTCTGTTCTAGCGCAAGTTAGAATAGATTAGAGCATTAAGCAAAGCGCATACAAGCTAGATAAGGGCGTATGGGGAATGCCTAGGCTCTCAGAGGCGAAGAAGGACGTGATAAGCTGCGAAAAGTCGTGGGGATTGGCACATACAAATTGATCCGCGAATATCCGAATGGGGCAACCCACTATATTGAAGATATAGTATCCGCAAGGAGGCGAACCCGGAGAACTGAAACATCTAAGTACCCGGAGGAAGAGAAAACAATAGTGATTGCGCTAGTAGCGGCGAGCGAACGCGCAGAAGCCCAAACCAATGAGTTTACGGACTTATTGGGGTTGTAGGACTGCAACATTGTTTGTACAATGAATTAGAACAAGTTGGAAAGCTTGGCCAAAGACGGTGATAGCCCGGTATAGGAAAGTTGATATAAAGCATAGCAGTATCCTGAGTAGTGCGGGGCACGTGAAACCCTGTATGAATCCGGCGGGACCATCCGCCAAGGCTAAATACTCCTGAGAGACCGATAGTGAACCAGTACCGTGAGGGAAAGGTGAAAAGAACCCTGAATAAGGGAGTGAAATAGATCCTGAAACCATACGCTTACAAGCGGTCGGAGCCCTTTAGTGGGGTGACGGCGTGCCTTTTGCATAATGAGCCTACGAGTTACCGTTGCCAGCAAGGTTAAGCAGTTCAGCTGTGGAGCCGTAGCGAAAGCGAGTCTGAATAGGGCGCTTTAGTTGGTAGTGGTAGACGCGAAACCGTGTGATCTACCCTTGGGCAGGTTGAAGCTGTGGTAACACATAGTGGAGGACCGAACCCGTTGACGTTGAAAAGTCTTGGGATGACCTGAGGGTAGGGGTGAAAGGCCAATCAAACTCGGAAATAGCTCGTACTCCCCGAAATGCATTTAGGTGCAGCGATATAGATAGTTTTATAGAGGTAGAGCTACTGATTGGATGCGGGGGCTTCACCGCCTACCAATTCCTGACAAACTCCGAATGCTATAAAATGATTCATATCAGTGAGGGCATGGGTGCTAAGGTCCATGTCCGAGAGGGAAAGAACCCAGACCATCAGCTAAGGTCCCAAAATATATGTTAAGTTGAAGAAACGCGGTTGAACTGCCCAGACAGCTAGGATGTTGGCTTGGAAGCAGCCATTCATTTAAAGAGTGCGTAACAGCTCACTAGTCGAGCGGTTCGGCATGGATAATAATCGGGCATAAACATATTACCGAAGCTATGGACTATAGTTTACTATAGTGGTAGGGGAGCATTGTAACAGAGATGAAGGTGAGTCGCGAGGCTTGCTGGATCGGTTACAAAAGAAAATGTAGGCATAAGTAACGATAATGCGGGCGAGAAACCCGCACACCGAAAGACTAAGGTTTCCTCAGCTATGCTAATCAGCTGAGGGTTAGTCGGGACCTAAGGCGAACCCGAAAGGGGTAGTCGATGGACAAGCAGTTAATATTCTGCTACTTGCCCCACGTTAAAGCGGACGGAGGCGTAAATTTGGTGCGTACTGACGGAATAGTACGTTGAAGGGAGTGGTAACACCCCGATAGTACACAAAAGCTACGGCCAGCGTGATAATCCAGAGGAGCGACTTCCAAGAAAAGCGAGTGGAGGCAACCCGTACCCTAAACCGACACAGGTAGTTGGGATGAGAATTCTAAGGTGCTCGAGAGATTCATGGCTAAGGAACTAGGCAAAATTGGCCCGTAACTTCGGGAGAAGGGTCGCCCCCCTTATGGGGGGGCCGCAGTGAAAAGATCCAGGCGACTGTTTATCAAAAACACAGGGCTCTGCTAAATCGAAAGATGACGTATAGGGCCTGACACCTGCCCGGTGCTGGAAGGTTAAGGGGAGATGTTAGCTTCGGCGAAGCATTGAACTGAAGCCCCAGTAAACGGCGGCCGTAACTATAACGGTCCTAAGGTAGCGAAATTCCTTGTCGGGTAAGTTCCGACCTGCACGAATGGTGCAACGATCTGGATACTGTCTCAGCCATGAGCTCGGTGAAATTGTAGTATCGGTGAAGATGCCGATTACCCGCTGTGGGACGAAAAGACCCCGTGCACCTTTACTATAGCTTAGTATTGACTTTGAACAAGTGATGTGTAGGATAGGTAGGAGACTTTGAAGCTGCATCGCCAGGTGTGGTGGAGTCGTTGTTGAAATACTACCCTTTACTTGTTTAGAGCCTAACTTCCAATGGAAGGACAGTGCTTGGTGGGTAGTTTGACTGGGGTGGTCGCCTCCAAAAGAGTAACGGAGGCTTCTAAAGGTTCCCTCAGCACGCTTGGTAACCGTGCGTAGAGTGCAATGGCAAAAGGGAGCTTGACTGAGAGACATACAGGTCGATCAGGTACGAAAGTAGAGCATAGTGATCCGGTGACACCGCATGGAAGGGTCATCGCTCAAAGGATAAAAGGTACGCCGGGGATAACAGGCTGATCTCCCCCAAGAGCTCACATCGACGGGGGGGTTTGGCACCTCGATGTCGGCTCGTCACATCCTGGGGCTGGAGAAGGTCCCAAGGGTTGGGCTGTTCGCCCATTAAAGTGGCACGCGAGCTGGGTTCAGAACGTCGTGAGACAGTTCGGTCTCTATCTACAGTGGGCGTTAGAAATTTGAGTGGACCTGATCCTAGTACGAGAGGACCGGATTGGACGAACCTCTGGTGTATCTGTTGTTCCGCCAGGAGCACTGCAGAGTAGCTACGTTCGGAAGGGATAAGCGCTGAAAGCATATAAGCGCGAAACCCACCACAAGATGAGATTTCTTTAAAGGACCGTGGGAGACTACCACGTTGATAGGCTATAGGTGTAAAGGCAGTAATGTCATAGCCGAGTAGTACTAATAATCCGTAAAGCTTGATGCGCGATGGCTCTGAGGCCGCAAAACCTCAGAGCCGCCAAATGCTTATTTTATAAGTGTAGTACAGGTACTTGTAACTTTTTTGTTTCTTTAATTATGTCAACGATATTAGTTCTGAGAAATCAGAACAGTTTTAAGCTCGAAGCTTATAACTTACCTTTTAAGGTGGCTATAGCAACGGGGCTCACCTCTTCCCATCCCGAACAGAGTAGTTAAGCCCGTTAGCGCAGATGGTACTGCTGTATTGTGGGAGAGTATGTCGTCGCCTTCTTCTTAAGAACCCTTCATCATATCGATGAAGGGTTTTTTTATGCCATAAAGTCAAGGAGTGAATAGCTTTTGCCGTTAATTACTATCGAAAACCATGTTACTTGGTGTCAGAAAACCTGTAATGACTTCAATCAGTAAACATAATTGGTGTCTGTTACTATCTTTACTACCTTACTTCCGAATAACCTAACCTTTGGTAACCCGCATTTTCACTTCTTCCAGCCTTGAATATCAAAACGGATCCGAATAATTATTCTGGCTAATCTTTGGTGCTACTATATAGAAACAGACTTTCATCCGGGATGAATCCGAGTATGGTATAATTCGGATTTCAACACGGACGTAAGTTATTTTAATATATGATAATCATAATTGTAACTAAATCGTAGGGCTGTATTTGCTAATATCAGAACAGGAATTTACAGGTGATCAGAATGATCAAATGTTAACTGAAAAAACCTCGTTTTAAAACGAAGTGCTTGTAGATGGAATCTATAATTACTTTGTTTATTGAATCATCAATAAATTAGTTTACGGGATCTGGATCCGAAGCATAAAGTTTAACTATACTCTTTTCCGAAGAATATCAATCAAATCCAGTTTAGTTGAGCTGACTTTTCTGACTACCAACTGAAATTAATCAGATCGTGTATTAAACTGCCAGGAATTGGAATATAATTTAGGAGCGTTTTCCGAAGAAAGAATTAACCATGGTCATAATACCCTTAAACATTAGAAAGATCGCAGCAAAGGTTGCAATGATACCAAAAATCAGGACAGGAATATACCAGGGATGATGCTGGTTATTAAAAGCATTATACAACACCGAAGGTCCAATCATAACTAGTGGTAAGGACCCTGCGAGATATTTCACTCCTTTTGATAAGGTCTTTTTATCTGTATGCTTCATTATTCGACGGTATAGGTTATTGAATCTGATTCAGAAAGCCTGAAATAACCAAATGGGAAGTTATCCTGGTTTGTTTCATTTACAATATTACCTCTTACTACGGCTGGCATTGTTTCAAACGGTCCTCCCTGGTTCGTGCCAACTTGTGATCTCAGTACAAACATATAATCATAATATTCTCTGCTTATACCTTCCATTTGTATGGAAATTACATCACCCTGTTCAATATCTTCATTAGAAAAATATCCGAAGATCTGGTTACCATCTGTAAACTCATCTTCATATAATTCCAGAAAGACGTCATCATCTGTAAACTTGAATAAATAGTAATTCTCCTGATTAGCCGGATCTGTATAAAACGCCTTTATCTCAATTTCATCCCCAGCAAAGCCACCACCATCTAACTGCTCCACATAATCTATCCCCGGGACCGACTCAAAACTTTCGGTTGCAGTATAAACCTGATCATTATAATTTAATTCGAGTTCATATTCCAGATCAAGAATAGGTTGAAATTCTTCGTTTAAGTATATGCCATTCTCATCATGAATAAATTCATATCTACTACCATTTTCAGAAGTGACCGCTATTATAGCATTTGTCACTGGCCGTAGTTCTTCTTCATAGAAAGGACTCGTTGTACTTAACCTAATTTCCTGACGATTGCCATCTGTTCCTTTAATCCAGATGATAGAAGCTTCCACCACTAATTTTGGTTCAGACTCTTCCAGGTCGATATCTACGACTTCTTCGCAGGAGATGAACCCCAGAAGTGCAATTACGGTCAAAAAGGATTTATAGAATCTCATTTCTAAAATTTAAAATTATAAGTTACCGATGGGATGATCCCGAAGAGCGTTAGTCTTACAGCTTCATTTCTCCCAGTATCCATATTTTCACGGAACGTAATCGAATAAGCGTTCTGGCGATTGTACACATTATAAATTCCGAAATTCCATGAGCTTTGCAATTTTCGACCCTTATTCTTTTTAGGATAATAGGTTGCCGAAAGATCCAAACGATGATAAGATGGAAGTCTATCCTCATTTCTTGCACCATAAACAGGAATATTCACATCTTCATATTCGTACTGTGCATTCGGAAATGTAGTAGCTAGCCCGGTCTGGTAAATAAAATTAGCATTGAGATCCCAGTTCTCGTTTAGATCATAGCTACCGGTAATAGTTACGTCATGTGGCTTATCAAAATTCGTCTTATACCAGTCACCATTATTTATTCCTATTTCCTGAGAGTTTCTGCCCGGCGTTCTCTGCTCAGATCTCGATAGGGTGTAAGCCAGCCATCCTGTGAATCGTCCCTCGTTCTTGCGTAACAGTAGTTCGAGTCCGTAAGCTCTTGCTTCTCCGTTAAGAACTACTCGCTCAATAGCATTGTTGGCGATTAAATTCGCACCATCTATGTAATCTATTCTGTTTTGAATATCCTTATAAAAGCTTTCAATTTCCAGGCTATAATCTCCATTATTAAAATTCCTGAAATAGCCTACTGCATATTGATCCAGTAGTTGTGGCTTTACATAAGGGCCACTAGGAGTCCAAACATCTAACGGAGTGGGACTGCTGGTATTTGAAATTAAATGTAAATACTGAGCCATCCGGTTATAAGAAACTTTTACAGACTGGTCCTCTGCAAAATTATAGGCGATGGCCAGTCTTGGTTCAAAATTGGTAAAAGTTTCAAGTGATTCTCCGCGCGAAACATCTCTGCTTTCAAGAATATCAGCTTCACTATAAATTCCAGTTCTGGGATTGTACGCAACTGGTTCATCATTGGCGTATGTATTGAATTCATTCTGACCCAATCTGAAAAAATTACTCAGCCTCATTCCATATTCTGCGGAAAGCTTTTCTGAAAATTTATGTTCAGCTGAAATGTAAAAGGCATTTTCAAGAGCATATTTATCATTCAGTTTGAAGTAATTGATTCCCGAAGTTTCATCGATAGGTTCTATTTCCCCGGGATTGAACTTGTAATAAGTATTATGCATCCCGTACTTCAGCTCGAAATTCTCTGAAATATAATGGTTGAAATCATACTTGAGATTAAGATTTCTAATGCCGCTATCCCAGTTAAATCCAACAAAGTTCAGATTTAGTCCGTAGTAGTAATCACTATAAATTGCAGATAGATTTGTGAAAATATTATCTGAAAATACATGGTTCCATCTCAGGTTGACTACTGCATTCCCGTAGGTATTCTCAAAATTCTGACTAATATTGAAAACATCCCGACCAAAATAACCACTTAAAAGCAGCTTATTGCTTTCATCCAGTTCATAACTTAATTTGGTGTTCAGATCATAGAAATAAGCAGAGTTGTCATTGTCTGTTAACTTCAGAAATAGATGAGCATAAGAACTTCTTGCACCAACTAGAAAACTTCCTTTATCTTTAACTATAGGACCTTCAGCTAGAAGACGGCTGGAAATCGCACCAATTCCTCCCTGCATTTTGAATTCCCGGCTATTTCCATCACGCTGATAAATATCCAGAACCGAAGAAACACGACCTCCATATTCCGCAGGAATTCCGCCCTTGTATAACTTAAGATCCTTAATTGCATCTGGATTGAAAACTGAAAATAATCCGAATAAATGTGAGGAATTATAAATGGTAGCTTCATCCAGCAAAATTAAATTCTGATCTACTGCGCCTCCACGCACATTGAAGCCAGAGGAACCTTCACCAGCATTAGAAACACCAGGTAATAATAATAGACTTCTTACTACATCAACTTCTCCGAACACCACTGGGATCTTTTTTATAGTTCCAATGGAGAGTCGGTTAACACTCATCTCTGGTTTTTTAATGTTAAGGGCTTCTATATCATTTGTTATGACTACTTCATCCAGACTTTCAGAAGCTTCTGAAAGTTGAAAGTTCTGTTGAGTATCATCTGAAATGTTCACTTCATCTTCAGCATTCGCGTAACCAATATAGGTAAGAATGACCCTGTGCTTACCAGCTGGAAGTTTGATCGAATAATAACCATAATCATTCGTGACCACGCCGGTTGCTAGATCTGGGAAAATAAGATTAACCCCGATAAGGGTTTCGTTACTGCTTTTGTCGATCACTCTACCGCTTAAAGTATACTCTTGTGAGAACGCAATGAAAGGTAGGATGACTAGTAGTAGAAAACTTAAAAGTCGCAATTTCAATTTTTCAATAAAAATAGGCTATAACGTGGAATTCCAAAAATTATACTTCACTGAACTTCAATGCTTTTTTCTCCTTACTAGAAAATTGAAACAAGAGTGCGAAACTGATTGCGAAACAAACTAGTAGAATGATTGCCAGGGGAAGTGTACTTGAAGTATGAAACTGACTTATAGCGAAAGATGTCAATGCACCCAGGATCATTTTTAAACTACCTATTAATGCGGAAGCTCTACCAGCCTTAGCTTCGAATGGTTCTAAGGATAATGCGGTAGTATTCGGATTTTGAAAACCCAGTAAAAATAGCATAAGGAATAATAGAACTGCTGTGATCACCAATCCAAATCCTGCTATTGTATTTAACAGAAATAAGACAGAGAGTACTAAGAGGATCACACTATTAAATATCGTGATCTGGAATGGAGTGTACTTTTTAAGAAAAAGTCGGTTGATTTGACTTCCGAGGATAAGACCTGCCGCATTAATACCGAAAAGGATTCCAAATTCTTTCTGAGTGAGATCAAAATTTTCCATAAACAGTTTTGGAGCTCCTGAAATATATGCGAACATTGCTCCAATAGCAAAACTCCCGGCCATTGAAAAGCTCCAGAATTTATGATGAGTAAGTATTTTAAAGTAATTAACTGCAACCTGTTTTGGTCTTAAATTAACTGCCCTGTCTGGTGTTTTACTTTCTGGAAGAAGTTTTGTTACACTCAATATCATCAAAACACTAAAAATTGCTAAAAATAGAAAGATCATTTCCCAGCCCATCGCATCTATGATAAAACTTCCTACCGTAGGAGCAATGATTGGGGCACCGCCCATGATCAACATAAGCACAGATATCGCACCTGCTACTTCGTTTACCGGGAAAACATCACGTACAATGGCTTTCGCTGCTACCATACCACCTGCGGCTCCAAGTGCTAGAAAGAATCGGGATATAATGAGCCAGGTAAGATCTGGTGAATACATACAGCTTAATGCTGCTAGAAAATAAATACCAAGCCCAATAAGTAATGGCCTTTTTCTACCGTATTTGTCCATTATTGGGCCATAGCCCAATTGTCCAAGCGAGATTCCTATAAAGTAACTGGTAAGTGTTAAACCAATCTGGCTAATCGTAGTATTAAAATCCCGGGCTATACTTTCGAAACCAGGTAAGTACGCGTCGATAGAGAAAGGGCCTAAAGCGATCAAAGTTCCCAAAACGAGAAGTATAATAAACTCCTGTTTTTTGTCTCGCTCTTCTGAAATTTTCTGCATTATGCAAATTTCAGCAAAGTGAATAGCCTGTTCTAATTTCCTGATAGCTTTAACGAAAGATTAAATAGCTGATTGAAGGCAATCAAAGCTTTTTGCTTTAGTGACCGACTATTTGAGCAAAATGTCGAACTTTGCGATCGGCCAAGGCTGATCTTGAACTAACAAAATTTTAAGTATGTCATTTAAAAAACTGAACCCTGTTCTAAAATCCACTTTACAGGAAATGGGATTGGAATCTGCCAACGCTTTTCAGAAGAAGGCATTACCTAAAATTAAAAGTGGAGCAGATCTTTACATGATCGCACCCATAGGCAGCGGTAAAACCACTGCACTTATCATAAGTGTAATACAGCAATTAAATGCTGAAGCATTTGAAGATTCTCCAAGAGCTTTGATCTTTGTAAGAAACAAAGAGGCCGCATTGAGTCTCGAAGAAAAGTTCAGAGATTTTACTTCTGAAACTGATCTTAGAGTTTATTCTGCTTACGACGAACAGAATATCGACGATCAAAAAGATGCGATCTATTATGGAGTTGATATCGTGATTGCTACCCCTCAAAGGTTGAGCAAATTGTTTTCAATGACGGGAATACACCTGGGTCAACTCAAGATGTTCATTATTGAAGATGCCGAATTTATTTCACGTGGAGGTCATTTAAATCATATCCTCAGAATTCCTCTAAGTATTTCGAAATGCCAATACCTTGTATTTGGTGAAACGATGGAACCAAAAATGGAGCGCTTACAGGAACAATTTATGGACCGCGCCCAGATCATCAAAATGAAATAAAAAAAGCCCCGTCTATGACGAGGCTTTGATATCAATTATACTCTGATGACTTACACTTCAATCGCCAGAATTTCATTCAATTTGTTACTAGGACGCATGGCTTTTTTAGTCATTTCCTCATTCGGTTCGTAGTAACCTCCAATGTCAACAGGTTTTCCCTGAGCATCAATAAGATCTTTAAGGATCTGATCCTTATTCTCTTTAAGCATATCTGCCACTCTTCCGAAGTAAACATTCAGGTCCTTATTGCTGGTTTGCGTAGAAAGTGCTTCAGCCCAGTATAATGCCAGGTAGAAGTGACTTCCACGGTTATCCAGCTCATTCACCTTACGTGATGGAGATCTACCTTCATTAAGGAATCTCTCTGTCGCATCATCTAATGCTTCAGCAAGAGTCAGAGCCTTCGAATTATTATATTTCTCGCCAAGATGTTCCAGAGAAACCGCAAGCGCAAGAAATTCTCCAAGAGAATCCCAACGCAGGTGACCTTCTTTTACAAATTGCTGAACGTGTTTTGGAGCAGATCCACCGGCACCGGTTTCAAAAAGTCCACCACCATTCATCAAAGGAACAATAGAAAGCATCTTCGCACTGGTTCCAAGTTCCAAAATAGGGAAGAGGTCAGTTAGATAATCTCTGAGTACATTTCCAGTTACCGAGATCGTATCCTTACCATCTTTTACTCTCTCAAGGGTGTATTTAGTAGCTTCAGTAGGAGCCATGATTTTGATCTCTAAACCATCAGTATCGTGGTTTGGAAGATATTTATTTACTTTCTTGATAAGTTCAGCATCATGAGCTCTATTTTCATCTAACCAGAAAATTGCAGGCATTCCAGTAGCTTTCGCTCTTGAAATTGCAAGTTTAATCCAATCCTGAACCGGGGCATCTTTAACCTGACACATTCTCCAGATATCACCTTCTTCAACATCATGTTCAAGAATAGTTTCTCCAGCTGCGCTGATAACTTTTACTGAACCATTACCTGGGATCTCGAAAGTTTTGTCGTGGGATCCATACTCTTCAGCTTTTTGAGCCATTAGACCAACATTAGGAACAGTTCCCATCGTTGTAGGATCGAATGCTCCATGTTCTTTACAGAAGTCTATAGTAGCCTGGTATAAACCAGCGTAAGAACTATCTGGGATCACAGCCTTAGTGTCCTGAGTCTTACCTTCCTTGTTCCACATCTGGCCACTTGTTCTAATCATCGCTGGCATAGAAGCATCAATGATCACATCACTAGGAACGTGAAGATTGGTGATTCCTTCATCTGAATTTACCATTGCGATATCCGGACCATCCTTAAGATCTTTGGCGATAGCTGAGTTGATCTCATCCTGTTTGTCTTTCGGAAGATTTTCAACGGCCTGAAGAACATCTCCTAAACCACTGGTGACATCTGCACCAGCTTTTTCAAGTTCAGCTCCATATTTATCGAACACATCTTCAAAGAAAACTTTTACAGCATGACCAAAAATAATAGGGTCAGATACTTTCATCATGGTAGCTTTCATGTGCAGAGAGAAAAGCACACCTTTATCCTGTGCATCTTTTACCTGCTCGCGAAGAAACTTTAAAAGTGCCTTCTTGCTCATTTTCGTAGCATCGATCACCTCACCGTCCAGAACTTTTAATCCTTCTTTCAAAGTTTTAGCAGATCCATCTTCTGAAGTAAATTCGATTTTAAGGGTATCATCCTTGGATAAGGTAACAGAACGTTCGTTCGCTCTAAAGTCACCCTCACTCATAGTAGAAACGTGAGTTTTAGAATCTGAACTCCATTCTCCCATGCGGTGCGGATTCTTTTTAGCAAAATTCTTAACTGCTTTAGGAGCACGTCTGTCAGAATTTCCTTCTCTAAGTACAGGATTTACTGCACTACCTTTAACTTTATCGTATCTTGATTTTACATCCTTTTCTTCATCAGTGTTAGCATCATCCGGGTAGTCTGGAATAGCGAAACCTTTTGATTGTAATTCAGAGATAGCATTTTTCAATTGCGGAACGGAAGCACTGATATTTGGAAGCTTGATAATATTTGCCTCCGGTTGTTTTGCCAGTTCACCAAGTTCTGCGAGGTCATCTGCTACTTTTTGATCGTCTTTTAGATAATCTGGAAATTGAGATAATATTCTTCCGGCAAGTGAAATATCACGAGTTTCGAGACTTACGCCTGCTGCTTTGGTGAATGCTTCAACGATTGGCAGGAAAGAGTAAGTCGCCAACATTGGAGCTTCATCAGTTTTGGTATAAATAATTTTTTCTTTCTGAGACATTTATTTTGTTTTTGATTGCAATAAGTTCAAAGAAAACCCTGGAACATTCCAGGGCATCGTCATACGCGCAATATACAGATTTTCACTCTTTTTTCCTAGGAGTCAATGGATGATGAGCTGTTAAGAGATCTTAATTTAAAGCATAAAAAAAGCCATTTCATCTTATAATTAAAATGAAATGGCTTCAGAAACTGTAATTGATCCATTTTTAAACTAAGCTAAAACTCAATCGAATCATCACTGCTTCCAGAAAATCATAAATTCTATTAGAAAATATGACCGAATAAGAAATCTTTCAAACTGGTTTTGATGTCCAAAACACTAATGTTATATAGAAAATTTCAAACTCTAGAAGTAAAAAAACTCTTTACTTCCTTCAAGATCTAAAAATCCTTTTGTCATTTCAAATCTCTTACTTAAAGATAACTATTATAATCCTATTCTGAAAAGACTTTAACTTTTTGATAGTAAATGATTTAAACAAAAAAAGCCCCGGAAGAACCGGGGCTTTTAAATATTTGTATGAGAAAGAATTATCTTCTGATAGCTTCTTTGATACGGGCTTTCTTACCAGTAAGTTCTCTAAAGTAGAAAATTCTAGCTCTTCTAACTTTACCTTTCTTATTGATCTCAATTTTTTGAATCGCCGGAAGGTTGATCGGGAAAATTCTTTCCACTCCAACAGTTCCACTCATCTTTCTAATAGTGAAGGTTTGAGATGATCCTGTTCCTCTTAACTGGATAACAACACCTCTAAAGAACTGTGTTCTTGTTTTCTGACCCTCTGTAATTTCGTAATAAACAGTAATAGTATCTCCTGCTGAAAATTCAGGTAGATCTTTTCTTGATACGAATTCGTCCTGAACAAATTTTACTAACGATTCCATTCTTAATAGTTTAAAGTAAATTCAAAAACAACATGCACGTTTCTCGCCAGAGGTTATTTTAGAATGAGTGCAAAATTAATTAAATAATATTATTCTACAAGCCTGAATTTGAAAAAATTAATCATCCTTCAAAAGATCAGGTCGAAGTGCTTTCGTGCGTTCATAGGCCTGATCTTCACGCCATGCTTCTATCTTTGGAAAATTACCACTGGTAAGGATCTCCGGTACTTTCCAGCCCTTATATTCCGCAGGTCTGGTGTAAACAGGGGGAGCAAGCAAATCATCCTGAAATGAATCTGTTAATGCAGAAGTTTCATTTCCCAGAACTCCTGGAATCAATCGAATGATCGAATCACAAAGCACCGCTGCACCTAATTCACCACCAGATAATACGTAATCTCCAATACTAATCTCTTTGGTAATGAATTGATCACGTACTCGTTGATCTACTCCTTTATAATGACCACATAAAATAATAAGGTTTTCATGTAGAGATAAACTGTTCGCGGTTCTCTGCTCAAGTCTTTCACCATCTGGAGTCATATAGATCACTTCCTGGTACTCTCGTTCAGACTTTAGTTTTGAAATACATTTGTCTATAGGTTCGATCATCATTACCATTCCTGCACCACCACCAAATTGATAGTCATCTATTTGCTTATAGTTATCACTAACGTAATCTCTTAAATTGTGCAGGTGGATCTCTACGAGACCTTTTTTGATTGCCCGTTCCAGGATAGAAGCCTCAAAAGGACTCTTTAAAATATCTGGAACAACGGTAATGATATCTATACGCATTTCTGTAGAACTGAATCTTTATTAGATGTTCGGGTTATTCGACTTATTTCTTTCGTCCTGTAGCATTCTTCCAAGGCGTTGTTCCTTTTCAAGAGCCTTACTTCTATAGGTGTCAAATTCCTTTTCAGTTTCATCCAGCTTTTGCTGAGCATCTTTTGTCGCCGCATGTGAGCTTTTATATCTGAAGAATATAATTAGAAGGATCACAACCAGAGCACCAACGATTCCCCACATCATAGCCTTGTATCCACCTTTGGAAAATGGCATTCCCAAAAACATCAAAGCATCCTTTTCTTCGGTTACTCTTTGCAAGTCCTGTTGCGTAGAATCCAGATCTGCTTTTAGCTGCTGAATCTCATCGTTTTGTTGATCTACTGTATTTTTCTGAACTACGATCTCTTCTTTTAGCTCGGTGATATAACTCCGGGTCGTATTTCTAAGTTCTATAAGCTTATCATAATCCACAACCTTATAACCCTGATAATTGTTGGATTCCTTGATCAAGCTTGTAAACTCGTCCTGTATGGGCGTGTCTGTTTTAAGGCTGTCTGTCTGGGCATTCATCTGAAATACACTAGCAATAACAAAAGCAGCTACAATGTAAATTTTGTTACTCATCTTTTAGGTAATTGAAATTGTTTGGGTTAATACACATCAACGGGCGAAAAATAGAGTTAGTATATTTCAGATTTTCGGACAGAAATTCGCCTATTCGTGCTTTTAAATTCTTTTGAGTCAGTTTATTATTAGGATTAAACCGCCGCAAAAATAAAAAAACCCTGCCAATGGCAGGGTCTAAATGTTTAAAAATTTTCAGATTCTAGTAATAGGTGAATCTCCTAACTTTTGCGATGTATTTTGCCAGTCTTATTACCTGGTGGCTGTATCCATATTCGTTATCATACCATATATATAGGATCACATTTTTCCCATCTGCAGATACAATAGTAGCATTGCTATCATAGATCGCCGGGGCAGAAGAGCCTATAATGTCTGAAGATACCAGTTCATTATCTACAGAATATTGTATTTGCTCAACAAGTTCACCTTCCAGTGCGTATTTTTTAAGGATCGAGTTAACTTCCTCAAGGCTGGTTTCTTTTTCAACTTGAAGATTCAGAATAGCAAGAGAACCATTAGGCACAGGTACTCGTATCGCATTTGAAGTTAGTTTTCCTTCAAAAACAGGCAGTGCTTTGGAAACTGCTTTCCCTGCTCCGGTTTCAGTAATCACCATATTAAGCCCTGCAGCTCTTCCACGACGATATTTGCTATGCATATTATCGACCAGGTTCTGGTCATTCGTATAAGCATGAATAGTTTCAAGATGACCATGTACCACACCAAAAGAATCCTGAACAGCTTTTAGAACTGGAGTAATAGCATTAGTAGTACAGGATGCAGCTGAGAAAATATCAACGCTATCTGGATCGTGCTCCTTCTGGTTTACACCATGAACGATATTTGGAATACCTTTTCCAGGTGCAGTCAAAAGAACTTTTGCAGCTCCTTTAGAACTCAAATGTCTCGTAAGCGCTTCCTTATCTCTAAAAGCACCAGTATTATCGATCACGAGAGCATGATTGATACCATATTGAGTATAATCAATATCTTCCGGCTGGTTTGCTGAAATCATATGAACGGTAGTCCCGTTGATGATCAATGCTGAATTTTCAGCGTCTACATTTACAGTTCCGCTGAAGGGTCCGTGAACGGAATCGCTCTTTAGTAATGAAGCACGTTTTTCCAGAACACTCTGGTCTACGTTTCCACGGGTTACGATTGCTCTAAGTCTAAGCTGGTTTCCTTTCCCGGTTCTGGTCATCAATTCGCGAGCAACCAGTCTTCCAATTCTTCCGAAGCCATATAGCACAACATCTTTTGGAGTAACCACTTCGTTCAGTTTAGCATCACTCAGTTTGCTACTCACAAATGCCATCGCATTATTATGAGTTTGACCGTCAAGATGATATTCGTAGGTAAGTTTTCCAATGTCCAGCTTTGCAGGTGGAAGATTCAATCCCTGAATTGCCTTTGCGATCTCTACCGAATCAAAGATCGATATAGGTTTTCCTACAAATTCTCCTGCGTATTCATGAAGGTCCAGAATATCGCTAACATTTTTATTTATCAACTGATTTCTGAATAAAACGAGTTCGATCGATTTGTCATACCACAGGTCGCTAACGATATTGATAAATTCAACCGTTGCTTTGCGACGATCTGCCTGGAATGAAAGTTCTTTTTCGTAAACTTTATTAAAGTCCATTTTGTGTTGTGATGTTATAATTTCCGGCAAAAGTATATATTTCAAACGTTTTCGTAAAGGTTTTTGACATAAAAAAACCCTTCAATTCTGAAGGGCTTTTTGACTGTTTGGAATATTTCTTATCTCCAGATCATACGTTGCTTTTCACCTTTTAGATTATGATAAGTAACAACGATAGGATTGGATTTTTTTCTGTTCTCCATGATTTGTTCGACATCTCCAATAGAATTGACTTCCTTATTATTGATTTCAGATATGATCCCGCCAATTAATTCTGAAGAAGGAAGATCATCGGTAAGCATTCTACTAATACGAACGCCGTTGGGTGCATTATACTTTTCAAGCTCTTCTTTGGTAGTATTTGCAACTTCAAAGCCAAGTGTAGGGAGCGAATAA
Organism: Gramella sp. Hel_I_59; assembly: GCF_006714895.1. Taxonomy (NCBI): domain Bacteria; kingdom Pseudomonadati; phylum Bacteroidota; class Flavobacteriia; order Flavobacteriales; family Flavobacteriaceae; genus Christiangramia; species Gramella sp. Hel_I_59. The sequence goes on along the minus strand of NZ_VFME01000001.1, from coordinate 2,594,583 downwards.
GTTTCAAGTTTGGTAAGCTCGATATCAACGGTTTTAGATTCTCCGTTTCGTATCAATTGTACCTTTACTATATCTCCGGGTCTCTTCGAATTAATGTATCCGGTAAGATCTGAGAACTTTGCGATCTTGATATCATCGATCTTTCTAATAACGTCGAATTCCTGAATTCCAGATTTTTCTGCACCACTTCCAGGAGTAACTGCTCCAACGATTACACCCTGCGAAATGTTGAGGTTACGGTCATTAGAAATTTGTTCATTTATGGTCCCGCCTCTAATTCCAAGAATTCCTTTTTGCACGTCTCCGTATTCCATAATGTCTTCAACGATCTTTCTGGCATTATTGGAAGGTACAGCAAAAGCATATCCAATATAGCTACCGCTTGGAGAGGTGATCGCTGTATTGATACCAATTAATTCACCGTTGATATTTACAAGAGCTCCACCGCTGTTACCAGGGTTAATGGCGGCATCTGTCTGTATAAATGATTGTGGTGAACTGTCATTAACATTCAGATCTCTAGCTTTTGCACTTACGATCCCTGCAGTAACTGTGGACTTTAAATTGAAAGGGTTTCCAACTGCAAGAACCCATTCTCCAATTTCAGCGTTGTCTGAATCTCCAAACGGAATATAATCCAGTTCACCTTCCGGCTCAACTTTTATAAGTGCGATGTCAAAAGCAGGATCACTACCAATCACTTCGGCAGTGTATGTTTTATTATTATTCAGAGTTACCTCGATTTCACTCGCTCCTTTAATAACATGGTTATTCGTAACGATATAACCATCAGGAGTTATAATTACACCAGAACCCGCACCCTGTAAAGCGCGACCACCTTCAGTACCATAAGGATTATATTCCCAGATACTTCTTGGTCCTCCTTTAAATACCGCTACGTTCTTTACGTGAACCACAGCATGTGTGGTTTTTTCAGCAGCATCTGTAAAATCAACATTTGTCCCGTAATTTGGAGTATTGCTAACAGGAAGGAAACTCTCTGTTGTTTCACTATTGTTTTCGTAGGAAGTAATATTATCATCTTCTACCAGTAACTTATAACTTCCCAGGGTCATGGCGCCACCAAGGGCAGAGGCCAGAATTAGATTTGCTATTTTTTTCATTTTCGGATGTTATTTGATTATTTAACCTTTAATTTTTCCAACTTAGTATTCAAATTGCGATTTTTAACGACCATTTAACAGGCTATGATTTCTGTTCAAAATCGTATATTCGCGCCTCTTGAAAATGAAGAAATGAATCTAGAATTCTATAAATACCAGGGCACCGGGAACGATTTTGTCATGATCGATAACCGTGATCTTAAAGTATCCAAAAATAATACCAAATTGATCAAACAGCTGTGTGACAGAAGATTCGGAATTGGGGGTGACGGACTCATCCTGCTCGAGGAACCTGATGCTGCTGAAGACGATTTTAAAATGGTCTATTTCAACGCAGACGGTAATCCAAGTAGCATGTGTGGGAATGGAGGACGCTGTCTGGTCGCTTTTGCGAACTACCTGGGAATAGTTGAAAAAACCGCCCGGTTTACTGCAATAGATGGGCCGCACAAAGCTACGATCAGCGAAGGTATTGTAAGTTTGAAAATGCAGAATGTGACGGATCTCAAGCTTCAGGAGGAATATAGTTTCCTGGATACTGGTTCGCCGCATCACGTAGTTTTTGTGGAAGATGTGCAATCTGAAGACGTTCGGCAGAAGGGTTCAGAAATTCGATATTCTGAAATGTATAAAGATAATAATGGCACTAATGTAAATTTTGTGCAGCAAATCAATGATGGGGTTCTAAAGGTACGTACTTATGAACGCGGAGTAGAGGATGAGACCTTTTCCTGTGGTACTGGAGTTACAGCAGTGGCAATCGCGGCCTACCAAACTGGTAAGATCCAGAATAAAGAAGTTAAGCTTGAAACACCTGGAGGTTCTTTGGAAGTAAAGTTCGAGAAAACAGGTTCAGGATTTGAAAATATCTGGCTAACGGGGCCGGCTGTTCAGGTTTTTAAAGGTGAAATTGTATGTTAACATTAAATGGAAAGAAAATATTCCTAAGAGCGCTGGAGCCGGAAGATCTGGATTTTGTTCATGAAATTGAAAATAATGAGAATTTCTGGGAAGTAAGTTCGACGCAGACTCCATATTCCAAATTCTTGATTCGCCAGTATATTGAGAATGCACACCGTGATATCTATGATATTAAACAGTTAAGACTCGTTATCTGTACGAAAAGGGGTAGAGCTGTAGGTCTTATCGACGTTTTCGATCTTGATATTAAGGATCAGCGTGCTGCACTTGGTATCCTGATCGCAGATCCCAAAGATCGTAAAAAAGGCTATGGAAGAGAAAGTCTTTCGTTGTTATGCGATTTCTGTTTTACTCACCTGGGATTACACCAGGTTTACGCAAATGTAACTGAAGGCAACGAAGACAGTAAGAAGGTCTTTGAAAAGAATGGCTTTAGAAAAGTAGGCTTAAAGAAAGATTGGAGCATGCATAATGGGGAATATAAAGATGAAATACTTTATCAATTGATCAACGATGTACATTAAGAAAATTATTCTGGCAATTGCGATTCTGGGTTTAATTGGCGCAGGTATTTTTAGTTACTATATATACAATAGCATCTTCACCTCAAATATTAAAATGGAGGATTCAGAGAAAGTAGTGTATATTCCAACTGGCGCTACATTCCAATCGGTTCTTGATACGCTGGATCCTTATATTAAAGACAAAGAGTCCTTTAGACTGGTGGCAGAGAAGAAAGGTTATGCTTCTAAAGTCAGACCAGGAAGATATACTATCGAAAAAGGGATGAATAATAATGATCTGGTGAACAGGTTGAGAGTTGGAAACAATCCGGTAAAGGTAATTTTCAATAACCAGGAACGTCTGGAAAATCTGGCGGGTAGGATATCTCAGCAAATCGAAGCGGATAGTGTGGAGTTGTTGAAAGCCTTTAAAAATCCTAAATTTCTAGCTGAAAATGATTTAGATGAGAACACAGGTTTAGGAATGTACATACCAAACCAGTATGAATTTTACTGGAATACTTCTGCGGAAGAATTTCAGCAGCGAATGAAAAAGGAATACGACAGGTTCTGGACTGCTGAAAAGTTAGAGAAGGCTGAACAAATTGGTTTAACTCCATCTGAAGTGATCACCATTGCTTCAATCGTTCAAAAAGAAACAGCAAAGGTTGATGAGCGTCCTAGAGTGGCCGGAGTTTATATGAACCGATTCAAAAATGGATGGAAGCTGGATGCAGATCCAACAGTCATTTATGCCATTAAGAGACAAACTCAGAATTTTGATACGATCATCAAACGAGTTCTTTATAAAGATCTGGAAATAGATTCACCTTATAACACTTATAAATATTCTACGCTGCCGCCGGGACCAATCTGGATGCCCGATATTTCATCTATCAATGCGGTACTAAATTACGAGGATCACGATTATTTTTATTTCGTAGCAAATGTTGAAAATTTCGGCTACCATAAATTTGCTAAAAACTTAGCGCAACATAACCGAAATAAGCAGGAATATGTGCGTTGGATCAACAAGCAGGGAATAAGGCGTTAGTAGCTAATTTCTTACGGAATGTTTAACTTGTTGAACCACAATAAGTTACATAAAAGTTAATTCCTTTAATACTTTAGATAAGCTTTAACATACTGTAGGTCAGTTTATTAAAAAATATCGTACATTTGCGCCGCGAATATGAGGAGGGTGAATTTCAAATAATTGAACCACCATTAACTTCTCAAAAACACATGTAATGAGAAAGAAAATTGCAAAATTTTCAATCTTGCCTCTTGCAGCAGGCTCTATTTTTTTTAGTTTTTCAACGAAAAAAGCTGCAAATCTTGATTTGGAAGATTATTCAACTTACGATCTGGAACTTGATTATACAGTTCCTGATGTACGTGATGAGATCGAACCCGAATTTCAACTTTCAACGACTTCTCCGTTTCTTGGGAAATCCTATGTTGGTTTTAAGGAAGCCCTGGCTTTCAAAGAATCTCGTGGTGATTACAAATCTATAAACGAGTTTGGTTATCTAGGAAAGTATCAGTTTGGTAAAGGAACTTTAGAATTGGTTGGTGTCTACGATACCATGGGTTTTTTGAATTCACCAGCTTTGCAGGAAGCTGCCTTTTATGCTAATGCATCCAGAAATAAGTGGATCTTGCAGCGCGATATCAAACGATTTGTTGGTAAAAATATCAACGGTGTAATAGTAACTGAGTCTGGGATTCTTGCCGCAGCACATTTAGCGGGACCTGGAAGTGTGAAGAAATATTTACGTAGCTGGGGAGCACAGGCTTTCAGTGACGCATTTGGAACTACGGTCAAAACTTACATGAAACGTTTTGGTGGTTACGATACATCTTTTGTAACGACTACTAAAAATGCACGAGTAGATTTCGACAATCTAAACGAAGCTTAAAATTACAGATCCTTCTGGATAATAAATATAGCCGGTCTCTTATGGAGGTCGGCTTTTATGTTTTTCCAATCCGTAGCCGTTGCCGTTTTAATGAATTCAGTACTGAGAGTAAGATCGCACGCAACGCAGATCCTGGTAGTTGGATGTAGTGTTTGAATTAGATCTTCCAGAAACTTATTATTCCTGTACGGCGTTTCTATAAATATCTGAGCCTGATTTTTTTCAGCTGAAATTCTTTCCAGGTTTTTGAGTTCGTTCTTCTTTTCTTTTTTATCGATAGGAAGATAGCCATTAAAGGTAAAGCTTTGACCATTCATTCCGCTAGCCATCATTGCAAGTAGAATAGAACTGGGACCTACCATGGGAACAACTTGAATGTTGGCGTCATGGGCCAGTCTTACGATCTCGGCGCCTGGATCTGCCACGCCAGGACATCCCGCTTCACTCATGAGTCCCATGTCTTTTCCAGCTTTCGCAGCATCAAGAAATGTTGGAATTTCTGTGGCTTCTGTAAATTTATTTAAAGCTGAAAGTTTAAGTGAGGCTTGTGATTTTTCAGGAAGGATCTCTTTGATAAATCTTCTGGCAGTCTTTTCATTCTCAACAATGAAATCATCAATGTTCGAAATGATTTCAGCATTGATACCCGGGAAAACTTTATTTGCGTCTGAAGCGCCCAGACCAACTGGTATCAGGTACAGTTTACCTGAATTTGAAGCATAAGAACTCATAATTCGCCGGATTCAAGTTTGCTTTTTAGTTCATCTGTTGCTTCATCCAGCATCATATATACATTTTCAAAACCCTGATCACCTCCATGATATGGATCTGGAACGTCCACATTTTCTGAAGGGAATATTTCCTCAAGTATCAAATGTACTTTCTGGCGTTCCTCATCAGTTTCTGCCATGGCGATCACGTCCTTAAAATTGGAATTATCCATTACGAAAATATGATCGAAGTCCTGGAAATCTTTTTTACTGAATTGTCTTCCTCTTTGCTGAGAAATATCTAGACCATTCTTACTAGCAATGGCGATCGATCTTTTATCTGGTTCAGAATCAACATGCCAGTCTCCGGTTCCTGCGGAATCCACAAAAACCTTTTCAGGATCAACTTTAGATTTAAGAATACCCTCGGCCAGCGGCGATCTGCAGATATTCCCGAGACACACCATCAATACCCTGGTTTTCATAAACATATAATTTTATAGAGTGAGCTTTTTGTTGAGGTCTTCAACAAATTTCTTGAATTGCTTATCTGTGGAGGCAAGATTATCTACGGTCTTACACGCATGTAGAACGGTAGCATGATCCCTGCTTCCAATTTGAGAACCAATACTAGCCAGTGATGCTTTGGTGAATTTCTTCGCAAAGAACATTGCCAGTTGTCTGGCTTGTACAATATGGCGTTTTCTCGTTTTGGATTGTAAAGTATCTACATCCATTTGAAAGTAATCACTTACAACCTTCTGAATATAGTCTATGGAAACTTCACGCTTGGTGTTTTTCACGTAGTTATCTACGATCTTTTTCGCCAGTTCCAGAGTGATGTCTTTCTTATTGAAAGAGGAATGAGCAATTAAAGAAATAATTGCACCTTCCAGTTCCCTTATGTTGGTTTTGATATTATTAGCCAGGAATTCCACGATATCTTCAGGCATCTCAACACCATCACGATAAAGTTTATTTTTAATAATAGAAACGCGGGTTTCAAAATCAGGATTTTGAAGTTCAGCAGATAGTCCCCATTTAAATCTTGACAGCAGGCGTTGTTCAATATCCTGCATATCTACCGGAGCCTTGTCACTTGTTAAGATGACCTGTTTCCCGTTTTGATGTAAATGGTTGAAAATATGGAAAAATACATCCTGTGTTCCTGCTTTCCCAGATAATAACTGAATGTCATCAACCACCAGTACATCTATGATCTGGTAGAAGTGAATAAAATCATTACGATTATTCTTCTTAACAGATTCAATGTATTGCTGGGTAAATTTTTCCGCAGAAATATAAAGAACTGTTTTCTCCGGGTATTTATCCTTGATCTCCACGCCTATAGCATGCGCCAGATGCGTTTTCCCGAGTCCTACACCACCAAATATCAATAAAGGGTTAAAGGAAGTCCCTCCGGGCTTATTCGCAACAGCGAGTCCAGCCGAACGGGCAAGTCGGTTTGATTCACCCTCAAGAAAATTATCAAAGTTGTAATTAGGATTCAGCTGAGATTCGATCTTAACATTACGAATTCCAGGAATAATGAAAGGATTCTTAAGTTCCGGGCTTTTGTTCTTTACTGGCACATCTACTTCCTGAGAAGCCATATGCGACCTTTGGGTACTTGGGATCTTCTCTGTAAATGGTAGCTTATTACCATAGGTATTCTCCATTTTGATCACATAAACCAATTTCGCCTTATCTCCTAGTTCACGTGTAAGGGAAACCTTTAATAATTTCACATAATGTTCTTCCAGCCATTCGTAGAAAAATTTAGAAGGCACCTGGATACTCAAGGCACAATCCGTTAGTTTCACTGCTTGGATAGGTTCAAACCATGTTTTGTAAGCTTGAGGTGTAATGTTATCCTGAATAAAAGACAGACAGTTATTCCAAACCGATTGCGCAGTTTTTGACATTATTAGTTAGACGTTATTTTAGGTTAGTAGAAAGTTCTAAAGTGGCTTATGAAGCATACAGATCTCCAACTTGAGCAAAGCAAATATGTGAACAAATTATCTAATAAAAAAACCAAATTTGGGTTGAATTTTAAGAAAAATTATTGCATACTTGATTCTGAGCCTGAATATAAAAAACCTTTCTGTGAAAGGCGACAAAAATTACATGAAATCACACGAAACTTCTGTTAAAGTACGATATGCCGAAACCGATCAAATGGGAGTGGTACATCATAGTATTTATCCGCAATACCTTGAAATTGCTAGACTTAACTGGCTAGATACACTTGGCATCTCTTACAAAAGTATGGAAGAGGAAGGGATAATGTTGCCGGTATTCGAATTAAATTTAAAATATCACAAACCGGTTACTTTTGATGAAAATATCAGGATAGAAACGCGCCTTCGCCAAGAGCCAAATGTTAAAATTATCTTTGACTATTCTCTCTACAATGAACAGGGAAATCTGGTAACTACTGGCTACACTGTACTCGTGTTTATGGATGCCAAAACGAGGAAGCCGGTTAGGTGTCCAAAATATATGTTAGAGGCACTTGGTTATTGATCTTCCAATCCTGAAATCTCAACTTTATAGGTATTGTCGAACTTAGTATAAATGCTTTCGACATCACTTTTTCGAACCGCAATATATATTTTGCAATCCAGTTCCAGTTTTTGGTCAATGACGTTCAAATTGTTTTTTTTGATCACCTGCATGACTTTGTTCATTTCGGGATAATCAAATTTTATTACGAAAACCTCGTCGATCGTTCGCTTCAGAATATTTGAAGATTCCAGAGCCATTTGCGCTGCAGTTTTATAGGCATTAATGAGTCCGCCAACTCCTAACTTTACTCCGCCGAAATATCGAACTACGACTATGAGAATATTGGTGACATCAAAGCTTTGTATCTGCCCATAGATTGGCATTCCTGCTGAGTTTGATGGCTCTCCATCATCATTTGCACGATAGTGGTGATCTTCTTCGGCTTTACCTGTTTGCCAGGCGTAACACCAGTGTCTCGCTTTGTGGTGGGATGCACGTAATTCTTCCAGATGTTTTGCCGCCTCTTCTTCAGTTTTAATTGGAAATGCATATCCAAAGAATTTAGAATTACGATCCTTAAATAATACTTCCGGGGAGGCTTCAGTAATAGTTTGATATGTGTCTTTCATATGGCTGAATTCGCTACTAGAATTATACTAATCATAGCTAGAATAAGGCCTATCCAGTTTTTCCGAATAAGTTTTTCTTTAAAAAGCACGATTCCCACGATTGTTGAAAGTGCGACTATACTCACGTGATTGATCGTAAATATAGTTGAGCTCTCGTATCCTTCACTGCGCAATGCCAGAACAAGGAAGTAAATCGAGAAGTAATTTGGTACTCCCAATGCTATGCCGCCAAGTAAATTTTGAAACTGAAATTTTAACTCGCCCCGAACCGCCTGGTAAATCATCACCAGCACACCCAGAAATCCAGCCGTTGCGAAGATGGTCGAACTAAACAGGCCTACATCGGTTTTCGACACATAATTGGTTTCGAGGAATTTTAAACTGGTATCAATAATTCCGCTTCCCAGAAATACGAGCAGTGGAAAAATAAGATTTTGCCATTTTATACTAATTCCATCTTTGGTTTTAATGGAGGTTAGGTATACTGCCACTAATGCAAGTAAAATTCCGGCAATCTTCAGTACTCCGGTGCTTTCATTGTAGAGGAATATTCCGCAGAAAACAGGAATAGCGACCGACATCTTGGTGGCTACTGCTACTACTGATAGTCCGCTTTTCTGGGTGGTGATCGCTGCGAGGTTAAAAACGGTGATAAATAGCACTCCAAGCATCAAAGCCCCGGGAAACCATTTTTCAGAAGGAACCTCAGTAAAATCTGAGCCTTCAATAAATCCAAAAAATCCTACAGCACAGGCGATAAAATAATTGATTACGATCGCCTGCAATGTATTTACCTCGTATTTTTTGTAAAGTCTGAATACGATAAAAATGATCGTGGAAGAAAGAACGCTTAAAAGCAGGTAGATCAAAATAGTTCTTTTTTAGTGGTGAATAGATCGATCACGTCCTCGCGGGTTGGTTCAAGATTCCATACGTGCATTCCCAATGCGGCCGCAGCCTGGGTATTTTCAGCAGTATCATCTATAAACAGGCATTCCTCTGCATTGAGCTTATGTTGCTCAAGCACAAATTCAAATATCTCAGGATTCGGCTTGCGCATTCCTATTTCGTGTGATAGGTAAAATGCATCAAAACAGCTTTTAAACTCCTCGAAAAATGAAATTCTTGACTTTATATTTTCAATATGATTTTCATTGGTATTGCTCAGTAAAATGAGTTCAAACTTCTTTTTTTTTGCTAATTTCTGAAGAAACTGAAGTCGGTATTCCGGGAAATCCAGCAAAATTGAATTCCAGGAATTTAGAAAATCTGAATGCTGTAATTGTGGAAATTCAGTTCGGTAGATGTTTGATATTTCGTCTGAGGTTACAAATCCTTGTTCGTAATCTCGATTGCGGCTATGTATATGTTCTGGCAATTCTTCTATCTGTATCTGCTTCAGGTTTTGCTGAGTTGCAGCTTTATCGAGATTGATAAACACATCCCCGAAATCAAATATTATGGTCTTAATCATTGTCGTTATTTCTGAAGATTTCTAAAAGATCTGCTTCAATTTGATGTGTAGAAGCTGGTTTTAAATCTAGTTTCGGAGCTTTAACACCATCACCAAAGTAGTTGTCACCTGTAAAAACACGCGCTTCATCCCAAAGGTTTGAAGTTATAAATTGCTTTAAAATATTGGCTCCACCTTCCACGAGAAGCGATTGGATCTCCTGTTCATAGCAGATTGTGCAAATTTCCTCGGCGATATTTTCTGAAAATTCAATCTTCTGATAAACAAGGTTTTCTTGTTCTTTTACACTCAGTTTTTCATTTAGAACGATCGTTCTAATTGTGAGATCGAAAAGTGCCAGATCTTTGGGAAGTTTCAATTCCCTGTCAATAACCAGTCGAACAGGCGGAGTTCCCGACCAGTTTCTAACATCTAAGCGAGGATCATCTGCCTTTGCAGTTCCCGTACCTACCAGGATCCCGCTTTCTTCACTACGCCATTTATGCACCAGCTGTTTGCTATACCTGTTCGAAATCCATACCGGTCGATTGGTGTCTTTAGTTTTAGGAGCGAGAAACAGGTCCCGGGTCTGGGCCCATTTCAGAATAATGTAAGGTCTTTGTTTTTTGTGGAAAGTAAAAAACCGTTTGTTGAGCGCATTACATTCCTCTTCAAGAATCCCAACCTGAACTTCTTTTCCAGCCTCCAGTAATTTCTTAATTCCGCGGCCAGCAACTTTTGCAAATGGGTCCATCGTACCAATCACAACCTTTGGGATTCCCCGATCGATTATAAGGTCACTGCAGGGTGGAGTTTTTCCAAAATGACTGCAGGGTTCCAGACTTACATAAATAGTGGAATCTTTTAAGAGCTCCTGATCCTGCACCGAATTAATAGCATTTACCTCGGCATGAGCTTCTCCCGCTTTCTGGTGCCATCCTTCGCCAATAATCCTGTCTTTATGAACGATCACGCTGCCTACCAGCGGATTGGGATAGGTGCTTCCAAGCCCGTTTTCGGCTAGTTGTATACAGCGTTTAATGTATTTTTCGTGTATATTCACAGCACAAAAATAGAATTAATTAGGCAGAATGGATACATGGAAAATTCGGGAAATTAAAGCCGAAGATAATCAGCAGGTTAAGCATTTAATCCAAAGTGTGTTGGTGGAAATGGGAGTTCCTAAGGTTGGAACTGCGTATGAGGACAAAGCTCTGGACGATATGACTGCGGAATATGACGGTGATAGAAAGGCATATTTTATAGTCGAAGAGAACAATAAGGTTATTGGTGGAGCTGGCATTGCTGCTTTAAGAGGAACTGAAGAACCCATTTGTGAACTTCAGAAAATGTATTTCCTGCCTGAAGCACGGGGTAGAGGAATTGGGACGAAAATGATCAATACCTGTATGGATTTTGGCAGGCAGCATTCTTTTGAGAAATGTTATATAGAAACACTTCCCTACATGGAAAATGCTCGTAAACTTTATCATAAGAGCGGATTTGAAACTGTGGAAAAGCCCGTAGGTGATACCGGTCATTACAACTGTACAGTTTATATGCTTAGAGATCTGTAAAGCCGGAAAATTGATGCAATTATCAGATTTTAAAAAAGTATTTTTTGAAGAACTTTCAGATTTTTATCCTGAAACTGAAGTGCAATCCTTCTATTTTTTATTGACGCAGCATTATCTGGGAAAAACAAGAATTAACCTGGCGCTCGAACCTAAATATGAGCTTTCAGAAGCGCAAAGGGAGCAATTTAAGGAGACATTACTGAGGCTAAAGAAATATGAGCCTATTCAACATATTCTGGAAGAGACAGAATTCTACGGACTCAGGTTCAAAGTAAGCAAGGATGTACTTATACCCAGACCGGAAACTGAAGAGCTGGTATTATGGATTCTTGAGGACCTTGCTTCGGAAGAGAAATCCATCAGGATCCTGGATATTGGATCGGGTAGTGGTTGTATCCCGGTAAGCCTGGCGAAAAATTTAAATACTGCGGAAGTACATTCCTGGGACGTTTCAGAAGAAGCATTAAAAATTGCTGTTTTTAATGCTAAGATCAATGACGTAGACGTAAATTTTCAATTGAAGGATATTCTGGAAACTGAAGATCTGGAGCAGGAATATGATCTCATCGTTTCCAACCCGCCCTATGTGCGTAATCTGGAAAAGAAGGAGATGCATTCCAATGTGCTTGATCACGAGCCTGCACTTGCATTATATGTGAACAATGAAGATGCACTCATTTTTTACAGGAAAATAAGCGAACTGGCTGCAAAAAACCTCAAAATTGGCGGGAGTTTATATTTCGAGATCAACCAGTATCTGGGTGAAGAAACTTTGCAGTTAGTACAGGGATTTGGTTTTGAAGCAGAATTAAAAAAGGATATTTTTGGGAACGACCGAATGCTAAAAGCAATTAGAACTAATGGAGGAGAATTATAACATTATTGAAAATGTAGCGGTCTTCTGCGCGAGTAGCGACGGAGTAGATCCAGAAATATTTAAAACAGCCCGCGTAGTAGGCGAAGAGCTCGCAAGGAGAGATATTCGGCTTATCTATGGTGGCAGTAAATTGGGTTTAATGGGTCAGGTTGCCGAAGGAGTCATGGAAAACGGAGGATTCGCAACCGGAGTTATTCCGGAATTTTTAAAGACCAAGGAGGTAGTGCATACAGGTTTGGACAGGTTAATTACTACTAAGGATATGCACGAGCGTAAATTGACCATGAACGAACTTAGCGATGCTTTTATCACCTTGCCCGGAGGTTTTGGTACGCTGGAGGAGTTATTCGAGATCGTTACCTGGGCTCAGCTTGGTTTGCATCGTAAGCCTATTGGTTTGCTGAATATTAATGGATTCTATGACGACCTTCTTAGTATGCTTAAAAAAATGACCGCCAAGGGTCTGCTGAAAGAGGAGAATCTTGAGATCTTACTGGTGGCTGATAATATGGAAGAATTACTGAAGCTGATGCATAATTATAAAGCCAGGCCAGTTCCTAAATGGATGAATAAAAACCAAACCTGATATGAAGATCCATAAACTTTGTCTATACACTTCAGATGTCGCACGTCAATACTCATTTTACAAAGATGATCTTGGAATGGAGATTATCAATTATGAAGAAGATAGTTTTGAAGTACAATGCGGATTTTCAATTCTAAGATTCGAATTTAGGGAAAATAGTGTGCCAACGCACTTCGCTTTTCATATACCAGATGAGCAGGAACAGGAGGCGCTTAACTGGTTGAAAACAGTAGTTCCGGTTCTAAAGTATAATGATGAGCAGATCATCGATTTCAGTAACTGGAATGCGAAGTCGGTTTATTTTTATGATAAAGATCGAAACATTGTAGAGTTTATCTCTCGCAGAAATTTTAGCAAACCTGAGCTTGGAGTTTTTACTGCTGAAAATATCGTAGGAATTGCAGAGATAGGTATGGCGACATCTAATATCAAGAAAGTTTTTAAGCAATTGAATGTTGAAAGTGATCTGCATAAATATGACGGAGATTACGAGCATTTTTGCGCAATTGGAGAAGATTCAGGCTTATTTATTGTCGTAAACAAGCATAATAAGGAGTGGTTTCCTACCAATGATAACGCAGATCCTTCAGATTTTAAACTGGACTTCGAGCATGAAAATGATAAATTTCAGCTGAAGTTCGAGAATGATACAGTAACAATTTCCGAATAAGAAAAAGAGAATATGGACGCGGAAAAAAAGATAAAGGCTTTAAGAGAAGAATTACAACAGCATAATTACAATTATTATGTGCTGGACAAGCCTCAAATAAGTGACTATGATTTTGACATGAAGCTGAAGGAATTGCAGCAGCTGGAAGATCAAAATCCAGATCTATTCGATGAAAATTCACCTACTCAACGCGTGGGTGGTACGGTTACCAAAAACTTTGAAACCATCGTTCATGATCAACGTATGTATTCGCTTTCAAATTCCTATTCAAAAGAAGAACTGGAAGATTGGGAGAAACGTATTCGTAAAAGCGTGGATGGCGATATATCTTATGTCTGCGAATTAAAATATGATGGTGCTTCTATAAGCCTTACTTATGAAAACGGTAAATTATCCCGTGCGTTAACACGTGGTGATGGATTTCAGGGTGATGAGGTTACCAGTAATGTTCGGACGATTCGCTCGGTTCCATTAAAACTGAAGGGTGATTTCCCGGAACGTTTCGATATTCGGGGAGAGATCGTTTTGCCTTATGAAGGTTTTGCGAAAATGAATGCTGAGAGAGTGGAAGCCGGGGAAGAACCCTACGCAAATCCAAGAAATACAGCTTCCGGAAGTTTGAAACTACAGGATAGTGCCGAGGTGGCTCGTCGCCCGCTGGAATGTTTGCTTTACAGCATCGTTGGAAATAATCTGAATATCAAATCACAATACGAAGGTCTGGAAATGGCCAGGAAATGGGGTTTTAAAGCTCCGGCAGAATCAGAATTGAAATCATCTATTGAGGAGGTTTTTGAATATATTAATTATTGGGATAAGCACCGTCATGATCTTCCATATGAAACAGATGGCGTGGTGATTAAAGTAAATGATCTCCATCAACAGGATGAGCTTGGCCACACGGCTAAATCTCCGCGTTGGGCAATTGCCTACAAATTCAAGGCAGAACAGGAATCTACCACACTGGATAAAATCACTTACCAGGTTGGAAGAACTGGCGCGATCACACCTGTCGCAAACCTGCAGCCTGTGCAACTCGCCGGGACGGTAGTACGTCGTGCATCCTTGCATAACGCAGATCAAATTGAAAAGCTTGACATCCGGGAAGGAGATACCGTATACGTTGAAAAAGGCGGAGAAATTATTCCGAAGATCGTAGGTGTAGATTTTGCGCAGCGCGACCCTGATTCCAGTCCTACAGCATATGCTTCTCGCTGTCCTGAGTGTGATACAGAACTTATACGGAATGAAGGGGAAGCGCAGCATTATTGTCCAAATACCAATGGATGTCCTCCGCAAATCATAGGTAGAATTCAGCATTATATATCCCGAAAGGCGATGGATATAGAAGGTCTTGGAGGAGAAACTGTTGCTTTGCTAGTTACCGCTAGGCTCATTCATAATTATGCAGATCTTTATACGCTCAAGAAAGAGGATATTCTTCCGCTAGAAAGAATGGCGGAAAAGTCGGCAGAGAATCTTATTACCGGTATAGAAAGATCCAGAGAGATCCCATTTGAAAGAGTTTTATTCGGACTAGGGATTAGATATGTAGGAGAAACGGTAGCTAAGAAACTCGCCAAACACTTTAAATCGGTTGAAGCTTTGATGGCTGCCAGCAAAGAAGAGTTGGAGAATATTGATGAAATTGGTGAACGTATTGCCTGGAGCGTTGGTGATTTCTTCAGTAATGCTGAAAACAGGAAGAATGTGGAGCGACTTCGGGAATATGGAATACAAATGGAAATTTCCGCAGAGAAACTGGCGAATCAAACCAGTATCCTGGAAGGGAACACGTTTGTAATTTCCGGAGTTTTTAACAAGGTTTCCAGAAATGATCTAAAAAAGCTCATTGAAGATAACGGCGGAAAAGTTTCCAGTTCGATATCGTCCAAAACTAACTATTTGGTGGCTGGTGAAAACATGGGGCCGAGTAAGCTTGCCAAGGCAGAAAAACTGGGTACTCAAATGTTGAGTGAAGATGGATTTCTGGCTATGCTAGATAAATAGAATGCTGTGAAAAAGTTTTTCTTTCTTCTGATTTTTATGCAAACTGGTTTCTTTTGCAGGGCACAGTCCATCCCTGAAGATTTTGTATACCTGAAAGACGTGCTACCATTTGCGATCGAAGAAGTACGTTATGCAGGTGAGCATAATTTTACAGGAAGACCAGTTCCCGGATATGAGTCAGCGCGGATCATTCTGACGACAAAAGCTGCGGAAGCCTTAAAAAATGTACAGCAAGAACTTATTCAGAAGGATTTGATGCTAAAGGTTTTCGATGCTTACCGACCTCAGACTGCCGTTAATGAGTTTGTAGTATGGGCTCGAAAACCCGGGGATACCCTGGCAAAAAATGAATTTTATCCTGATGTTAAAAAAAGCAGGCTGTTCGAACTTGGGTATATCGCCTCAAAATCTGGACATTCCAGGGGTGGCACTGTAGATCTTACTTTGGTAAACGCGAACACCTGTAAGGAATTGGATATGGGTGGTGCCTACGATTTTTTCGGAGAAATATCTCATCATCGTTCAACTTCGGTCACTTCAGAACAAAAAGAAAACAGGGAGCTTTTAAGAACAGTGATGCTTAAAAATGGTTTCCGAAGTTATTCTGAAGAATGGTGGCATTATACTCTAAATGCCGAACCCTTTCCTTATCAATATTTCGACTTTCCAATAAAATAATTATACCGCAAGCTTTACACCGTCTGCGGAAGATTTTTTTCCATTTTGAAAGAAGAAATCAACTCTGCCCAGATACACGCCATAACAGCCAACCTGGTTCACTAGGACTGGGTTTCCTGCCTTATTGGTTTCCACAGTCGGTTTATCAAGAAACGTATGGGTATGTCCTCCAATGATAAGGTCAATGTTTTCTGTAGCTCTCGCCAGTTTAATATCCCCGATCTTTTGAGATGAATATTTGTAGCCAAGATGTGACAGACAAATTACCAGGTCACAATTTTCTTCATCCTTAAGAATCCGGCTCATATCGGTAGCGATCTCGATTGGATCTAAATATTCAGTTTCCTTGTAAAGTTTGTTGCTTACCAATCCCTGCAATTCGATCCCAACGCCAAAAACGCCGATCTTTATACCATCTTTAGTGAAAGTGCGGAACTTATCAGTTTTCCCATCCATGATGGTATTGCTGAAGTCATAATTTGATATTACAAAGGGAAACTCTGCATGTGGTAGCTGGGCATATAAACCGTCGATCCCATTATCAAAATCGTGGTTTCCAAGAGTTGCAGCATCATACTTTAGCATGCTCATCAATTTGAATTCCAGTTCACCACCATAGAAATTGAAGTAGGGAGTGCCCTGGAAAATATCTCCGGCATCCAGCAACAATGTATTAGGGTTTTCTCTACGGATTTTCTCTACCAGAGTAGCTCTTCTGGCAACGCCTCCAAGATTCGCATTTCTACCTGCATCTGGACCAAACGCCTCAATATGGCTATGTACATCATTGGTATGCAGGATCGTGATCTGTTGTCTTTCAGGTTTAAATGATAAAGCTGATAGTCCGCCCAGACTCACTAATGCTGTTGCGGCAGCCGTATTCTGAATAAAATCTCTTCTCTTCATGTTACTGTCTTATATAGCGATCATCGATCACACTTCTAATCGTATCAGTTTTACTAAAGTAGTCTATCATCACATTGCGAATCTTGTACTCACTGGAATGGATACTTACAGGATCGGCGAAGAATTTCATGTTATCACCACCACCAACTAGATAATCTGATGTCGCAACAAAATAGGTGCTGTCTTTTAAAATCTGCTGTTCGTTGATCGTCACATTTTTGATCATATAACTGCCGTCAGCGATAATCCTGATTCCGCTTACCGGATGTGCAGTTTTGGCTTTGCTGAGGTAATCCATCATCTCCAGCATTTTTTCACCTTTCAGCTCAGCGATGACCACTTCATTTTCAAAGGGCATTATCTGGTACGCAGTCCGGGTGTTAACATTTCCAACAGGAATTTCTGCACGTATTCCACCATGATTCAGTAAAACCATATCTATACTGTTTCCGGTATTTTTTTCGAATACAGGGTTCACCTGTTCCATCAGTGCATCTGCCATCAGGTTGCCAATAGCCGTATTGAGGTCTCCGTCGCTTTTGGAAAGAAATGAAGGGTTGTAGCTAAGAGGTGAATCAAGAGTTTCGTTAAGGTGTTCCTTGTATGGAGCGATAAATTCAGCAATCTCTGAATCTTCTTCAATACTATTGTCCACAGCAATTCTTTTTCCATCTACCTGCTCTAAATGTTTGAATTCAGTTTTACAGGAGCTCAGCATTAGTACTGAAGCAAATATGATCGTGGTAAGGTGTTTCATTCCATTTCGCATTACTTTTCAAATATAACAAGATTAGCCGGTGAGTCATGTGTTCAGGTTATTTATAAGCGAAAAATTATAAAGATTTGGTTCGTAGTTAGTGCTGTTGAATTTCCAAGACCTTCATTCTTAAGTTATGACTTTACTCAAAGAGTGCGTGTAAACCTATCCATCATTATTCCTTGCTTTCTTTTCTTCTGCCATGGAAAATAGCTTTTCAGGCTTTGCATCATTGGTTTAAAATTTTACAAATTATAGAAAGCTGTTTAATCTGCAGAATCTTGTCTTCGGAAGCCACCTCAAGACATAGTTTGCTTATAGAAATTATTTACATTTGCCCTCCGAAATCATTGAATGATCACGAATAAAATAAAATCGGTTCAGCTAAAGAAAGCCATTGATAAACTGAAGAAGAAGAGGCAATTTGCTACGAATACTTCAAACCGGGTATTGCTGGTTATTTCTGAAGATAATTTTGAAGTCTATAAGAATCTTCAGAATCTTTGGAAAAGTTTAGGTCTGCCTGCAAATGCTTTTGATGTTGTGATCTGCGGAAGTGTTCGTGATTTAGATGATAAAGATCTGTGGCAAGTTAGTTTTAAAGACTTAGGTCTTGATGGCGAAATTAAAAACAAGGATCTGCTGGCGCTTTTGGAATATGAATTTGGATCAGCGATCGTTATAAGCGGCGAAGAAACTTTGCTTTCAAATTATGTGGCTTTAAGATCTGGGGCAACATTTTTGATTGGTAAATCCCCGGATCCTTTTTCGATCCTGGATGTAGAAATTTTTGAAAATGATCCTTCTCTTCTTGAAGCAGAATTGATCAGGTATTATAAAATATTAAAAAATAAAAAGTAATGGAAGCTTTTATTGGTACCGGAGTAGCGCTGGTTACTCCTTTTAATGATGATCTTAGTGTAGATACAAACGCTCTTTCAGCATTAGTGAAGGATCAGATAGAAAATGGGATCGAATACCTGGTGGTTCTAGGGACCACTGCAGAGAGTGCAACCCTTAGTAAGAAAGAAAAGGAGCTTGTAAAAACTGTGATCAAAGAGGCAAACCAGGGTAAACTACCTTTAGTACTTGGAATGGGAGGTAATGATACGGCGGGGCTCGTTGAAGAACTTATCTCAGAAGATCTGGAAGGTTTTGATGCAATACTATCAGTATCTCCATTTTACAACAAACCGACACAGGAAGGAATTTACCGTCATTTTAAGGCAGTAGCTGAAGCTTCACCACTACCGGTTATTCTATACAATGTACCGGGTAGAACTGCAAGTAACATCCTGCCGGAAACCATCAACAGGATCGCCAGAGATTTTAAAAATGTCATTGGTGTAAAAGAAGCCGCTGGAGATATGGTGCAGGCTATGAAATTGATCTCACTTGTTCCTGAAGATTTCCTTGTTATTTCAGGAGATGATATGATCACCTTACCAATGACACTGGCTGGCGGGAAAGGTGTGATCTCGGTAATTGGTCAGGGCTTGCCTAAAGAATTTTCAGAAATGGTACGTCTGGGATTAAAAGGAGAAGTTAGAGAAGCTTACAAATTACATTACCGCATAGCACCTTCCATTGACATGATCTTTGCTGAAGGCAATCCAGCTGGAATCAAAGCTATGCTACATAAAAGATCTCTGGTTAAAAATAATTTGCGACTACCTTTAGTAGAAGCGACCGATGGTCTATATACTAGAATTTCAGCCTTCGTTGAAAGTTTCTAGTCTAAACTGAAGTAAAAATAAATTTTAAAAGACTTTCCTGATACAATAAATGCCCGTAAACAGGGTTATTTGAGTAGATTAGGAAAGTTTTTTTTATACTAACAAAAAATGTATTTTTGCCAGATGTTTTTACGTATCATGAAAAAAGGAATTCTCGCTCTAGGCCTGTTGATGGTCACTATATCTTGTAGTGAATATCAGTCATTGCTTAAAAATGAGGAAACTGCGCCTAAATATACGGCTGCAGAGGAATTATATACCGAAGGTAAAGAAGAAGACGATAATGGAAAGCTACGTAAGGCTTTGCGATTATTGGAGCAGATCGAGCCGGAGTATCGAGGAAAACCTCAGGGTGAACGCCTTGTTTACATTCTTGGAGATACGTATTACCAATTAGGTGATTATTATAATGCGCCTTTCAATTTTGAACGTTTTGTACAATTGTATCCAAATAGCCAGAAGGTAGAAGAGGCCGAGTATAAATCGGCGGTTAGCTATTACAATCGTTCTCCGCGCTTTAACCTGGACCAAACCGATACCAGAAAAGCGATCGAAGAACTTCAGGTTTATCTAAATAAGTATCCGGAAGGAGAATTTGTAGATTCAGCAAATGATTACGCGACAGAGTTGCGAGTGAAGCTGGAGAAGAAAGCATACGAGATCGCAAAGCAGTATCACAAGACCAGATATTATAAGGCGGCAATCGCCTCTTTCAATAACTTCATTGCAGAATATCCTGGATCTCCGTTTAGAGAAGCTGCATATTACTATCGATACGATTCAGCTTACCAGCTGGCGATCAATAGTTTTGAAGTTTTGATGCAGGAAAGACTTGAAAATGCCAGGGAATTTTATAATTCCTACAATAAATACTATCCAGAAGGAGAGTTTACTCAGGACTCTGAGACTTCCATGATGGAAATTGATAAAAGGTTAGAGAATTTTTAATAAAGGAATGATGGATTTTAAAAAAATTGATGCCCCGGTTAACACAACTACTATCAACAAAAATGAAGTAGATGCACCTACCGGAAACATTTACGAGGCGATATCTATCGTAGCGAAAAGAGCTGGACAGATTAATGGTGAGATCAAAAAAGAGCTTCTAGAAAAGCTTGATGAGTTCGCCACTTATAACGATTCTCTTGACGAGATTTTTGAAAACAAAGAGCAGATCGAGGTTTCAAAATTCTACGAAAAACTACCAAAACCGCAATCACTTGCGATCCAGGAGTGGCTTGATGACAAGATCTACTGGAGAAACACTATGGAAACCGAAGAATAGAATCGGTTAACTGATATGTCTGTACTTCAAGGCAAAAAAGTTTTACTCGGCATTACCGGAGGTATTGCTGCCTACAAAACTGCTTCACTGGTACGGCTATTTGTGAAGTCTGGTGCAGAGGTGAGGGTTGTTATGACCCAGGCTGCAAAAGAATTTATCACTCCGCTTACACTTTCAACTCTTTCCAAGAATGAAGTCTATTCTTCGTTTACTAGTGAAGAGGATGAGAATGAACAATGGAACAACCACGTGGAACTCGGCCTTTGGGCCGATTTCATGCTTTTAGCCCCAGCCACAGCGAGCACTCTCTCTAAAATGGCTTCGGGGAACAGCGATAACATATTGCTTGCTACTTATCTTTCAGCTAAATGTGAAGTTTTCTTTGCTCCGGCAATGGATCTTGACATGTATAAACATCCATCTACTGCCAAAAGTTTTGAAACGCTACAGGAATATGGAAATATCATGATTCCTGCAGGAACGGGCGAACTGGCTAGCGGACTTTCAGGAAAAGGTAGAATGGCAGAGCCAGAAGAGATCATTAGCTTTATTGAAGATCATCTGTCTAAAGATCTTCCACTTCGGAACAAGAAAATTGTAATTACTGCAGGACCAACTTATGAAGCCATAGACCCTGTACGATTTATTGGAAATCATTCCAGTGGCAAAATGGGCTTCGCAATTGCTTTAAAGGCGGCAGAAGCTGGCGCTGATGTTGTATTAATTGCAGGTCCTACACATCTTGATATCTCGCATGCTAATATTGAACTTAAAAGAGTTGTAAGTACCAGGGATATGTACGAAGCTGCTCATGCGGAGTTTGAAAACACCGATGTTTTTATTGCTGCGGCAGCTGTAGCCGATTACAGGCCTAAGACAGTTGCAGATCAAAAGATCAAAAAGAACGATCCTTCCCTAAACCTGGAATTAACCAAAACTGAAGATATTCTTGCTTCTCTGGGAGCTATTAAGAAAGATCAGAAGTTGGTAGGTTTCGCTTTAGAGACCAATAATGAGGAAGAGAATGCAAGAAAAAAGCTGGAAAAGAAAAATCTAGATTTTATTGTCTTAAATTCCCTTCAGGATACCGGTGCAGGTTTTAAAGGAGATACCAATAAGATCAGGATCATTTATCCAGATAGAAAACTGGAATTTGACCTTAAAAGTAAAACCGAAGTTGCTCAGGATATCATTACAGAAATAATTAAAATGTATCATGCGTAGAATTGCCTTTCTAGTACTGTTCACCATAATTTCCTATTCGGGAATTGCACAGCAATTAAGTTGCGAGGTAGTGGTGAACGCAGAGCAAACAGGGCAGGCCAATCTTTCTGTATTTAAGACGCTGGAAAGATCGCTGAATGAGTTTATTAACCAGACTACCTGGACAGACAGACGCTTACAGGATCATGAACGTATTAATTGTAGCATGTTCATTACGATTAATAGTTTTGAAGGAGAGAGCTTTAATGGCACTATCCAGATCCAATCTTCCAGACCGGTTTATGGAACCAGTATGATCACTCCGGTTTTTAATTTTAATGACGAACAATTCAGTTTTAGTTACCGGGAGTATCAGCCTTTAAATTATAGTCAGAATACTTACACTAATAATCTGGTTTCTGTAATTTCCTTTTACGTATATACCATTCTTGGACTTGATGCAGATACCTTTGCTCCAGAAGGTGGAACAGCTTTCTTCGAGGAAGCCAACAGGATCGTTACAACTGCCCAGCAGGGAAACTCCCAAGGCTGGAGAGGCTCAGACGGTCAACGTTCGCGTTTCAGGCTGAATGCAGATTTACTAGCGAACACCTATGCAGAATACCGGGAAGCACTTTACGATTATCACAGGTTAGGTCTCGATGTCATGCACGCTGATTTAATGGCCGGGAAAACTGCAATTGCCGAATCTTTGAATAAGCTGGAAGTGATGAACAATCGCAGAAATAACTCTTTGTTGCTTCGTGCTTTCTTTGACTCCAAGGCAGATGAGATTGCTTCTGTCTATACCGGAGGGCCGGCTTATCCTGCGAAGAATGAACTTATCCAAACACTGAATAATATCGCAGCCAGGTATGCCCGTAGCTGGCGAAATATTCAGTAGGAATTTTGGTTGATTACGAGTATTTTCTCTCGTATATTTAGCACAAATTTTAACCGAATTGCTTACATCTCTTTCCATAAAGAATTACGCGCTTATTGAAGATATCACGATGGATCTTCAATCTGGTTTTACGATCATAACCGGGGAAACCGGTGCCGGTAAATCTATCATGCTTGGTGCACTTGGGTTGTTGCTGGGAGATCGCGCAGACTTCAGTAGTATTAGAAATACTGAGAAGAAATGCGTTATCGAAGGTCATTTTAGTATCAAAGATTATGAGTTACAGCAATTCTTTGAAAAAGAGGATCTGGATTATGAGCAAACCAGTATCATTCGGCGTGAAATTTTACCTTCCGGGAAATCCCGTGCGTTTATCAACGATACACCGGTAAAGATTACTTCTTTGCAGAAGCTGGGAACTTCCCTTATCGATATTCATAGTCAGCATGAGACCCTAAGTCTGGGAAATGTCGATTATCAATTTAATGTCATTGATACGATCGCGAAAAATGAAGCAAGTATACTTCAGTATAAAGCCGAATTAAAGGAGTATCGTAAATTTCAGAAGAGATTTGAAGAGCTTAAAGAAGAACAGGCGCAAGCATCGAAAGAATACGATTACAATCTTTTTCTTCTGAATGAACTGCAAGAAGCAGGTTTAAAATCAGGAATGCTGGAAGATCTTGAAGAAAGATATGAGGCTTTAAACAATGTAGAGGAACTTACTGAAAATCTTAGCGCTGCTTTAAGCTCAATTCAGCAGGAAGAAATAGGGAGCCTGGAGACATTAAAGTCGGCTCGATCCCATATTTCAAGAATCGCCAAATTCTCTGGAATCTATGATGATTTTCATGAAAGACTACAAAGCGCGATCATAGAATTAGACGATCTTGAAGCAGAAATGACAGATGCACTGGAAGCTGTGGAAGCAAATCCTGAAGAGCTGGAAAAGGTGAATCAGCAATTGCAGGTGATCTATAATTTACAAAAAAAGCATAATGCTGAAAGTGTAGAAGAACTACTGCAAATAGCTGAAGATCTTCAGCAGAAAGTTTCAGTAACAGAAAATGCGGAAGCCGCTTTGGAAGAAGCTGAGAAAGCGATCAAAAAGCAATTCACCATTATATCTGCAACTGCAGAAAAACTACATAAGAATCGTTTAAAAATTACCCCGGCATTTATAGAGCAAACGGAAATCATACTTAAAGACCTGGGAATGCCGAATGCAAGGCTCAACATAGAACTTAGTACTACACCAGAATTCCTGAGTAATGGGAGTGATAAGCTCGAATGGTTCCTGGCGGCGAATAAAGGTGGTAGTTTTAAAGAGATCAAGAAAGCAGCATCAGGTGGAGAACTTTCCAGAATCATGCTGGCAGTGAAAAGCATACTTGCAGCACAAAGTAAACTACCAACGATCATATTTGATGAAATTGATACTGGTGTTTCTGGTGATATTGCCCATAAAATGGGTGAGATTCTAGCGAGAATGGGTGCTAATATGCAGGTGATCGCGATCACCCATTTACCACAAATAGCCGGTAAGGGAAGTTCACATTTTAAGATATTTAAAGAAGACAGCGAGGTTGCAACTCAAACTAAGATCGTAAAACTGGAACAGGATCAAAGAATCGATGAACTGGCGATGATGCTTGGAGGTACTAGCGGAAGTGATTCTGCACGTGCACATGCAAAAGCCCTGTTGAATTGATACCATATCATCTGAAGCTTAAAAGGCGGGGGATTTATTTCAACTTTGCTATATTTACAGGCTTAACAACCACAAAAATTAAATCACATGTCATATAACCTGCTAAAAGGTAAAAGAGGAATCATATTTGGTGCATTGGACGAAAATTCAATTGCCTGGAAAACAGCGGAAAGAGTTCACGAAGAAGGTGGAACTTTTGTGCTAACGAATGCTCCAATCGCAATGAGAATGGGAAGTATTAAACAACTGGCTGAAAAAACCGGTTCTGAGATCATTCCTGCAGATGCTACCAAAGTAGAAGATCTTGAAAACCTAGTAGAGAAGTCCATGGAGATCCTTGGAGGGAAGATCGACTTCGTTCTTCATTCTATCGGGATGTCTGTGAATGTTCGTAAAGGAAAACATTATACAGATATGAACTACGACTTCACGACCAAAGGTTGGGATGTTTCTGCAGTTTCTTTCCATAAAACCATGCAGGTATTGTATAAGAAAGATGCCATGAACGAGTGGGGAAGCATCGTAGCGCTAAGTTATATGGCGGCACAACGTGTATTCCCGGACTATAACGATATGGCAGATAACAAGGCATATCTGGAGTCTATTGCGCGTAGTTTCGGTTATTTCTTCGGAAAGGATAAAAAAGTGAGAGTGAATACCATTTCTCAATCTCCAACGCCAACTACAGCAGGAACTGGAGTTAAAGGCTTCGATGGTTTTATTGCATTTGCAGAAAAAATGTCTCCACTTGGAAATGCCACCGCTTTGGAGTGTGCAGATTACACCCTGACTTTATTCTCAGATCTTACTAAAAAGGTAACTCTTCAAAATCTATATCATGATGGTGGATTCTCGAATACGGGAGTTAGCCAGGAGGTCATGGAAAATTTCGTTGAAGATTCAGAATAATTAAAGTCCATACATAAACTGCCGGAACCTGAACATTATGTTCGGCTTCCGGCAGTTCTATTTTAAATAATCAAGATGCAGCCAGAATATTCATTTGTGATCCCTGTTTATAACAGACCTGACGAGATCAGGGAGTTATTGCAGAGCATGCTAAAGATGCGTGCGCCGGTTCCATTTGAAGTGGTGATCGTTGAAGATGGCTCTACAAATTCTTCGGAAGCTGTTGTTGCAGAGTTTCAGGATCGATTATTTTTAAGTTATTACAACAAAGAAAACTCAGGGCCAGGCGATAGCAGGAATTATGGAATGAGAAAAGCCCAGGCTCCATATTTCCTAATTCTGGATTCAGACGTGCTGATGCCTGAAGATTATCTCGAAGAGGTTCATCAATTTTTATCTTCCAGTTTTTACGATTGTTTTGGAGGGCCAGATGCTGCTCATGAATCCTTTTCGAACACTCAGAAGGCTATAGATTACAGTATGACATCTTTGTTTACCACTGGTGGAATACGCGGAGGAAAGAAAGCTGTAGATGAATTCCAGCCCCGCAGTTTCAATATGGGCTTAAGCAAGAAGGCATTTGAAATCAGTGATGGATTTGGTAGAATACATCCCGGAGAAGATCCAGATTTGAGCCTGAGGTTAGAGAAATCGGGGGTTAAAAGTTGTTTGATCCCGAAGGCGCGGGTATTTCATAAACGACGAATAGACTGGAAAAAGTTTTTTGTACAAGTTAAGAAGTTCGGGATGGTGCGGCCAGTTTTGAACAAATGGCATCCTGGATCTGCGAAGATCACTTATTGGTTTCCTTCATTATTCATGATAGGACTCATACTCTCTATCATCTTTTTATATGCGGGTTTTAGTTTCTTTACAGGCTGTTATCTTATTTATTTCCTAATTATTGCTGTGGATGCAGCGATACGAAATAAAAGTCTATATATTGGATTATTGGCTGTAAAAGCGGTGATTATCCAGTTTTCAGGATATGGCTATGGTTTTATAGTGTCCAATTTTCATATAAATATTCAGAAGCAGGAACCGGAAGAAGCATTTCCACAATTATTTTTCAAAAAGCATGGCAACCAGGAATAGAAGAAGAAGGTTCAAGAAATCAAGCATAAAGACATTCGGTTTTTTCCTGATCTTTTCTGCGATCGTGTGGGTGCTGGTACAGTTTTCTAAGACGTATACTCAGGTGATCGAAGTTCCGGTTAATTATCTCAATGTTCCCCTGGATAAAAGTATTTCTGAAGAGCGACCCGATCATGTGGATCTTCAACTTCAGGATAATGGCTTCAGTATCTATTATTATAAAATATTCAATCCAAAGCTTGATATAGATCTTTCCGAAGCTACTGAAAATGATAAGAACCTGATCTATTCTATTGAAAATCATATCACGGTGATTGAACAGCAACTGAAGGTGACCCTGGAAGATTCAAGGATCATCCAGAATGAGATCGTGATTCCTTTTCAATTTAAGAAAGAAAAAATGCTGAAGATCATCTCGAATATTGAGGTGAGTTACGCCGTAGGTTATTCGGCAGATGAGCCTCTTCAACTGGTTCCCGATTCAGTAAAAGTTAGTGGACCCGAAGAAGTGATTGCCAATTTAAGTTCGATACCTACTTTAAAGAAAAAACTGCAGAATGTAAATTCAGATCTTGACGGGAGTGTTAAACTGGACACTACGGGCTATGGTGAATTAAGTTTCTATGAAAATAGCATACGGTATACGCAGGAAGTTGAAAAATTTACTGAAGGAAAAGCTGAAATCCCGGTAGAGGTCATTAACGTTCCAGATAATCTTAACCTGGCATACTTCCCGAAGTCTGTTGTCGTGTATTACCAGGTAAACCTAGAAGAATTTGAAAAAGTTGGAGCTTCTGATTTTTCCGTAGTCTGTGATTATAAAAGTGTGAAGGAAGGTGATGACTATATGATCGCACAGATCAAAAGCAAGCCGAAATTTGTAAACAACATTCGGTTAAATGAACGTAGGATTCAATTTGTGATCAAACGATGAAAATAGTAGGACTTACCGGAGGTATTGGAAGTGGGAAAACTACGGTGGCAGGTTTTTTTAAAGATCTGGGTATCCCGGTCTATATTGCAGACGATGCCGGGAAAAGATTGCTGGCAGAAAGTTCAGATATAAGAGAAAAAGTTAGCGAATTGTTAGGTGCAGCTGCATACAAGGATAAAGTTCCTGATAGAAAGTATATCGCAAATAAAGTGTTTAACGATAAGGAACTGCTGGAAAAACTGAATGCTATTATACACCCGGCAGTTGCTAGCGACTTTCAAGATTGGGTTTCAAAGCAAACTTCAGAATATATCATTTACGAGGCAGCTATTCTTTTTGAAGCCGGAGGTTATAAGAAATGCGATCTCAGCATACTGGTAACTGCTCTACATAAGTTAAAAATTGGAAGACTTCAGAAAAGAGATGATAGTACGGTAGAGGAAATCGAAGCCAGAATGGGTCACCAGTGGCCTGATGAAAAGAAAGCTGAACTGGCCGATTTTCTTATAGAAAACAAGGATTTACAGCAAACTAAACTACAGGTTAGTGATATCCATATCCAAATCTTAAAAGCACGCGAAAATTGAAGGAAGTTCTGTTAACATTTGGTTAAACAGCTTAAGCTCTAAATGTTAAAATATTACTTTTGACCGCATGAATAAGAAGCTTTTTGTCCTTCTCGTAGCGCTGATGAGCTTGTCTTTAATAGGCATCATATTCGTTCAGGGATATTGGATAAAAAGTACGATCGATGACAGGGAAGAACAATTCTCCTATAACGCCAAACAGGCACTAATAAAGGTTTCCGAAGAAATTCAGAATTCTGAATTTGAGCGTTACTATTTTCAGTTCAAGAATCCGGATAGTATCAATAGCACGCTAAGTGACCGCACGCTTACTGAATATTTCTACACAAACAAGGACGAAAACAGGAACGAAACTTATTTTAATTCTGAAACCATTTTAGAAGAAGATTATAAGGTTTCCTCAGGTTTTTTACAGTTTGCTGAAGATAGTATCAAGTTCACCAAAATGATCAATAAAAAGGTGACAGATATTGTTCAGGAGAATAATCTTGAAGGTGGGAATTTAAGTGCAAGGCAGAGAATTGAGCATATTGAGAGACTTTCCAGGATGGAAGAGGTGGAGAAAGATATTCTTAGATCTGCGATTTCAGAACTGGTAGTTAGAATTCCTATTCATAACAGGGTTTCGGAAGATAAGATCAGGGAATTACTGGAAGAGCAGCTTGCAGAGAGAAATTTAAAGACCGCATTTGAATTTGGGATCTTCAATAATTCCATAGCCACTACGGTACATTCAGAGAATTTCAGTCTGGATCACCCGGCAACTTACGCAGTTCCACTTTTTGTAGATTCTGCAGGAAGAAGCGGTTATCAATTACTGGTAAATCTTACGAACAGAAAAGAGGCAGTTCTTTCTTCGGTTATATTAATGGCTTGTCTGTCGATCATTTTTACATTGATCATTGTGATCGCTTATTCAAGTGCTTTATCACAGTTGATTAAACAGAGACAGATTTCGCAGATCAAGACGGACTTTATCAACAATATGACGCATGAGTTCAAGACTCCTATTGCGACGATAAATCTGGCTCTGGACGCGATCAAGAATCCGAAAGTGATCGAAGATAGTTCTAAGGTGAATAGATACTTACAGATGATCAGGGATGAGAATAAGAGAATGCACGCCCAGGTTGAAAACGTTCTAAGGATTTCGAAACTGGAGAAAAACGAGCTGGATCTTAAGAAGGAAAGACACCAGTTGCACGATATTATTCTTGATGCCATCACGCATGTAGAGCTAATTATAGAAGACCGTGGCGGTTATGTACAGACCCATTTTGGAGCTTTACGCTCTTCGGTTCTTGCAAATCAGGATCATTTTACGAATGTTGTTGTAAATATTTTGGATAACGCGATCAAATATTCAGAAGAAGCGCCGAAGATCGATATTTATACTACGAACGTTAAGAATTATATCTATTGTGAAATAAGAGACCAGGGAGTTGGAATGACTAAACTGGTTCAAAAGAAAATATTTGAAAAATTTTATCGTGAACATACCGGTGATATCCATAATGTAAAGGGTCACGGACTTGGATTGGCTTATGCCAGACAGATCGTGGATGACCATCATGGACAGATAACCGTAACCAGCGAAAAAGGGAAGGGTAGTACCTTCATCATTAAATTACCACTAATATCTTAAAATATGGAAACTGAAAACAAAAAAATTCTATTAGTAGAGGATGATCCAAATTTTGGAACTGTCCTTAAAGACTACCTTGCGATGAACGATTACGAGGTGACTCACGCCAAAAATGGTATGGAAGGATTCGAGAAATTCAAAAAAGATGATTTCGATCTTTGTATCCTGGATGTGATGATGCCTTATAAAGATGGTTTTACTCTTGCTAAAGAGATTCGTGAGAAGAACGAAGAAGTGCCGATCATCTTTTTAACGGCTAAAGCCATGAAAGAAGATGTATTAAAAGGTTACAAGGTTGGAGCAGATGATTATCTAAACAAACCTTTTGATTCTGAAGTACTTTTAATGAAGATCAAGGCGATCATGCAGCGTAAAGCTACAGATAGCGTTGCAGATTCTAAACAATTTGAATTCGAAATTGGTGGTTTCCACCTGAATTCAAAACTTAGATTCTTAACTTTTAGAGATGAAGAGCCTCAGAAGCTTTCTCCAAAAGAAAACGAATTATTAAGACTACTTGCTCTGCATGAGAATGATCTGATGCCTAGAGAGCTAGCCTTGACTAAGATATGGAGAGACGATAACTACTTTACTTCTAGAAGTATGGATGTTTATATCGCCAAATTAAGAAAGTATCTTAAGAAAGATGAAAATGTGGAAATTCTGAATATCCACGGTGAAGGTTTTAGACTTGTTATAAAAAACAAGGAAGAGACCGAAGCATAATACAAATTATTCAGTTTCCGGGATGTGCTGCATCATAACGCTCGTTATGATGCGGTATCATTTCTCGTGATAGGCTTTTCGAGCTATCGAAAAGTTTCTTTAACTACGGAATTTTACTTACCGCCGCATTCTTAACATGAAAATAAGAGCGGTTTTCTTACAATATGTATCTTTACGGCATTCCATAAAATGCCCTAGATTGATAAATGCAGCAGATATACCCTACCATAAGAGTTCTTTTCTCAGAAAAGTCTGCATTAGCTTATTCCTAATTTTATTTTTTAGTAGCAATAGTTTTGGGCAGGATCCATCTCAGACAGTTCCTTCCTATAATTGGCTGAATAAAGTTGACCTTGTTGATCAGACTTTAACGAGCTTAGATACTGACGAAATTCCTATTAGTATTGATGTATCACCAGATAACTTTCTGTACATATTAACCTTCGGAAATGGAATTCAGAAAAGAAATTCCGATGGTACAATCGTTAGATCTAATTTTATAAATGGACTTAGTAGTCCGCTGGATTTCGTAATTGATAATGAAGGCTTTTTTTATGTTGCAGATTATTCTGAAGATAGTTCTTGTTCCGAGAACGGTAAAATAAAGATTTTCGAGCCTGGTGGCAATTTAGATAGAATTATATACACCGGACTTTATCGACCACTCGGAATTGATGTAGATAGTGAAGGTAATATATATGTAGCTGAATATAACCCTCCTGGTAATGGTTGTGAAGGTGATGAACTTAGCAGAGTAAGCGTCTACAATCAAAACGGGGTTAGAATTGCACAAAATAAAAGCGTAATACGACCATATAGAATTGCTGTTAGTGCAGAAAAGAAGGTTTATTTGAGTCAGGAAGGTGGAGATGATCCCGCAGTCTTGACTTTAGATAGCAATTTAGATATAACTGGTTCGTTACCGAATGTTCAATCCCCCGGAAGTATAAATATAGATTCATTTGGTTATATACATGTAGTTGAGTATGCAGGTAGAATTGACTTCAGTCAATTTATAAATTTTGAAAATTTAAGGTTTGGAGAAATTCAGGATATTGCTGAAGAGATAGATGATGGGATAGATGATAATTCTTATTTCATCAGAATTTATGATCATACTGAAAATTTTGAAAGAAACGTAACGGAAAGAATTGAATTTCCCGTTGATCTTGCTTTTGGTAATTGTGACCGAATGTATGTTGACAATGCTTATGCTGATGGTAGAAATACAATATTCGGGTATTTACCGGAGGAATTTGAATTTGACCTCGAAATTTACAAGCGAACTCCAGGTTTTGATGAGGAAGATCCAATAATTAATTGTCCTGAGAATTTAGTGTTGGAAATTGCTGAGGGAGAAAATGAGGTTGAGGTCACTTATTCGATACCAATTGCTACAGATCAAAATAATGTTGAGGTAGAAATTATTGCCGGGCCGGAATCGGGTGAGCGTAAAACCGAAGGTGTTTATAATGTCGTATTTGAAGCTACAGATCTTTGTGGAAATAAAGCCAGGTGTACTTTTAAAATTACTGTTAATGGCTCTGAAATTGAAGACACACCACCAGAATTCGAGAATTGCTCACCAAATATAACTGAAAATAACGATCCCGGTGAATGTGGAGCCGTAGTAACATTTGATACTCCAAGGGCAAGTGATGAAAGTGGAAATGTTGAAGTCACAAGAGTCGACGAAAATACAGACCTGGTTTCAGGAAGTTTGTTCCCTGTTGGAACTATAACGATCACCTTTCAGGCAAATGATGAAACAAACGATCCGGTCGAATGCAGTTTTGATATTATTGTAGAAGATAACGAGAACCCCAAATTTCTAAGTTGTCCAACAAACATTAATGAAACTGTACCATTTGGGGAGTCTGGAAAAGTAATTAATTACGATAATCCAACCTTTGATGATAATTGTCCCGGTACGACTATCATACAGAATGCAGGTCTACCAACAGGGTCTGAGTTTCCAATAGGCTCTACTACAAACACCTTTGAAATCACAGATAAGATTGGGAATACTGCGACTTGTAGTTTTAATGTTACGATCACTGAGCAAGCAGAGGACACACCACCAGTTTTCGACAATTGCTCACCAAATATTACTGAAGAAAACGATCCTGGAGAATGCGGTGCGGTTGTCAATTTCGATCTTCCTACGGCAAGTGATGAAAGTGGTTCTTTGGCGGTAACAAAAATTGATAATTCTGGATTGAATTCCGGAGATTTATTTCCCGTTGGAAGGACAACAATCACTTTCCAGGCAAATGATGGAACAAATGATCCGGTTACATGCAGTTTTGATATCGTAGTTCAGGATACTGAAGCTCCAAATATCACCTGTCGATCTGACTTTTCAGTTCCCTCGGAACCAGGTCAGAACTTTGCAATTGTAAATTTTAATACACCCAGTGCTACCGATAATTGTGGGATTGAATCTGTTCTACAAACTCAAGGTTTAGCTTCAGGATCACAATTTAACGTAGGTTCTCATACTATCACATTTGAAGCTACAGATTTAAATGGTCTTACTTCAGACTGCAGTTTCGAATTTGAAGTGCAGCCCCCAAACCTGGCACCTTCAATTGAGTGTCCTAATGATATTTCTGTTACCAATGACAGCGGAATTTGCGGGGCAGTAGTAGAATTTGAAGAACCGACTGTGACCGATCCTGAAGGTGATGAGCTTACAATGACCCGGACAGATGATACCGGTCTAAATTCAGGCGATATATTTCCGGTAGGAACAACCACGCTATCTTATGAGGTTTCTGACGGAATTAATGATCCTGTCACCTGTAGGTTCACTATTACTGTTGAAAGTACAGAACAACCTAAT
This sequence comes from Gramella sp. Hel_I_59, assembly GCF_006714895.1. Classification (NCBI taxonomy): domain Bacteria; kingdom Pseudomonadati; phylum Bacteroidota; class Flavobacteriia; order Flavobacteriales; family Flavobacteriaceae; genus Christiangramia; species Gramella sp. Hel_I_59. The sequence goes on along the minus strand of NZ_VFME01000001.1, from coordinate 2,561,169 downwards.
TTCATTTCCTGTCCCAATGATATTTCAGAATTGTTGGACGCCTCAGAAACTGGTAAAATCATCACATTTGATTCTCCAGAATTTGAGGATAACTGTTCAGAAGCAGAATTGTTTCAAACTGAAGGACCTTCGTCTGGAGAGTTTTTTGAGCTTGGTGAAACTGAAGTCCGATTTGAGTTACGAATTAATAATACGGTGGTAGATCAGTGCTCCTTTTCAGTTAATCTAGTCCGCCAGACCGCGACCTTTCAATGTATCGAAACCATTACGGTAAATATTGGTGAAGACGCTCAGAATTCATCAGTTACAGAAATTCCAACTTCTGACTTTATTCTGTCTGATAGCTCTAATCTTGATTTTGAACTAAATGTTCAGCAATTCACGTGCGAGGATATCGGAACTCTTGACCTGCCCATTCGAGCTACAGATAGGGAGACCGGAGAGGAGTATTCCTGTACTGTAGAAGTAACCGTTCGCGATGTTGGCGCACCTCTTATTATTTGTCCGGCAGGTAAACAGGAGCGGGAGATCCCGGCGAATGCAAATTTCGTACTACCTCAGATAGCCGACCGCCTGAGCATTATAGACAATTGCGCAGATTTCGAGGACCTGGAGATCATTCAGGATCCGCCGGAAGGAACTTTATATGCCAACGCCGGGGATTATATAGTAATGATCACAGCCACCGATCCTGCTGGAAATACTGAAGAGTGCCAGGTAACCTACAGATTAACTCTGGAAGAGGAGCCTCAGGAATTTGCGCTTAACTGTCCGCAGAATGAAAGTGTGATCAAAGCCGATGATAACTGTGAATATATAGTACCTGATTTTTCAAATACTATCATTTACTCACCTGCTAATGCGAATTTCTCCCAATCTATAGCACCAGGAACGAGAATAGAACAGTCAACGAGCATTGAAATCAACGTAAGTTTTAATGGAGAATTTGACTCCTGTACATTTGATCTGGTTCTAAAAGACAATACTTCGCCAATGCTTAGTTGTCCTGAGGATCGAATGATTGTAGTTGCAGAAGGTGAAAGTATCGCAATTCCGGACTATCGTGGCGAATTGGAGGTTAGTGACAATTGCGGGTTGGCAGAGATCATTCAGGATCCGGCACCTGGTACGCAAATTTCAGAAGATACCGAGGTGAGTTTTATAGCTTTTGATATCTCTAATACTAACAATGCTTCAGAATGTAGTTTCATGTTGACCTTAGCTGTCGATACAGAAGGAAACGATATTCCTATTGCGAACGAGGATTTCTATTCCACACCCGTCAATACAACCTTAAATATTTCTGCGGAAGAAGGAGTTCTGGCCAATGATATGGATGCAGATGGAGATGAACTAACCGCCACGCTTGTTGAAAATGTTACTAATGGAACTCTTGAGTTCGAATCTGATGGGTCTTTTGTCTATACTCCAGATGACGGATTTATTGGTGATGACAGTTTTACATATTATGTTTTTGATGGTTTTACTGAAGTTGAAACGACAGTTACCATCAGTGTTGTGCCAGTAGACACTGGAGGATTTCAGTGCGTGGAGACTTATGTTATCGAACTGGATGAAAATGGTACAGCACTGCTCCAGATTAACGAATTGTACACTGGCGACGCTTCAGAAGTCACTTTTAGCCTTGATCAGGAGATTTATGACTGTGATGACCTTGGAGCTAATCAGGTCACACTAAGCTACTCAGGAGCGGAAAATGGTTCTTGCGTCATTAATATAGAAGTGGTTGACCGAATCAAACCCGAAATTGAACTTCAGAACATTGGTATCGATCTTGATCTTTCCGGAAATGCAACAATTACTCCAGAAGATGTGATCGTGAGTTTTAGTGATAACTGTGACAATGATCTTAGCTATGAATTAAGCCGAAGTACTTTTAGCTGCAAGGATCTAGGATGGAACGAGATCAACGTGATTGCAACCGATGCTAGTGGAAATTCCACTACAACTGCTGTAGAAGTACAGGTTTTTGCTGAAAGCGGAATTTGCAATGGCACTACGGAAGGTTCAGAATATATCTTTATTTATCCCAATCCAAACCAAGGTAGTTTTAAAGTAGCAACCCCATTCGATGTCACTATATCCAGGATCGAAGTATTCGATCACCGTGGGAGATTTATCACCGGGAAAGATTTTGCTCCAAACGTTGGGGAATATGCAATTAGCACTGGGCCATTGCAGGAAGCGGTGTACGTGGTCAAAATGATTACCAACGAAGGTGAAAAAACTAAGCGATTTATTATTAAGAATTGATCTTTTCCTGCAGGTGTGCTGCTATCAAATCGAAATTGGTAGTGCGATCAAACCAGGTAATAGTTTCATCTTTTCTAAACCAGGTTAATTGTCTTTTAGCAAATCTTCGGGTATTCTTTTTAATTTCAGAAACAGCAGTTTCCAAATTCCATTCCTCATCAAAGTAAGCGAACAGCTCTTTGTAACCAACCGTATTCAAAGCATTGTATTTTCTGGAAGGATATAGTTCTCGAGCTTCTTCTAATAGTCCATTTTCGATCATTAGATCCACCCTTCGGTTAATGCGGTCATATATTGCTACTCTTTCCGCAGTAAGACCAACAGATATCGTTTCAAAATTCCTGGCATTCTTTTTCTTCTTCAGAAAAGATGAAAATGCTTTTCCGGTGCCTATACATATTTCTAAAGCACGAATAAGGCGATGTGGATTTTGAACATCGGCTACCGCATAATATTCCGGATCCATCTGCTGTAATTTTTGCTGAAGTGATAGCAGACCTTGATTTGACAATTCTTCATTCAGTTCAATACGAATACTGTCATCTACTTCGGGAAAATGATCGAGCCCTTCCACCACAGCTTTGGTGTAGAGTCCGCTGCCGCCTACCATTACCACCACATGATGTTCTTGGAAAAGTTCATCTAGTTTCGCCAATGCTTCCCTCTCGAAATCTCCGACATTGTAATCTTCAGTAATTGATCTGTGCTGAATAAAATGGTGATTGACTGCTGCAAGTTCTTCCGGTTCGGGCACAGCTGTTCCAATGGACATTTCTTTATAGAATTGCCGTGAATCTGCCGACAGAATTTCAGTATCGAAAAGCTTCGCAACTTCGATCGAAAGCGCAGTTTTCCCAATGGCAGTAGGACCAACGATATTGATAAGCATTTTAGTCATTCAATTCGTATCCACAACTATGGCAGTATTCCGCATCGTCCAAATGCTTTGTTTCATTACAATTTGGGCAAGCCTGCGTATTTTTTGGAGCATCGGTAGCCTTGCTGTATTCTGCACTCACGATACCGGTAGGAACGGCGATAATTCCGTAACCTGTGATCATAATTAGTGAAGCGATCAATCTTCCCACTGGCGTGACCGGAGCTATATCACCAAATCCAACCGTAGTTAAGGTTACGATACACCAGTAAATTGAAAGAGGGATATTATTAAATCCGCCATTCTCACCTTCAACAAGGTGCATTAACGTTCCGGCTATGATACAAATGATCAAGACAGCGAATAAAAAAACAAGAATCTTAGCTTTGGAATTCTTCAGCGCAGAGATCAGTTTTTGAGACTCTCCAACATAACGGGTAATTTTTAGCACCCTGAAAACCCTTAGTAAACGTAATGCTCTAATGGCAAACAAAAGGTTGGCGCCTCCAAACAGGAACCCGATATAACTAGGTAAGGTAGAAAGCAGGTCCACCATTCCGAAGAAACTAAAGATATAACGCTTCGGTTTATTGATCGTTATGATCCTTAGAACATACTCGATGGTAAAGATCACCGTAATCACCCATTCAGCAATATAGAATTCGGTTGCGTATTTAACCAGCATCCATGAGACGCTTTCCATCATTACTAACGCAACGCTAATAAGAATAACCAGCAAAATAGCCACATCGAAGGTTTTACCAGCCGGAGTATCGGCTTCGTAAATTACCTCATGCAGTTTGCGTTTCCAATCTGGAAGTTTCTCTTTATTATTCAAAATCTACGTTTCATAGGTTCTAATTTAGCTATTTTCCTCGAGTACAATGAGCGACTGACTTTGAACTGTCATCAATTCATTAAAGAATTTTTTGAGTCCGTCGTAGTACTCCGGCGTATAGAGCGTTTGGGAAAGCGTCATACGGCATTGAACCATGACTACATTTTCAGAAAAACTAATGGCATTAAATATCAAAGCTCCTCCGTTCCCCGGTAACCTGATGGCCTTTTGCTCCGGAAGTTCTTTTACTGAATAACCTTCAGGAATATGAATTTCTGCGGAATAGCTAAAAGCATTCCTATATCCGAAGTCGATAGGATAGGTACGCTCATCCAGGTTAAAAGGATTCTTTTCGAAAAACTGAAAGCTGAAGGGGTTCAAATAGATAAGATCATTGATCTTCTGACTTACATTTTCAAGCGTGTATTCGATCTGGAGTCCGTTTTCAACATCATCAAGGTTTTCTACCGCGATATCTGTAGATCTCGTGAATTGCTGAGCTTTAGAAAGGTCGAGGAATATCTTGTCTTTACCGTTTTCCTTAATCTTATTTCTGAAATTCACCGCATGGTATCCGCTTAAATGCTGATTAGATGTTCCAGACGCCGTACCATCCTCGTGCACTTTTAAAGAATCTCTAAAAGCATAATTACTGAAGTCATTTGGTTCGATCGACATCCAGTCACTGGAACCATCCAGGTTTACTTTACGCGCATAAGTATTCAGAGCGCGAAATGGAAGTCGGCCAAAATCCAGTTGCTCATCGGTTAGATCAAGATTATACTCCTTTTCGTCTATTTTTAGCTGAATGAAGAAGTAATTGTATTCTGAAACTGCAGGGTGAACTCTTGGAGCGAAACCGTTTCTTCTGGTAGAAGCCAGCACAGGAAACACATTGAATTCTTCGGAAGCATAGACATTATGCAACAGGCTATTGATCGCAAGCACACTTCCGGACTTACTGTCAACGATATCTTTGATGTTCATATCACCATGGATATCATATTCGCCATTCCACTTGTAATTCTCCTGAATAAAATAGTAGATCTTTTTTGCTTTTTCGAGCGTATTTGGAAGACTGCTAATTGCTTCGGGAAGTACATCCTTTACGGCATTATCTCTTTTCCACTGTTTTCCCCAGTTGCTGGAAGTTCTAATCTCTTTATCTGCATCATCCCAGGTTAGGGTGTATTTACGTTCAAAACCATCGGTTCTGGTGATCTGCTTCAATTCATACTCGATCTTGGCGATATAATTATCTTCGCTGGTCATGTAGTCTTCCTCGATAAAAGCAGGAATATCCTTCATCACATACAAAGTCTCTACGCAACCTGCCATGGATGAGGTAATACCAAAACTTATACAATGTTCGATTAACTTATCTTCATGTTTATGAAGTTTCCTTCCTCCGGTAAGCGTGGTGTGGTATTCATAATTTCCAGGAATCTTCGACGTGAACTGCGAATGCATTTTTGGAATATCCTCCTGAAATTCCCAGGTTCTGAAATTGAATGTAAACGGGGAAACGATCTTATATGAAAACTGAATAACATCTCCCGGTTCTACATCTGGAAAAGCAAAAGAAAACTCATTGTAGTACTTGTGCTCGCTTTCGAAAGTAGCCGATGTTTCTACTTTCCTCTTTACGATACGACCGTTCACTAATTTGAAGGTATGGGCTTTAAGATCTTTTAATTCCTTGACCTTGCCGCTCTCTCTGCTCTTGCCCAATGGTACTTTAATAGTTGCATAGTCAATTCCCTGCTTATCCAGGATCTTGATCTTCGCCTTATAATTGGTTACCAGATCGTGATCCTCATCTGGATCAAATTCAGTAAAACCAGACTCGTAGATATAAACAGCATGCGCCGTGGTGTCTGGGGCGTAATTAGTTGCTAAAAGGTCTTCTCTTGATACTTCAAATTCTTCAGTAGAATAGTTAGAATTCTGTGCAGGAACAAAGCTGATACATAATAAAAATACCAGCGTAAAAAATTTACTCATGAATGGATAATTGGATGATTTTAAATTGATGCTTTTTCCTTAAAAAGCTTTGGATAATATGTTCAGCATCACGGTTATTATTCATGGGTGTAATAATAGACCTGATGATGTCCAGATTGTTGATCTGGTGATTTAGATTGAAGTAACCTACGCCTTTAAATTCGCCATCCTCGATCAATAAAGCGCTTTTTTCATCAACTTCTCTTCCACGACCTACCAATAGCATATCCTTGTTTTCGTAAGAATAGCGATCAATAAGTTCACGCACTCGTTCATTATAGGTTTCCGGTTGTTCCTCTTCCACGCAGGCACCGTGGCAACTTTTGATAGTATACGCAAAGCAATTTCCATTGCCCCCGTGTAATCCAGATAATCTTTCACACAATTCATATTCCTCCACCCATTTGGTTAAAGAATTCTTCGCAGAACGCAAAGAACTGAAGGTGGTGATGCGATCCCTGGAACTTACAGCCTTGCCGATTTTTAAATTGATATAACCTTTTTCGTCTACTGAATGATATAAAGCATGGCTGAAAATATCTCTTTTTAAAGCCCGGTTATATTTAGGTTTTATCTGTTTTATTTCCTGGTTCTCTTTTAACAGTGCAATGAGCTCATTGCCGGTAAGTTCAAAAGATACTGAAGCTACCTTTTTCTGCATTTCCCGCGACTTTGGATTGTCATTGGTAAAATGCTGATTTACTCTTTTCCTGATATTTCTCGATTTCCCAACATAGATGATATCTCCATTCTCATTATGGAAATAATAAACACCGGTTTCTGAAGGAAGTTCTTCCAGGATAAAAACCAGCTTTGTGTCAAGATTCTTTTTTGGTTCTTTTCGTACATGCTCCTTCATAATGTTTTTTTCGACATCTTTCGCAAGAAGCATCTTAAATAATTTAATAGTCGCCTGTGCATCGCCTGAAGCCCTGTGACGATCACTTAAAGGAATCCCCAGCGATCTTACCAGCTTGCCTAAACTATAAGAAGGCTGACCGGGAATTAATTTCTGAGAAAGTTCTACGGTGCAAAGACTCTGGCGTTCGTATTCGAAGCCGAGTCGTCTAAATTCAGTTCTTAGAATCCGGTAGTCGAATTTAGCATTATGCGCGACCAGGATACAGTCTTTAGTGATTTCTACGATTCGTTTAGCTACTTCATAGAACTTAGGAGCATTCCGTAGCATATCATTATTGATCCCGGTTAAATTAACAACGAACGGCTGAATAGGCTGTTCTGGATTTACCAGGCTAATGAATTGATCCACGACCTTAAGGCCATCGAACTTATAAATTGCTATTTCGGTGATTCCTTCCTCATTGTATTTCCCACCGGTGGTTTCTATGTCTAGTATAGCGTACAAATACTCTCTCCTCTTATTTTAATTATAGTTGCGTTCTCCAAAGATGCTGCTGCCAATTCTTACCATGGTAGAACCGCAATCCACGGCAATTTTATAATCACCGCTCATACCCATAGAGACCTCTTGAAGTTCAGGGAAATCCTGGCTAAAATCCTCGAAAGCGGACTTCAAACGATCAAATTCTTCGCGGACCTGTTTCTCATCTTCAGTAAATGTTGCCATTCCCATCAATCCAACGATATTCACATATTTCATTTCGGCGTAAGCTTCAGATTCCAGGATTTCACGAGCTTCCTGCCTGCTGATCCCGAATTTTGAATCCTCTTCAGCGATCTTTATCTGTAATAAACAATCGATAGAACGTTCATTCTGTTTCGCGCGTTTGTTGATTTCCTTTAATAATTTCAGGCTATCCACCGCGTGAATCAGGTTCACATAGGGTGCCATGTACTTCACTTTATTGCGCTGTACGTGACCAACCATATGCCATTCGATATCTTTGGGAAGTTCTTCCCACTTATCGGTCATTTCCTGGATCTTGTTCTCTCCAAAAATTCGTTGACCAGCTTCGTAAGCTTCCATAAGATCCTCGTTAGGCTTAGTCTTTGAGATAGCGACCAGCTTCACATCTTCAGGAAGTTCACTTCTGTACTTTTTTATATTTTCTGAAACACTCATCCTTTATAACTTTAATTAAGGATATAAAATCCCTGGTAGGGCAGGTTGGTTATTGCGCTGAAGTCAAAATTCATAAATGGTAAGACCACTTCGCAATTTCGGCTCAATATAAGTACTTTTTGGCGGCATGGTCAAATTTTCATCGGCAATTTGCTTGATTTCTTCGATACCGGCAGGTAACATTCCAAATCCGACTTCAAATTCCCCGCTATCTACCCTTGTTTTTAATTCAATTAGATCATTGCGACCATGAATATACGCGATGCGTTTGTCGTAACGAAGATCCTCAATTCCCAGAATAGGCTTCAGAATCTTCTCATACAAAATATAGGAATCCAACTCACTTAGTGAATCTGTAAACTTCGCGTTATGCTTCCGAAGATATAAAGAATAGAATTCGCCATCCAGGTACATATTAAAATGATGCTTTTTGGAAGGTTTGTAAATATCGATCCCTCGATTTTCTATTCTGAACCATTCGTCAAGCAGGATCAGGAATTCTTCTTTTGAATGTCCGTTCAGGTCTTTTATGAGTCGGCTGAATTCGAAAATTCGAAGGTTGCTTTCAGAGATGAGGTAGCTCATAAAGAAATTATAGGCTTCTTTTCCTGTATGATCAGGGTTTTGATCTCTGCTTTCCTTAGCCAGTAACCAGGAAGATGCACTACGATGATGACCATCTGCAATATATAATTGTTCGATCGCAGCAAATTGTTGCCTGATCCTCTCGATGTTTTCTGGCTCGTCGATAAGCCAAAGCGAATGGATTTCTTTATTTGCCGTTGCAAATTCATATTCTGGCCTTGATCTCATTCTTTCCTCCAGCAACTCATTGATCACGGGATCATCTGGATAGGTAAGCAGTACCGGTTCTGTATTAAAGCCAACGACCTTCAGATATTCTTTAAATAATTCTTCACGGTGCGCTATGGTATCTTCATGCCGTTTGATGATGTTGTTTTCGTAATCTTCAACACTTGCCGCTGCAATGATTCCGCAGCAATCCCCATCACGGGTATGAATCTTATAAATATAATAGGAGGGAAGTTCGTCCTGTATAAAAGTACAGTCTTCGCGAAACTCGAGGTAACGGTTCTTGACCATTCCAAATCGCTTTTCACCGCCAATTTCATGCTGAAATTTATACCCGGGATTTATGATGTGTAGAAATGAATAAGGATTGAATTCCAGCTGAGCCTTCAATTCCTCCTCATTATAATCCTCATATGAACGGGATGCGACAAGCCCGGCAAATTCTCTTGCCGGGCGAACCGCTTTAAAAGGTAGTATTTTTGTCAATTTTAAATGCTATTTTCAGGCTGCAGATATTTCAGTATAACATGAAATTTAGCCCTAATAATTTCAGCAGTTCTAGCTGCTAAATTGTTCCGAAACTTTTTCAGCTTTTCTGCTTTCAGAATAATCATAGAAACCTTCACCAGATTTCACCCCAATCTTGCCTGCGCGAACCATATTGGTAAGTAGTGGGCAAGGTGCATATTTTGGGTTTTTAAAGCCATCATACATCACTTCCAGAATGGAGTGACAAACATCAAGACCAATAAAATCTGCCAGTTGCAGTGGTCCCATAGGATGTGCCATTCCAAGTTTCATCACAGTATCGATCTCGTAAACTCCTGCAACGCCATTGTAGAGAGTTTCGATCGCCTCGTTGATCATAGGCATTAGAATCCTGTTTGCCACAAATCCCGGGTAATCATTCACCTCTACCGGCACTTTATTTAATTTCTTCGAAAGCTCCATGATCGTATTGGTGATCTCATCGCTGGTGTTGTAACCGCGAATGATCTCTACTAACTTCATGATTGGCACAGGATTCATAAAGTGCATTCCAATAACTCTTTCAGGATTAGAAACTGCAGCGGCGATCTGGGTAATCGAAATAGAGCTGGTGTTAGTTGCCAGGATAGTTTTCGCTTCAGTATTCGCATCAAGATCCTTAAAGATCTTCAGTTTAAGGTCTGTGTTTTCTGTCGCGGCCTCTACAACAAGGTCTACATCTTTAACTCCTGCAGCAATGCTGGTAAAAGTGCTAACGTTAGATAAGGTCTTATTTTTGTCATCTTCGGAGATCTTTTCTTTGGATACCATTCGATCAAGGTTCTTTGAAATAGTATCCATTCCTCGTTTCAGGCTATCTTCAGAAATATCGATCAAATTTACTTTATATCCGCTTTGGGCAAAGGTATGTGCGATCCCATTTCCCATCGTTCCGGCTCCTATTACGGCAATATTCTTCATAGAAATATAGATTTTAAGTGTTCCGGTTTGCTTCGCTTCGGAAACATCCTGAACAGTATTTTAGTTTAAATATTAAAATTGGCGATCACCTGGTTGGCAACTTTAAGGGCATTTGCCGCCTGTTGCATGGTAACCACTGGTTCGGTATTATTGTGGATAGCTTCAGCGAAACTTTCCAGTTCTTCAAGAATGGCATTGTTGGCTGAAACATCTGGATTATCAAAATAGATCTGCTTTTTCACTCCTTCAGCATTCTGTAGGATCATTGCGAAATCATCTGGATCTTGTGGAGCATCCTTCATTTTCACGACCTCGCATTTTTTCTCCAGAAAATCTACTGAAATATATGCATCACGCTGAAAGAATCTCGATTTTCTCATGTTCTTCATAGAGATCCTGCTCGCGGTAAGATTTGCCACACAACCATTTGCGAACTCTATACGCGCATTCGCAATATCTGGAGTGTCGCTAATTACTGAAACTCCGCTGGCATTGATCTTTACTACTTCAGATTTTACTACGCTCATCACCGCATCAATATCGTGGATCATAAGGTCAAGCACCACCGGCACATCTGTCCCACGCGGATTAAATTCAGCTAAACGATGCGCTTCAATGAACATTGGGTTTTCAATGCGATTTTTAACCGCCTGAAATGCAGGATTGAATCTTTCTACGTGACCAACCTGTCCTTTTACTTCATGCTTTTTCGCAAGTTTGATAAGTTCTTCCGCCTCCTCGTAGGTATTGGTAATAGGTTTTTCAATGAATAAATGTTTACCAGCAGTAATCACTTTTTTTGCAACATCAAAATGCGCGAGGGTAGGAGTGACCACATCGATTACATCTGCATCTGCAATAAGTTCATCCAGATTCTCATACATTTTGTAGCCAAATTCTTCTGAGATCTTTTTTGCATTTTCAGCATTCGCATCATAAAACCCGATGAGATCATATTTTTCTGACTGCTGTAATAATTTAAGATGAATTTTCCCGAGATGACCTGCACCCAGAACCCCTGCTTTCAGCATATATTTTGCATTTTTCACAAAAATAGCATTTTGATATTAAATACTTTACAATTACAGGCCAAATTGGGAGTGCAAATTACTTGGGAATAGTCGGCTTCTTTGCCTAATTTTATACCCGCAACAAAGCAAACCGGACTTGAAAGATACTTACAGACATCAGGGAAAAAGACAGCAATTAGTAAGAACGGTGGAGAAAAAGGGAATCACCGATAAGAAAGTGCTGGCTGCCATTGGAAAGATCCCAAGGCATCTGTTTATGGATAGCAGTTTTGAAGATCATGCATACCAGGACAAGGCATTCCCCATTGCGGCAGATCAAACTATTTCACAACCTTATACGGTAGCATTTCAATCTGAATTACTAGAAGTAAAACCCGGTGAAAAGGTGCTGGAAGTTGGAACTGGAAGTGGTTATCAAACGGCGGTTCTTTGTCTGCTTGGCGCGAAGGTCTTTAGTATTGAAAGACAAAAAGAATTATATAAAAAGACCAAAACCTTTTTGTCGAAGATCGGTTATAGGCCTAAATATCTAAGTTTTGGTGATGGTTACAAGGGAATCCCTGAATATGCCCCTTATGACAAGATTATTGTTACGGCCGGTGCGCCGGAAGTTCCTATGGATCTGCTGAGTCAGTTAAAAGTCGGGGGACGTCTGGTCATCCCGGTAGGAACAGATGTGCAGATCATGACCCTGTTTATTCGAAAATCTCCAAAAGAGTTTGATAAAACTGAATACGGAAACTTTAGATTTGTACCACTGCTTCAGAATAAGAACTAAATAACATCTCGAAAGTTGAGATCAAAGCATAAAAAAAGCTCCTGTGAAGGAGCTTTTTATTTTTTATGTGTTCCGCAATTATTCTGAATCTTTTTCGATTGGTTTATCAACCACGATTCTTTCATCACGGTTAGCGATCTCCCAGGCAGTAAGAAATACTAATTGTGCACGTTTGGCTAACAGGTCGTATTCGATTTTATCTGGAGTATCGGTCATTTTGTGATAATCGGCATGAGTCCCGTTAAAATAGAAAATGATCGGAATATTGTTTTTTGCGAAGTTATAGTGATCACTTCGGTAATAAAATCTGTTTGGATCGTTCTCGTCGTTATACTTATAGTCAAGATCCATATTCACAAATTTAGTGTTTACGTTCTCACTTAATTCATGAAGATCTGTGCTTAGCTTATCACTTCCAATTAGATACACGTAGTCTTCTTTCCCTTCATGATCAGGATCGATTCTACCAATCATATCGATATTAAGGTTTGCTACGGTATTAGCAAGTGGGAAAATTGGTTCATCTGTATAAAATTTAGAACCAACCAGTCCTTTTTCTTCACCAGTTACATTCAGGAAAAGAATAGAACGTTTTGGTGTGTATCCATCTTTGCTGGCTTCAACAAAAGCTTCAGCGATTTCAAGAACCCCAACGGTACCAGAACCATCATCATCTGCACCATTATAAACATTTCCTTCATCGTCCATCCCAACATGATCGTAATGAGAAGAAATAACAAGGATCTCATCAGGCTTTTCAGAACCTTTTAAAAATGCAACGACATTCTCTGTCGGTTTTACATTCCCTCTTTTGAAATAACTTACAGGTACTTCCTGGTAATAGTCATCACCGCCAATTGGAGAAGGTAGGTTGAGACTTTTATATTCGTTCTTAAGATATTCTGCAGCCATTTTCTGACCAGGCTCTCCAGTCTCACGACCTTCAAATTCATCACTGGCAAATGTATAAAGATGTTCCTTAAGTTCTTCGGAAGTGATCGTGTTAGCATATTCCATAGGATCTGCATTCTCGATCTTCTTGTTATGGGCGCTACATGCGGCTAAAAGGGCAGGTAAGGCCAGAAACCAAATTTTTTTCATATTATAAATTAGTTATTCATTAATGCCGCCAATATAGCGGTTTTGATGTAAAGGATATGAATGTCCCTTAGTAAATAGACTAAGAGAAGTTCAGAAGGTTTAAATTGAATTGCATACTTACTGAGGAAATTAACTTAGAATCTGAAAATTTATTGACTAATGCAAATGCATGTGGATGAGTATTTTCCAAGTTTTCTACTGGTTGCGTAATGCTTTTTTGATGGCTTCTATAGCTAGGGGTTCCATGATTCGATATGCAATGGAATTAGGATGTACTCCATCTTCGGAAAATCTTTTCGGTAGTCCCTTGTTTTCATCACGCAACGAGTCAAAATAATCGAGGTAGACATATCCATTCTCTTGTGTGAAATTCTGAAGCCAGGCTTTCAGTACCTCTATTTTGGAAACAGGTTTCAACCCGGGTCGCCATGGATAATTGTTAACCGGAAGCACCGAACTTAGTATCACTTTAATATTTTTCTTTTCTGCCAGGTATGCCATGGCTTTGATATTGTCGGTAATCATTTTGATGGAAGAGGTTCCTGTGTTCTCGGTGATATCATTCGTTCCTCCTAAAATTACTACTGCTTTTGGATTTAGATCTAGTACATCTGCCGTGAATCTTATAAGCATTTGTGGAGTGGTTTGGCCGCCAATACCTCTACCAAGATAATTGTTGCTGTCAAAAAATTTTGGATGAAGATTCGCCCATGCTTCTGTAATTGAGTCGCCCATAAAAACTACTTCCGGCCATATTGAACTTTGCGTAATTTTTATGTTCTCTTCGCGATACTTATTTAAAGCTGCCCAATCCTGCTCCATAATTCTGTTAGAATTTCGTATAAAGATTGAAAGAAAAGTAAATAAAAATAGAAGCTAAAATTTCTATTGAATTTTTCAAAGTAAATTATTAATATGAAATTGACTGATATAGAAGCAGCTACGAAAAAAGAAGAAAAAGTTTAGAAATTAGTTGTTGAAAATTAAAAAAGCTTGTTATATTTGCACCCGCAATCAGCAAATAGCTGATAGGACACTCAGGAGAAATGGCAGAGCGGTCGAATGCGGCAGTCTTGAAAACTGTTGAGGGTCACACCTCCGGGGGTTCGAATCCCTCTTTCTCCGCAGAAAAGCCCCGTATCTCAATGATAACGGGGCTTTGTATTTTTAGGTGTTGAATTAGGTGTTGTTTGTTCCATTTTTAAATCAAATGAGTTCTAGCAAGAATATTCTAGGGATCACCAATCAGATCTCAATTTTTGAAAGCTATTCTTGCAATATTACTAAGCTTTTTCTTTTTTTATATGTTATTTTGCTGGCGACTTATAATTACAAGTAAGTTTGTAGTATTCTAATATGAAGTTTTCGAATTACTTAAACAATTTTTGTTTAATTTCTACATGATCGATAAAGAAGTTTTAGTTGAAAAGCCATTTTTGCGATGGGCAGGTGGTAAGCAGAAATTAATTACAGAGATCATTAACAATCTTCCTTCAAATACCATTACAAATTATTTTGAACCCTTTTTAGGTGCTGGAAGTCTATTCTTTCAGTCATCTTTTCCTTCCTCAACTATATCTGATGTAAATTTTCCATTAATAAATTCTTATAATTCCATTAAAAGTAACTTCGAAAAGATAAGTGAACTTTTAAAATTTCACGCGAAACGTTTCGAAAGGAATCATGAATATTATTACAAGATTCGAGAGGATTACAACAAAAATATTAGAAGGTCTGGTTACGAACAAGCTGGTAGATTTATTTTTCTTATTCACACCAATTATAATGGTATGTACAGGATTAACAAGCGAGGGAGTTATAATGTTCCATTAGGTAAGACCAAACCTAGTCTGCCTGCATACGATCATCTTTCAGCTATAAGCTTGAAACTTCAAGATACCACGATATTAGCCAGAGATTATAAATCTGTAGTAACAGATATTAAAAGGAACGATTTTGTCTACATGGATCCCCCTTATCCACCTTATGATTGGTCTAATCATCAGCGTCAATATACTAAAGATCATTTCACAAAAAATGATCATTTAGAGTTGGCAGAATACGCATCCAATCTGGCTAATAACGATTCCTATGTCCTTATCTCGTACCCAGATATTGAATTTATAAGGAAGCAGTATAAACATTGGAATATAATTCAGCTTGACACTGTAAGAAGCATTAGTGGTAAAAAAATAAGGAAGAAAATACCAGAAATAATTATAAAAAACTATTGATACCTGGAATGAAGTTATGTATAATTAGTGATTTGCACTGTACTGAAAAAAAAGGTAATAGTTCTTTTTTTTATTCAGATATTCCTGATGTGCCTATTAACCAGAATCCAATTTCTTCAATTTTGAAAAAAATTGGTGAGGATAAGTCAACTCATTCTGATATTGTCCTGTGTTTGGGAGACCTAGGAGATAAAGCTTATAAGCAAGGAATTAAATCAGCTTGGGAAGGATTGAACAGAATAAAAAATGAGATGAATGCCGAAATCTTAATTGGAATACCTGGAAACCATGATGTAAATTCGAGAAAAACATATGTAGGTGAAAAGCCATTTGAGTACATAGAGAATTTTAGTATTAATTTTCCAACACCTGATAAAGAATCGAACCTAAAGTTCTGGCAGGAGGGCTATTGTATTTACGAATTTAAAGATTTTGAAATTCTGATGATAAATACAGTTCTCAATCATATAGATGAAGCGAGTGCGGGAATTTCAGAAATTTCACATAGAACATTGGAAGCCATAGAAGAAGAACTGAATTCTGATGAACAAAAAATCAAAATATGTATACTACATCACCATCCAATTAAACATTCAAATATAGAAAATTGGAGAGACGCTGATTCACTGGATCGCGGGGATACATTGTTGACAATTTTAAATAGGTACAATTACGATTTAGTTATTCATGGTCATAAGCATCAACCAAGAATTGTAGAGAGGGATGGTCTTACGATCTTTGCTAGTGGGAGTTTCTCTTCATTTGAGAATTTACAAGGGACTGGTTTTAAAACAATGTTTCACGTGGTGGACATAAAATCAAAAAGCAAAGGAAAAATATTTTCATGGGAATATAATATTCAAAATGGCTGGGAGGTAGAATTAAACCATCGTTTTCCACCAGAAATTGGATTTGGAGAAAGAGTAAATTTAAATACATTAGCTAAGAAGATAAAAACAACTTTTGATAGTTTTAATTCAGATGCTGTTTTGTATGAAAGCGTGATGTTGGCAAATCCTGAATTAGATTACATGACTCCAGAAACTCTGATCAAATTGGGAGATTTATTAAACAAGCAATTTAATTTAGTTCCTCAGCCGGAATTTCCATTAAAACCAGCTGTTTTAACCAGTAGATGAAATGATTGATAAACTTTTACTGTACGATACATTCAATGCCCGATATTTTTCCTTCAAAGACATTTCGGAATCATTTGTAGTAAATGATGAATATCGTGAATTAGCCAAGGATAGTAGCATGTTGTTGATGGGATCTAGAGGCTGTGGCAAAACAACATTACTGAAAATGCTTACTCCTGCTGGATTAGCCTACTGGAACGACGAAGAATCGTCATCCATTAAGGATAATATTAAATTTACTGGTGTTTATGTACCATCAGATATCCAATGGAAAAACCAATTCGATTATTTAAGGAAACATCTTAAAAATGAAAATTCAGTTGTAGAAATAATTATTGAATTTTTATTTTCCTGTAATATTAATATTGCTTTATGTAAAACATTTAAATCAATTCTTGATTTCCAAGTTTCAGATCCCCTGGTCAAAATTCAGAAAGAGTATAAAATAAGTAAAGGTTTA
The DNA here is from genome assembly GCF_006714895.1 of Gramella sp. Hel_I_59. NCBI lineage: Bacteria > Pseudomonadati > Bacteroidota > Flavobacteriia > Flavobacteriales > Flavobacteriaceae > Christiangramia > Gramella sp. Hel_I_59. The sequence continues at coordinate 2,544,127 of NZ_VFME01000001.1, read as the reverse complement.
ATTAGTAACTGGGAGTTACCCACAAACACAATACCTAACCTTGATAATGTAGAGTTGGAAATATTACAGCGAGTTAGGCAAATTAACAACTTGATTAAGAAGTTAATTTTTAGTGGTAAGCAGAAAGATTTTCGTGGAAACCTCCCTAATTATGTTTTTAACGAATTTTTCGATCTGACCAAGCTAGGTTGTAAAGTAGTAGAGGAAAATATTGATTTTAAAGATAATATGAAGTGGGCGCTATGCTTCGATGAGCTCGAAATAGTTCCAAAGTTTTTACAAATGAAATTAGTTTCGTTTCTCAGAAGCGTTGACCAAAAATTTATATTTAAGTTAACTACTACTCCTTTATTTGATATTGAAAACAATGAAATAGATGTTACTCAGGGGAATGATTTTAGTTCAGTCAAACTTTGGGTATATGACGAAGAGGGCCTTAATAAGTGGTCAAGATTTTCTGCTCGCTTAATTGAGAAAAAGATTATAAATAAATATGACAGTGGTGTCCTTGATGTAAATAGCATATTTGGAGAATGGATATTAAATACGCTAATAGTGGATGAGTTAAACAGCTTAAATTCCTTTGAAAAGGAACAGATAGGATATAAAAAAAATTCACAATTATATCCTTCTACAGCGAAAAAAAGTGCACTGTATTACCTTTTCAAACGATTAGCCATAATAGATGATTCATTTAAACAATTTATAGATAAAAGAGGTATTAATTCAGACGAACCCTTCACAAACGATCCAGCATTACAGAAAAGTGTTTTTCTGAAATATAAGGTTGATGCAATCTATCGATTGATTTATAAGAATAGAACGAGGCGCAATCCACCTATTCACTTTGGTGTACCTTATATTTATGAAATATGTGATGGTAATCCTCGGTTATTAATTGGGTTGATAAATGAGATTTTAAATCAAAATAACTCGGGTGATTTTCCAATTTCTAAAAATAGCCAGTCCAGCGTAATATCAGTTGCTTCTAAGAAATATTTCAACTTATTGAAAAATCATCCTGATTCTACGATTACTGTAAACAATTCGGATTTCAATTTGGCAACTGATTTGATCGATAAAATTGGAAACTTTTTTTTCCAAAAGTTAGTATCAAACGAGTTTCAAAAATCTTCACCTACAACCTTTATTGTAGACGTAGATATTAATGCAAAGATTGTAGCATTATTAGAGACGGCATTACATCTAGGTGCTATTGTTTATTTGGATCCTGTCGAGAGTTTGTCCAAAACAGGCGTAATTAATAAAAGGTTTAGATTGTCAGCATTTCTTACTCCAAGATACAAAATACCAAACCGGATTATTTCGTTTGTGAAATTAAGTGTTATTCTAAGAGGTGAAAAACCAACCAATCATCAAACTGAAATCTTCTAAAGATGTTTAAAGTACAACACTTCGAAAAATTAGAGAATATTAATAAAATCGATTTGTTCATTGGGGCATCCGGTTTTGAAAATAGGGCAACTTTCCAAGCAAACAAATTTCGATCAATTATAAAAAATGGACTTGTAATTTGTTTTGATCACTACAAAAATTCCAAAAATAGAATCAAGAACGATACGAGATATAAGCAATTAGGTTTCGAATTTTATCTGGCCGAAGAGCATGAGAATGAAACACTTTTCTTAAATAAAATTTCTCTTGCCGTTGAAAAGGTTATCTCAGAAAATGATGATCCTGTAATCTATCTTGATTATTCTTCCATGAGCCGTAATTGGTACTCTTATATAATTTATTCAATTTTTCATATTGATAAGAAAAATAAAGCAAAAATTCTGTTCGGATATTCACATGCAGAGCATGTTAATGAAAAGCCCGATCAATCCCCTAACAGAATTGTCGAACCTTTATACGGTTACTGTAATTTTGGAATACCAACTAAACCTACTTCATTAGTCATTGGGTTAGGTAACGAACCTAATAAAGTTTTCGGATTGAAGGAATATTTCGATGCAATTCCTTACATTTTTCATACAGATCAAAGTTATAATTCAAACTACTATACTGAAGCCAAACAGATACTCAAAACGATTTTAACCCAAGTTGCTGAAAAAAATGTATATGAATATCCAATTATGGATTTAGAATATACTTATTTTTTAATGGATAATCTTTGTACTCAATTAATCAAAGAAAATAGAGTTATTTTAGCACCATGTGGTCCTAAACCGTTCACTTTATTATGCTTACTCTTAGCATTAAAACATGAAGATATGCTTGAAGTTTGGCGAATTTCAGCTGGAAAGGAAATCCCCATGAATGATCGAAAGCCAACAGGTGAAATAACTATCCTGGAATTGATTTTTCCAGATTAACTGGTAACCAGAAGAAAAATTCACGCTTTCAGTTTTAATTTTCTTCAAAATAGGTTCTAATAAAATTTATTATTTGCCCGGAACTTGCTTCTAGCATATTTTCAAAATAATTTTCATCAGAATTTAATTTTTCCAAAGTCTGCATACTGCCCAGGTTTAATGGGTTTTGATCTGGTGTAGTAATATCACTTACAACTGGCCAACAGGAACTTAATCTATAATCCCCATCTCTTTTAAATTCATAATTACTTTGTTCATCGTAAATTCCAATAAATATGCGTCCATTATTATTTTTACTTTTTCCTGAGAATGATTCGATACCAAACTTAATGGCTTTTTGATTTGGAACGCTTGGAGTCAACCATATTTTTGAATAGGTATGATTGATAGGATGACTCGGTTGTACAATACATTGTGTTAGTGAATCATTCAGTTTTTTCAGGAGTTCTGATCTGAATCTTTCTCTGATCTTATTGACAACATTTTGATAATGTGTACGTATAAACTCAGCCTCGTTAAGATTATTTGCAATAAGCTTGTTTAATTTATCTTCTAATGGCCTATCCATAGTAATGGTAAGTTTTTGTATTAGTATGTAGTATTGCCTAATTGCATTTTCAACTATAGAGCCTTCTTTGGTAATATTTAGACAATTCTCTAACCATTTTAAAATCTGAAATTTATAAGAGATAATTTTAAAATCAGATTTTGCTAAAGTATGCAAACTTTCCTTCGTGGGTGACTTTCCAAAAAGATTCAAATAGTACAATGCACACATGTTCCCTTTATACAAACTATATCTATATAATTGATTTTTTTGATCACCTGCATTAATTTTGTTTTCGATAGCTATCGCTTTCCCAGATGGAAAGGTAATCAGTATATCTATAAAACCTCCGCTGTCGTAAGCTTGAGAAATAGTGCCAAGAGGATATTCAGCTTTCACTTTAACAAGCTTTAAATTTTCATTCTGATAGTCTCTATATCCGATCTCTTCCAGAAATAGCTTTAAAAATAGTTCGTCATAATAATGATTTCCAGTAGGGTCCAATAAGGCAACCAACATTGCCGAATGCGTTTTGGTTTCTTTAGTCTCCATATCTAAAATGGAAAAGATATTAAAGTCTTCGCCTTTTTCTTTAATATCGTCCTGGTGCGTTTTTACAATTTCACCGGACTCGTAAAGTAAGTTTTCTGCTTTTGACAAGTCCATAACTACAATTCCCCTTTAAAAGCCTGATCCAACAAACTGCTCTTTAAGACTTTTAAATGATTGAGTTTTTGGGTTTGAAATTCTATTATTTTAGATTGATTTTTCATTGCTACATCAAACTTTCTAACCAATTTTTCTTGTTCTTTTATTGAAGGAACAGGAACAATCATATTGTCTATATTTTCTTTACCAATGTTTGGTTGCGCACCCTGATTAACTTTGGAGGCAACAAGATCTTGAAAAATTGAAGACATTAAAACATACATTAAAAATCGTTTGATACTTTTCCCTTCTATATTAAAGAAATTTCCGACACGATAGTTTTGAACTAAATCTCCATAATCTTCACTCACCCAAGTTACTTTCCCCAAAGTACCACCAGTTAACGCCATCAACAAATCCCCCTTATATATTCTGTCTCCTTCAAATTCATTCAATCTTGATGATTCAATATAATTACAATTAGAAAGGTTTAGTGATCCATCTTTTTTACATTGACCAATTTTCACCACAGGAATTCCTGAATCGACAAAATCATATTTTCTAAATTGATGTCCATGCCTTAAAGATGCAAATTCAGTGAATTTTAATGTCGGCCAACCTTTTCCTTTTACTCTCTGAAACTCCTCATCCAATACACTCCCCATCAAAGCTTCTGTGTTGGAAATATTTTCTTCTAACAAGCTAATAGCTTGATCGATCCTTTCAAATAATCTGTCTAATTTGCCAATAATATGTTTTTGTTCGGCTAATGGGGGAACAATATGGGAAAAAGTTCTTTGTTTTGTTATTGGAACTTGGTTCCTAGTAGCTTGTCCCATCACCTTTAAATATTGATTTTTAAATACCTGAGAACTTAGATAATGTTTTAGATACTCGGGTTTTAAAAATTTTTCATTACATCGGTAATATGTTAAACTCGTTCCAAGAATAACAAAATCTTCATCTGTGTCTAAGAGGGCAACAGGCCCCACAGTAGCATTATGAGCAAATAAGACGTCTCTATTTTTAGCTACACCTTTTTTAAATTTTTTAGCTCTTTCATTAGATAAATATTTCGCTTTTTCAAACGAGATAGAATCACCTTCAATGCAATTAGCTGAAATATATGGAACTCCTTTCTCTATAAACTCTTCCTTACGCGGATAAAGGCTACCATGATTACCATCTAGATGACTTAAAATAATATTATTGTCAATTAAATCTTGTAAGGAATAAGTTTTCCAATTTTCAGGAAGATCTTTAATATTATTATCCATCAATCAAACTTTCAATTTGGTTCATCAACTCATTTATTTTAATGTCATTTTGTTTGATGGAAGTCAATAGTTCTTTAGGTGTTCTATGTACTACTTCCACCACTTTATGCGGGTTTTTAGCGCTTAGGTCGTAATCTTTAATATCAGCTACGTTTACTGTCCAGTCGTTGCATCCTTCTCCTGTTTTAGCGTTGGTTGCGTTGCGTTCTTCTGGGTGGTGAAAGAGATGTATAAATTCTTGAAGATGCTCGTAGGTAATGGGTTTGTTTTTGGTAAGCTTGTAAGGTGGTGTTACGTCATAATACCAAATGTCATTGGTAGCTCCTTTGCGGTCAAAATAAAGTACATTCGTTTTTACACCACTATACGGCAAAAACACACCACTAGGTAGGCTCAAGATTGTATGGACATTAAAATTTTCTAAGAGATTTTGCTTTACTTTAGTAAACGCATTATTGGTCTGAAAGAGTACACCTTCTGGCACAACAATAGCTGCACGCCCTTCTAACTTCAACATCTTCATAAAATGCTGTAAGAATAAGATTTCAGTAGCATTGCTTTCTACCGGAAAATTCTGCTGTATTTGTTTCTTTTCCTTTCCGCCAAAGGGTGGATTAGCTAAAATAACATTGTGCCGGTCTTTCTCTTGAAAATCACGTATGTTTTGGGTTAAGGTATTCCCTTTAAAAACATTGGGACTTTCAATACCGTGTAGAATCATATTCATCATTCCCATTACATAACCCATACTTGTTTTTTCCTGCCCAAAAAAAGTGTCATTCTGAATGGTTTCCCATTCTCTGGCTGATAGCTTTTCTTTCTTGTTTCCTGCAGTCAGGTAATCAAAAGCTTCCACCAAAAAACCACCACTTCCTATGGCACCATCATAAATAGTATCGCCAACCTCAATACGGGTGGTATCTACCATAGCTTTTATAATTGCTCTTGGGGTATAGAATTCGCCAGAGTTACCACCGTCACTTCCCATACTTTGCAAAAGTGTTTCGTAGACTTGTGAAAGCTCAAACAATTCGTCACTGCTTTGAAAATCTAAGGCATCAATAATATCTAGTACTTCACGTAAGGTGTGTCCGCTCGCGATACGGTTATCCAAATATTCGAAAATTGCTCCTATTTTATAGCTTAAGGATTTAGGATCGTTCGTGGCATTCTTAAAAGCTTTTAGATATGGAAAGAACGTATTGTTGACAAACTCAATCAAATCGTCTCCAGTTAACGCACGCTTCACATCTAATTTTCCATTTTCATCTTTTGGGGATGCCCATTCGTTCCAACGTAAATCCTTCCGAAGCACATAATTGTAGTGTTTGCCTTCTAAAAAAGCTTCATCTGCTCTATTGTCTTCATAGTCATTTAAGAATTTTAAAAATAAGATCCAGGAAATTTGTTCTGTGTAGTGCATGGCGCCAGAAATCCCATCGTCACGACGCAAAATATCAGTAATCCTATCTATGCTATTTTGTATACTCATTGATCTCTTAAATTATCACGCAGAATTTTTATCCTGCTCTGTAAATGTTTTCTTGTAATTTATAATAGGCGCCTAAAAGTGTTTTCATATCGCCAAAGGCTGTTTTGGCATCTTTTGAGGTGCCGAGTTTTAGCTTTACCAAATCACCCAATTTATCGCGCTGTAATTCTTCAATCCCATATTCTTCGTAATGCTTGAGAACAAACTCTAAAAAATCTTTAGCTTCCAGGTTTTTGTAAACTTCAAAAAATTGCACATCGTCTTTTACAAATTTAACGCGTTGCTTACGTGTCATTAATTCCGATGAAAAAGAAATATGTGATAACACATCAAAAATGTCACAATCGGGAGTAGCTATCATATCACGCAAATCATTGAGTTGCACATTATCAAAACCTAAATCACCTAGTTTTGTTAGTAAATCTGCACGCGTATCTGGGTTAGACCAAATTTTACGCAAATGAGCTTCATCTTTATAGATGGCAGGTAATTCTCCAACCAATCTTTCCAAAAACTCCCTTACTGTGAGTGGCTTTCCGTTTTCATCTATATAGCGCACATCGATATCAGTTACTTTTAATTGTCTACCGTTAGATAGCTCCACAATGAGCTTTTCCTTTCGCTCGTAATCTTCCTGATCTTCTTTTGCTTCTAATCTTATTCGTTTTTTACGTTCTTGTTTTTCCTTTCCATAACCTTCGCCACCATCTGCAGGGTCTTCTGGTTCGCCATCCCAATTAGCATCGTAAAACAGGTTGGTAGCTCCCACAAAGTCAATAATCGTAAAGAAATCTTTTCCTTCAAAAATACGGGTGCCTCTTCCAATAATTTGTTTAAACTCTACCATAGAACCTATAGGAGCAGTTAAGATCACATTGCGAACATTCCGTGCATCAACGCCTGTGGTCAACATTTTTGAAGAAGTTAAAATTACTGGTATATCTCTATCATTATCCTGAAAAGCTTCCAAAAAATCGCGACCATTTTTACCTTCATCGCTAGTAACACGCACACAGTAATTTGGATCTGAAACTTTTTTATGCTTGTTTATATAATCTCTTAAATCTAAGGCGTGATCTTGATTGGAGCAAAAAACTATACTTTTCTCCATTTCACCAATTTGTTCTAAGATGATCTTAGCCTCTAAATCTGTACGCTGATTGATGGTAATATTTTTGTTATAATCGCTTATTTCATACCTGTCTTTCGTTACTTCCCCTTGAATGACTTTGCTATCATTGGTATGGATATATTCGTCGATATTGGTGGTGATGCGTTTAACTTTGTAGGGAGTTAAAAATCCATCTTGTATACCTTCCTTTAGGGAATATTCATAAATAGGCTTTCCAAAATATTTGTAGGTGTCTACGTTATCATCACGTTTTGGTGTAGCGGTTAGGCCTAAATGTACTGCTGGACTAAAATGATCTAAAATAGCTCGCCAAGATCCTTCTTCATTTGCACTTCCTCTATGACATTCATCAATTACAATTAAATCGAAGAAATCTTCCGGGTATTCCTTGTAGTATCCACCAATATCTTCCCGTTCTGCAATAGCCTGATAAATCGCAAAGAATATAAAAGCATTGGTAGGAACAACGCCATTTCGTTTTCTTATTTCTTCCCCATCAATTTTGATCACATCATTTTCATAGGGATTAAACGTGTTAATCGCCTGGTCTGCAAGAACATTTCGATCAGCTAAAAATAAAACTCGAGGTCTTCTATCATCTCCATCCAAATTCCATTTTGTCTGTAATAATTTATGTACAATTTGAAAGGAAATAAATGTTTTACCCGTTCCAGTAGCTAGCGTTAATAACATACGCTTATCTCCATCGGCAATATGTTCCATAACTTTATTGACCGCAATTTCCTGATAGTATCGTGGTGCAAAATTTCCGGTTAATAAGAATGGAACATTATGAAGTTTCTCTTTGAGTTTATTTTTCTTTCTAAAAAGTCTGTCATAAAGAGATTGGGGGGTAGGGAAGTTCTCAATATAATCTCCTTTTCCAGAGCGTCTATCAAACTCGTAAATACGCTTCCCATTAGTTGCATATACAAAGTTGATCTTTAGTTTTTCGGCATATTCCAAGGCTTGTTGCAAACCTTTAGTAGGATGATCATCCAACTTTTTAGCTTCTACTATTGCTAAATTTTTGCTGTTAAACTTTAAAAGATAGTCTAAGAAAAGTCGCTTACCTCTTTTGTTTCCCAACAATTTTCTACCATCGGTAAAATAATATTCTCGTACAATATGAATAGGCTCCCATTGATTTTCAACCAACTTAGGATCAATAAAATTTGCCCTGGTATCAGATTCAGATATCTTATTTCCCATCATCTATTTTACTTTATGAATTTTTTGATGTCACGACTTCCATGAAGTACCCGAACTATTCTAATATGATTATTGAAAATCCGGTAGAAAACAATATGAGATATAAAGGGAAAGCTAAATAGTCCTTCCTTAATTTCATCACGTTTTTTACCTATTAGTGGATTTTTTAGAAGAAGTTCAAAGTGAGTTCTCAAACCGATTAGATATTCAATAGCCTGATCCTGGCCAAATTTATTAACGCCAAATTCATATATATCATTAATATCTTCCTGAGTTTTCTTGGATAAAATATAATGATCCATTAAGATTTCCGCTTGGATTCAATAATCTGATCCATGGTCATGGAACTATCCGGGCCATCCCAGCCAAGTTCAATTTCTTTTCTGAGATCTTGAATAACTTTTTCTCGGTAAATACCGTGTAGTCTAAGGGCATCTCGAATTACCTCACTGTTGTTCTGGTACTCTCCAGAAGAAACCTGCTTGGAGATATATTCTTCCTGTTTTTTAGTGAAACTAATATTCATGGTTTATATCTATATATGATAAATATAGATATAAATAATTAAATAGAAAATTGATAAGATTTGAAAGTTTAGTGATGGGAGTAGGGTAACTATTTCCTTCTCAATTTACCATTTTCTATAATCGCCAAAACTTCTGATCCATCTTTAGATAGTACAAAATCATCTGTTCTTTCCTGACGTGTCTGTAGTATGGGATTAAAAAACGAAAAAGTGGTTTCGGCTTTTTTTGCAAGGAGTTCATTTTCATCCCTATCTTCATATTTAGCCAACGATATAGATTTTTGTTTTTCTACCTCTTTTAGCGCAGTCTGGGCTTTTTCAAGACCTCTTTGATTCATTTCACTAATAGACTTGTTGGCTGCTATTTTAGCAAGGTTATCAATACTGGAATCATCCAGTGATTCGTTTTCCTTCACAGCACTATCGATATTCAATCGAAAATTGTCTATCGACTTTTGAGCTTTTTCTATTTTTGATTGATACCTTTCTTTCAAAATACTAATGCTGTCTGCCACTGTAACGTCTGTAATTTCTAATTGCGAAACTTCAATCTTTAAATCGGTTTTAACTCCTTTAGCATCTTCTTGCAAAAAATTGATTATTGCCTGTTTTTGAGCATCTGTATTTTGTAGGCTATTACAAGCCATCATAGTAATAAGTAAAAATGGTAAAGCTTTCTTCATGATATTTTATTTAGGTTGGTCAATAAGATCTTTTTTGATAAGTGCAGAGATATATTTCAGTTCTGACTTATCGAGATTTGAAGCATAAAGCTTCTCCGAAATGGTGTTTATCTCAATATCTTCTTTGTACTCGCTAGGAATAGGATTGGGATATTTAAGTATGTAGTCTTTCAGATCATAATTGAATGTGGATTGACCTTTGCCATTTGCAGTGTCTTCAAAGTCCCATATACCATCGAGGTAAAATTTTTGTATTATTTTTTTTACCCGGGTATATTCATATTCGCTTAAACCGGCGAATAAAAACTTTTCAGCAATGTCTGGCTGATCATGATATTTCGCAAGAGTTTTCAAAATTTCAACTTCTTCGAAACTGTAACTTAGATGTGCTAACTGATTCATAGGCTTATATTAGAGATTAAGTAGCCTTTGATCCTGAAGTCCAAACACAAAAAAAGCGTGGAACTGCAACATGTCGGTACTAGAGGCATTGCCTTGCCTGCACACCAAACACAAGAGCAGCCCACGCCGTAACGTGGGCGCCTTGCTTTGATATTGGTGTGCATTAAAAAACGGCAATTTTCTAGTACCAAAATCAAAAGCTAAACGCTTAAGAATTTTATTTTATAAAAAATATATTTTTTATTCTATAGTTTATGTTTTTATAATTTTTAAATCTAAAATCTATATTTATTATTTCTAAAATTTATAGTTTTAAGGTTTTCTATTAATCTTAGTAACCAAAAATAGAATTTTTATTGGTTTAATGCTTTTGTTCTATAAGATATAAAAAACCTATTAGGGTACTACACTAATATGATTTTGCAATAAAACCATAAGATCACAAAATAACATTATTGCTTTAGAATAATAGAATTTAGTAGCATTAAAAACTTTGGGCTAATTTCGAACTTTCATCATTTTACCTTTTAGGCCCTTTAAAATCTCTTTTTATCACATTTTTTTGCTTATTAAGTCTTTTGCTTTCATCTATTTTTTTGATAAGTAGGTCTTTTTCCCGAGGAGAACCATTCTTTAAAATGTATTGATTATCAAATTTTTCAATGGCGGATCTTCTATAATTGAAAAGAGTATCAAAAGATTTTTCATTCTTATTGATCCATTTCATACGATCAAAACCTACTTGATAAGAATTTCCTCCTATACTTCGCTGGGTAGACCTTTCTTTGGTAGTAGGTGTTAGTTTTAATCGTTGAGTTTGATCTTTGCGACTTACGATAATATGAGCATGAGAGTTAAGTCCAGGTTTATAATCTCCTGAATTATATAAACCTCGCTTAACTTCTTCATCAGTACCTTTGAATTTTCTAAAGTGTTCGATTTTGGCGTAATACACGAGATCATTTCCTGTCTGCAATCCTTTATTTTGCCTGTTGAAATTCTCGGCGTAATTATCCATTATTTCCTTAATATAATTCTTTAAAAGATGATTGTATTTTCCATACTCGCTATTACTAAGCTGCCAGACGTTATCAATATTTTTCTTTTCAGTAGCCAGAGAAATAACATGTTTTAATTCTGCCTGACTAAAACTTATCGTTGGTGCAAAGTACTTTGCATCGGTTTTTCCAAGTTTTTTAATATTGCGGTCAATACTATCAATCACCTCAATTGGGCTTGTATCTTCCTTTTGATGATTAAAAAAATCTTGTTTTCTGTTTTCGAGTAAAGTGATTTCCTTTAAACTATTCTTTGTATTGATTGTCGCTTCTAACTCCTGATTTTCTTTATTGAGATAATTAACTAGCAACGTGCAACTTCCAGTGTTTTTAGCTCCAAGCGTACTATGTGGCTTACTAATAGGCATTAATCAAAGAGATTATTGATTTTAGATAATATACCGGACTTGTTCTTAGCATCGATTAGTTTAGCAATAGCTATAACTGCTTTTCGTTGTTTCTTAATTTCTGCTAATGCTGTATTGGCCCTTTCTCGTTCATAACGATCTATCCTACTAAGTTCTTCTATTAAAATCTTGTAAGAATTTTGAATCTCGTGTTTTTGCTCCTGAGAATAATCATACACCTCTTGGCGCAATGGTTTTAAAATATCCCTTTCTTGTATTCTAATAAAGGATATTAATCTCTTATCCAATTCTCTAACTGCCTTAGAAGGATTTTCATTCTTTGAATCCAAAGGATTAATGCCTGTTTTCTTAAAATACGTTATCATCTCTTCCACCAATTTGTAATAACTATATCCAAATGCCTCTGATAGTTTCGCAAGTTCTTTATGGTGGTATGCTGAAATTAAGATACTTTTTTTTGCCATTTTAATATTTTTTAGTCCTGATAATCAATTATATACATATATAAATATAGTTTTTGTATAAATTTATACAATCCAGTTATGATAGTTTAAGCCAGTGGTAGTAAGGGATTAGGCCTCGCAGAGCAAGTTGAAAATAGGGGAGTAGCCCCTGTTCAACTTGCTATCACCTTCGGTATACACGTTTTCAACGTCTATTAATTATGAAAATTAATCCTGTTCCCATTTTCATCAAGTAAATCAAATACATCGATCAAGGTTTTTAGGTTCTGGTTTTTCATATAAACCTCTATGTACTTTTGTTGCTGTTCAGATATTATTTTCCTTGGTTTATTGTTTTTATTATCTAAAAAGTAATCTGCGATGTCGTAACCCTTTTGCCTATGCTTATCAGTTCCTTTTCGTTCAAGTAAATCTGATATAGCTATATCAAAACCTTTTTTTTCGAACATCTTCTGTTTTAAATACCATTGTTCAAATGGACTATTGGAGTTTTCTTTCACACCTAAATCTGGATAAAGGATTATTTTCCTCCCTATTATTGGTTTCAATTTATTCTCTGTTAGCCCACCCAGACTTCCAGTTGCTAACCATAAATACTTATCAAAGAGTAAGCTCATAATACAAGCAGTTTTCTCTGATTCGACTATAGCTATAATTTTTTGAGAATGATTAAGGAGATGAAGACCAAATAGACATTGCCTTAAATGAAAGCTATTGATTTTTCTATTTTTTATTTGAATGGCGTGTACCCAATTGATGTATTTCGTACGCTTCCCTGTTTGGGTATAGCTGATAATTTTTCCACCTCTAATTTTTTCCTCCTCATCAATTTGCCAAAAAATTGTTGCATTGTGCCAATTAGAAGCAGTTCCTACTTTATAATCCTTTAGCATTTTAGCTACTTTTAATTGGTCAAATGTTCTGTGCAAAAATTGAATAAGATTATTTTTCCCATTATTAATCAATGTGCGTTCAAGTTCTCTAGAGTTGTGAAATGATGTCCTCAGTTCTAATTTAGGATCAACAACTCTATTCTCTAAAATTGGAAAATAAGGCTCACTAAGATCTTTAAAATAATATTTTGGTGGATAGTGATAAGCACAATTCAATTCCCTATCGCATCTACCGACTAGGTGCGATAAATATTCGTTCGTTTCAGAATCAACATATCTTACGAACCTTTTTTTATAACATCTAGGGCAAATGTGTTTAATCGATTTTTTTTCTAGAGTATATTTATACATAGTAAGTTGCATTTTCCTCATTTTCTGCATTATTCAATAATAGCACGAGTTACAAATAGTTTATAGTTGCATTTTCTCTGCATTTTGATTGCACTTTCAAAAGTTGGGTTTTTTAATTTTTATTACGATTGTGCATTTTATGCACGAATATTGCATTTTATAAAAGCTTTATTTAGTTGTAATTCAACACTTTAAATTAGAAAGTGAAGAAAATGAGGAAAATGCAGTCACAGTATCTTTTCATAATTACCGTGAGATACTCTTTTAAATAACTTTCTGTCGTTCAAATAGGTTTTAAATTGTCTCTCACTAATCCTAGGTTTACCATCAACTTTTTTGCATGCTATTTTTAGACCGGCTTGAGTGGTGAAGTTTTTTGGAAGTTCTGCTAAAATGATTTTCTGAAGTTCAGTTAAGGATTCCAAATAATTTTTTTTGGTAATTTCACTTCGCACCTTTATGGCATTATGATAAAAATATTCGAATAAACGTATCGCTCCTTTGACAGCAAACAATTGCACTTCGTTTTTAGTTTTTTTATCTGAAGCGTAATGAATTAGCTGAAGTATTAGCGCAAATCGAATTACATATTCCTGAAGCTTTACTTCTATGCTCCTTTCGTAATCAAATAAATATTCATCTGGCCGATTATTCTGCCAATTAAATAGGTGTTTCTCAGCACTCTCTTCGATGGGAATAATATTTGCTTGGCCATTCTCATTATTTTTTAGATCAATTAGATTTGATATTATCGTAAAATAGTTTTGTAAAATATTCTCATCCACTTTATCTATGTTCCACTTTATAGTCTTTTGATTTTCTGGATATGCAAAGAGTAAACGATCCATAAAACCGTTAGCACTTCTACCTTCTTTTGCAAATTCTTTGAGAACTGCAATTTGTGTGCTTCCAATTACTCCAACAAAAGGATCTTCAATGCGTAGGTTCTTGCCAGATGCCCTGTCAGTTGATATTGTAGTTCCGCTCCACAGGCTCAAATAAATTTCTGCTTCACCAGAATTATTATACCTATTAAAATTTTTTATCCATCCGTGGAGTTCGTCTACATATATATATAGACCTCTCTTGTTATAGAAATGGGATAGAATTAATGCTTCTAATGTATAATCACTGATTAAGAACTTTTCTAGAAACGGTTTTTTTAGTTTCTTTTGTCCTGATTCTAGGCTATCTTCATAGTTCAGGACCTCTTGTTCGTATCTGTAAAAAAGTTCGCTCTCCCTTATGTGTATGGGTTTGAAACAAAAGTTTAAAGCATGGCTTTTAGAATCTCCTGGCCGCCCAACTATCACGGTAAATAGATTACTCTTTACGTTCCATCCCTCTTTTACTTTAACTTTATGAGAAATACCGATTGCAGCTGAAGAAGCTGATAGAATTCCCGCTCCCAAATAGTCAATAGAAAATTGATATTTATTAGAAGCCTCAAAAATTATTTCCTGTAATACTTTAGGAAAAATATCAAAGGGAAATTGATTTTCATTTTTCTCGGTTAAATTTAAAAAATCACTTTCTAAGTCAAGACGATCAATTGTATTTTTACTAAATTCGTTTTCAGACAAATTATTCGAGCCTCTTATACTTCTCAGGGTATGGGAGGCTTCTTGTTTTTCAGCTCCCATTATCTCTTATATTTAATAGATTTGACATCGTTTAAGGAATCGAATAACTCCTTATGAGGTATGAGTATTCTCCTACCTATGAAAGTGGCACTAATCGTTCCCCTGTCAATATGGTTGCGTACTGTTTGCCGATCTACTTTGAGTAGATCTGCTGCTTCGTTCAATGTATAAAGTTTGTTGGATAGATCTTCATCGGGCTTTTTTAGTAGTTGAGTAACTAAGTTTTTGATCTCAGATAATTCGCCTTGGATACTTTCAAATGGATTATTCATAATTGCAGTTTTATAGATTATCACTGCAAATGAATGGTAATGAAGTGGGTAGTATTAATTCGAATTAATACCTATTTATACCTTATTCTGAAGTAGTATCAAATTGAGATAAATATTGGTAACATTCTTCATTATCTCTAAAACAATTTAATTTGATAAGTGCTTGAACAACATTAGTATTAGATTTACAATACTTTTCTAGATCTTTCTCTCTACCGATCTCTTTGTATTTATTGCTAAATGAGCCTGAATTTAAATTCTCCTTTGATGCTGTGTAATCATAAAAATCCTGAACACGAGCGAACCGAGAAGTGTCTGAATGCGGATTTTCATTTTTGTCAAACTTATTAATGATGTGATACTTAAGCGCAATTACGGCAAGTTCGGAATAAGGTTTTCTTCCAGGCTTTTTGAAAAAATCGTTTTCTTTTTCTCCGTCTAAACTCGATAATTTAACTTCATCGTGAACTATTTTATCTCGGATCCTATTACTCAAGATTGCTTGATACAGCATCATTTCCATATCTTTCAGGATTTTACTTTTTTCAATGGCGTAATCCTTTTTAGCAATACCCTCAAGATTACCTCTTTTTACACGAACGTTACCATTGTCATAAATAAATTCTAAATATGAAATTATCAATTGAACGATGTTTAATTTGAGAATAGATTCATTATGATGCTTTCTTATTAAATCAAGAAAATCTTGATAAAAGGGATATTGTTCTGTTAACTGCTTTATGTGAAGTTTGTTTTCAGCAATTATCTTCTTAGTTATTATCGGAGAATCTTGAATCCGAAAGTGGGCTCGATCGTAATTTTCAGACCAATAATTGATTTCCCTTTGCTCTCTAGATATTCTGAGATTTTCTTTCAATTTATTTAACTCCATACATTTTTCATAAAATTGATTCTATGTTCTTGATTTGGCCTATAGTAATTATTGAAAACCTCTATACTTTTATGACCGGTATAACTCATAATAACCTTATCGGGAACTCCTTCATTTTTCATAATGGTAATAAATGATCTTCTGGCTGTATGCGAACTGATTCTGTCTGCATATGTGGACTCGGTTTCTACAATATCGTTTCCATAACGCATCGTTTTTTTTATGACTTGATCATATTCCATTTCCTCAAACAACTCCTTTAGATAATCATTAAACTTTTGATTTGAGATTCTAGGAAGCTCGTAGTCGTATTTTTCTAAAATCTCCTTAGAATATTTATTGATAGGTATTGATAGCTTTTTTGATCTATCCTTACCGTCAATGACATTAATAAAACCGTCACTGATATCATTTTTCTTCACCTTAGAATAGTTTGAATAGCGCATCCCAGTGCAGCAACCAAAAACGAATAAATCACGAACTCTCTTTAATTTCTCGTTCTTTTTAAGATCAAACTGATAAATCTCGTCTACCTGGTCTTTGGTAAGCGCAATTTCATCTGTCTTGAAACGCTTGATATTCTTAAATGATTTAAACTCTTCGTTATAGGTATATTTGTTTGCAATAGACCAATTCATAAAAGTTTTAAAGAGGCCGATATTTCTACTCAACGTATTTGCAGAATGGTTCTTCGTTTTTACACTATAGTGAATAAATGCATTGTAGAAATCTTTATTGATGGTATTAAATCTAAGATTGTAAGATTTATGCGCCTGGAAATCTTCTAGTAAAGTTTTGTTATACTCATAACGCTTGATCGTTGTCTCTGTATTGGCTTGATCAGAATTATCATTTCTTTTATCCTCTAAGAACAATTCATATACTTTGAAAAAATCATTAGCATTTTTACTGACCTTTTTAAACTCCGTATTGAATTCGTCCTTTACCATTTCAATCGTCAGATTCTCATTTATCGTTTTGTATCTGCTAATCAACTCGATAAAAAAATTAGAGTATCTGGATAACTGTATTTCTATAGCTCTTCGAATCTCAGCATCTTTTCTTCTTCCCGATAAATTTGCTGGACGCTTATTTTTAAAATCCCAATCTCTAGGATGTATTTTTTCTCCAGTAGAATAGACAAAGGTCTTACCTTCGTTCTTAAATGAAGCTGTAAAGTAGATAAGAGATTCCTTGTCTATGTTTGGGTATTTAAGCCTAAAAGAATAATTCATTTATGATTTAAAGGTGTCGAATTAGGTGTTATAAATGGTATGTTTTATCACTAAAACAAAGATATGATTAAATATAAAATTACTGTAAATATCTGAAAAATAGGGCTATTATAAATATGGATGCAAAAGAATTATATTAGGTTCAAAACCCTCTTTCTCCGCAACAAAAACCCCGTTATCTTTTGGATAACGGGGTTTTGCTTTTATATGATCTTTGGATTTTCGCGTCAGATGTTATTAAAGAGAAAGTCAACCCTTGAGAAATTTTCAAGAATAGATGTTTTATCTTAAAAAGATAGGCGCATAAATTTCCATTTCTGAACATTGGAAATCATGTTATTACTAGCTAGAATATACTATTCTGCGAAAATGAACAGTAAAGGATTTTTTCTGATATGAACTACTTCCCTAAACTTGCTAATTTCATAACAACATCCAGACATTGATTAGAAAATTATACAAATGCTTAGATTGCCAAATCAGGTTGTTCTAAGTCGAAGCATTTATCGTAGTAAGGCTTTAGTTAGAATAGCGTACCTGATAGAAACTAGATTACTTATCACGTGTTTAGGTAAACGCCGGGTAGGGATTAGTGAATGAGGTCACTTGAACTAAGACTTTTCGACAGAATTGCTCGAAGTCAATTTACCCTGAATTATAATTTCAAGATTTAATTTTGATTCAAAACTTATATATAATAAAAAAACCTCCTTTTCAGGAGGTTTTTAGTTTACTTTTTTGATTCTGCAACAGAGACTTTACGAAATTCTTTTAGAAGTTTTTCTAATTCTAAAGATGCTTTTCTTGCTCTGGTACCAGCACTTTTATTACCACTCTCTAATTGAGTATTGGCCTCTGTCTGGAATGATTCAAATGTTGACTGAATGTTTTCAACTAGTTCTTTCATTTTTGATGTTTTTAGGTTAATGTGCGAAAATAGAAGATTTTTCCGGGATGCGGACTTCTTCCTGCATTTTTCGTAGCATCATTGGGTGATTGTTGAAGCTCATTTAAATCTGATGATTTGAAAAGCCTCTTTATATTTAGTCAATATTAGATTTCTAGTTTTGATATAATCATGAACTTTAGTGGCTAAACCCTGGTCCTCTGGAATACATGCGGCAGTATTTTTTAAAGCCCTGAAAATAATTTAGTATGATATTAACAAGGGAGTGCACGGGACATTTTATTTTTATTTAAAATTTAAACATGCCAAACTTTGCAGATATTAATTCAGGTTGTCTAAAGATGCCAGAAGATTCACGGCATTTTCCAGCAACTGCAATGCAATTACTTCATGAACAATCATTGCTGCAAATTAATCTTCCGAAGAAATTTCGGGTAAATGCTGAACGCATACCTATTTATGAAACACTAAGTAAGATTGGCAAATGCAATCTATCTGCAGGGCGTATTTATGAAGGTCATTTAAACGCCATCAAACTAATTAAGGATCATGGATCTGAGTCGCAAAAAGAATATTTTTTCCAGGAGGCCAGAATTGGAAGATTATTTAGCGTATGGAATACAGAAATGAGTTCTGAAGCCCTTACAGCACAAGTAAGTTATAGCAAGCTTAAGCTGAATGGAGCAAAAACTTTTTGTTCAGGAGGATTACAGATTGATCATGCGATCATAACTGCTGAAGTTGATGAGGATAAACAGATGTTGATCCTTCCGCTTAAGGAATATCCGAAACTAATCGAGGACTGGTCCCTGTGGAATCCCATGGGAATGAAAAACTCGGTAAGCTGCCGAATTGATTTTTCCGGCTTAGAAGTGTCAAGCGACCTGAAGCTAGGTAAATTAAATGTTTACCAGCAACAGCCATGGTTCTCGGGTGGCGCCATGCGTTTTGCAGCGGTCCAATTCGGCGGGGCAGAGGCATTGATGCTTTCCGCGATCGATCACCTGAATGCACAAAATAAATCCAGTGACCCGTATCAACAACAGCGTATGGGTACCATGGCGATACTGATTGAATCTGGGAAGTTCTGGTTACAAAAGGCTCAAAAAATAGATGATAATCAGAAAAATTATACTTCAGCTGAAATTGTGAATTTTGCAGATATGATGCGTAGCGCTATTTTAAATATTTCCGAAGAAATTTTACAGCTAACCGAACGTTCCATTGGCGTCCAGGGTTTTATGGAAAATCATCCTATGGAGCAGGTTTACAGGGATCTCAAAGTATATCTCAAACAACCAGGACCAGATCTTGCGCTCAAAAATGTAGGCGCTTATACTTTTGATTATTATAAGAAATGAAAAATACCAGGGAACACATTGAGAAAGCCCCGTTTTTGAATATAGAAGGACTCCATAGGGATCTGGGAAAAGTGATCATTGTAGCTCCACATCCCGATGATGAAAGCCTTGGTTGCGGAGGATTAATCGCTCATTTAGCTACTCAGAATGCAGAAGTATCCGTACTGTTTCTTACAAATGGTGATGCTTCGCATCCTAATTCCAGTAAATTTCCACAAAACAAACTTGGGAAGTTACGAAAGTCTGAAGCCATCAATGCTTGTAAGATTTTAGGAGTAAAGGAAAAAAATCTCATATTTCTAAATGCTAGTGATGGGAAATTAGCTGAAAAGTTTAAAAATGATGATTCGGTCGTAAATGAATTAAAAGAACTCTTTCAGCAGAAGGAACCGGACACAATTTTTGCACCCTGGCGTAGAGACCATCATATTGATCATATTGCTGCTTACAACCTGATTAACAAAGCAGCGGAGAGCCTGGAAAGCACAATAGTTGAATATCCAATCTGGCTCTGGAAAAAGGGAGAATCTGCCGACTGGCCCGCTGAAGATGAGGTCCTGACTTTCAGATTAAAGATCGATTCCGTAAAAGAAATCAAGAAAGCAGCGATTCAGGCACATATAAGTCAGACTACAAATTTGATCGATGATGATCCTGAAGGTTTTATTCTTACAGAAGATCTTATGCAGCCTTTTATAGGGAATTATGAATATTTCTTTTTTCCAGCCAAATATAAACCTGCAGTTAATGAAACCTATTTTGCGAACTTATATGCAGATAACGAAGATCCATGGGATTTTGAAACTAGCAGTTACGAGCAGGAAAAATATCGTAAAACAATTGCATCGGTCTTAGGTAAGTCATTCGAGAATGCTCTGGAAATTGGATGTTCCAACGGAGTTTTTACCAAATTACTAGCTCCAAAATGCAAGAATCTACTTGCTGTCGATCTTAGTCAGGAATCCTTAAAGTCGGCTATAAAAAGGTGTGCTTCGTTTTCGCAATGTAAGTTCATGCAATGGGATGTTAGTAATGGTCTGCCAGGAAGTAATTATGACGCTATCTTTTTTTCTGAAGTAGGTTATTATTTCGATCTGAACAGATTAGGTAAACTATTTAAAGATATTACGGACTCTTTGCAGTCAGGTGGAATTTTAGTCATGGTCCACTGGACGGCATACGTTAGATCATATCCACTTACAGGACAACAGGTACATGATCACTTCAGAAAAAATTACATTGATCGTTTTAAACTGCTTAATTCTGAGCGAGCTGAACTGTATATTTTGGAAGTCTGGGAAAAGACAGAAAAGTGATCTTCTAGTTCGTGAATAGCTTCAGCTATATTAATATTAGGATGGGCAGCATTCCATGGAGAATGATCCTCCAAAAAATTTTCAAGGTAAATGACCAATGAATTACTACTGTGGTGTTTTTCAATTAAAGATCTCAGCATTTGTTTCTGAATTTTCAACCGGTGACCGATAGAATTCAGAAGTTCTTCAAAAGGCTGGGAATAATATTGTCTTATTTCAGCAAAGGCCGTGAAGCGTTCTCTTAGTTTAGCATAGCCTTCGACATTTTCAGTTTTAGAAGCCGACCAGTTCTGGATCTGGGAACCAAAACCTCCCGGAACTCTGGAAGAGCTGCGGCAGGAAGTTGTAACCATAGGCTCCATCGCATGTTTAACTGCATAACCAGAGCTTATCACTTTCTGGTACAATGCGATATCTTCCAGGCAGGCGATAGGAGGAATGCCTCCAATATTTTTATAAACTAAATTTCGAACCGCCATGTTAGGTCCTGAATTATGGGAATGCCTCGGCCAGGGATCAGATTGCTGTGGGTATATTTCACTCTCAAGTCTGCTAACCAGGTCAAGATAATGCCTGTTTTCAAAAAGATTCTTCTTTGCTTTCGTATTCAAACCTTTCATGTCTGGTATGATCTGTCCGCATACAAGGTCTACAGGTTCAGTTTGAAGTTTCAAAAATGAATGGAGCCAATTCTTATCTGCTATGGTATCCGCATCGGTCATGATAATAAAACCGTTGTCGGTAAGTCTTTCGCTGGCAAGATCCATTAAAACTTTCCTCGCAGCACCAACATTATTGTTCGCTGGATTGTTTGTTACATATATATAAAACGGAAATTCTGGATTGAGCTCCTGAAAAACTTTACATAGCTCTACAGTATCATCATTACAATTATTACACAAAACTAGAACTTCATATAACTGAGTAGGAACGGCTTTATCTCCTGAAAGCTGATTTGCCAATGCCGTTAAGGTCTTCCAGATAGTCTGGGCTTCGTTCCTGGCAGGAATACAGACACTTAACTCGATGTCTGACGATACCGAGGGCGTTTGGTTACCATAAGCCTTTAGCTCCGCAACAATTTTTGCTATGGATTCAATATTCACTGAAAGTTTTTACCCGAAAAATACTCAATTGTTCTGCTGAATTAATAGAGCTTATAATGAAATTAACAAATGCAAGGGTTAGAGATTGTAGAAGAATTTAGGTACAGAATTCGAAATTGAAATTGATTTTTAAAACAATACATTGTTATACTATGTATTTTGTTAACTGGATCAAAAACTCAAAGATTTTTATCCTGAAATTACTAATTCTGAAGTGATCACAATCAAAAATATGCTTAACCATAGCAGTGGCATTCATGACTTTACAAGAAATGGAGATTATTTAATGTGGAATCAGGTACAACAACATAAGGATAGCATGCTCAAACGAATATCCAGTTACTCTAGTGACTTTGATCCAGCTACAGAAAGTGAGTACAGTAATTCTAATTTTGTGCTACTTACCTATATCCTGGAAGATGTTTACGAGAAAAGCTTTAAAGACTTACTCTACGAGAAAATTACGGGTCCATTAGGTTTAAAAAATACTACCTATGGTAATAGAATAGATCCACTCAATAATGAAGCGTATTCATATTCGTATCTGGGAAAATGGACAAAGTCTGCAGAAACCGACATGTCTATTCCGCAAGGCGCTGGAGCTATAGTATCAACCCCCACAGATTTAAACATATTTCTTAAGATTCTTTTCAAGAACGAAATAATTTCAGAAGAGAGTTTGAAGCAAATGAAAACTATAGAAAATGGATTTGGTTTGGGACTATTACGATTCCCTTATATTAATAAATGGAGTTTTGGTCATACTGGTGGTATCGATGGTTTCGAAGCGGTCTCCAGCTACTTTCCGGAAGATAAGCTGGCTATTAGTCTTCTTTCCAATGGGGTAAATTTTAATAAAAATGATATACTTCTGGCAGTACTGGGAAGCTTTTATGGAGATGAATTTAAGTTACCAGAATTCCGAAAAATAGATTTAAAGTCCAGTGAGCTTGAACCGTTCGTTGGTACTTATTCAAGTGAACAAATACCACCCAAAATCACCATTTCTATGGAAGAGAATACCTTACTGGCGCAAGCTACGGGACAAACTGCATTTCCATTGGAAGCGGTATCGAAAAATATTTTCGTTTATGATAAAGTGGGTGTGGAAATAGAGTTTAAAGCTGAAACTGAAGAAATGATTTTAAAACAAGCAGGCCAGGAATTTATATTTATCAAAGAGTAGCATTAGCGAATGATCTTTACCGCAACTGCCATAGCTAAGAGAAAAATTTATAGTGTACTCTCCGTAAAATAAAGCCATCAAAAAAGCAAAAACCCTGATCTGGAAATCAGGGTTTTTGCTTTTTGTCTTACTTGATTAAATGATGATTATTTCCAAAAATCTACTAAGGCCTTTGCTGTTGGTTCTGCAGATAATGGATTTTGTCCGGTAATCAATAATCCATCAACCTCTACATGTGAAAGGAAGGGAGCGCTTGCATTATGATATTCTCCTCCCAGTTCTTTCAGTCGGTTCTCAAGTGTGTATGGAATATTGTCCATTTTAAGCGACATTTTTTCTTCAAGATTTGAATAGCCGGTCACTCTCTTTCCTTTCAGTAAGTCAGGTTCAATTTCAGCAGCTTTGATTAGTGCCGCGGGTCCATGACAAACTGAAGCTACCGGTTTGTTACTTTCAATAAACTCCAGGATCAATTTCCCGCTATCATGATTAGTGGCAAGATCGAACATGGGGCCGTGCCCACCTGGAAAAAATAAAGTATCATAATTTTCTGCGGAAACCTCAGACAGAAGTTTTGCATTATTTAATGCATTTTTAGCCAATTCATCGTCTTGAAATCTTCGATTGGAACTAGTAATATGTTCGGTTAGCTCACTCATTGGATCAATTGGCGGCTTGCCACCCATAGGACTGGCGATCTCTATTGAATAACCTTCATCTTTAAAAACATAATATGGATCTGTAAATTCTCCAATCCATAAACCAGTGGTGCTGTCGGTATTTTCCAATGCCTTATGAGATGTCACCACCATTAATATCTTTTTCATAACGAGATTTTTTTGATTTAATTGAAATTACCAAAAGCCCCCGAAATTGAAGTTTTCAGTATCATAAATCATTTATAAATTTTCAGAATCCTAATTTTAAATCAGCCAAACGATAGATATTTTTTTTACAGCAGAAATATTATTTAGCACCAATTCTCTGATTTGGCAGCCCGAAGCTAGTTTGAACTATCCTTAAGTAGAAGATTAATATTCTCAAGTATGTCTTCGAATCTGGAAATATCTTTATCCAGCACTGTCCTTATCTTTTCTTTCATCCTTAGAATATTTCCAGAATTATCATCAGCTCTTTCCAGGTATACAGTTCTAAAATATTTGATCTGGTTAGTGATATAGTCACGGTAATCTCCAAAAAAATTTGAATCAACCAGCAACTGATTGAAGTGTTCTAGATTTGCCGATTCATTTTTTGCATAATAGCGGTTTAAAGCAACTAGATTCACTTTCTCCAGAAATTTATCATTCAGGGAAACTGAAAGGACAGGGTCGACCACTTTGTCCAGATCCAGTGATTCTCTAAACTCCCGAAGATCTGTAATCGCGTGATGTATGGAAGATTTTAATCCGGGTAGGGAAGATTTGAAGAATCGATGTGCATCTGTGGCTTTATCATCTCGCTGCACCTTGTAGAGCCAGAATGCGATGATAAAGCCGAACAAGGTCAATAAAACTGCCGTGCCATCCATAAGCATAGACCATTGATTTGGGTCCAGGCTCCATTTTTTGGATAAGATATAATACTGCTCTTTCTGTCGAATCACTACTGAATTTTAATTGTTTCAACTTTTAATATATACATTATTCAGAATTAATAGAGGTTCCCATGTCCAGTATTATTTCTCAAAACAACTTCTTCCGAAGTATAAATAGTTAGACGAATTAGATCAGCTGAAGTGCAAGTTAATGTAATGATAATTAACGTTTTGTAATAAGATCTGCAGCTACTTTTACTTTTTGTTTTAACGACTTCAATTAACGATCAAATTATCTAAATATACTATGGAAACTATCATAAAACGCTCACCAGGAATGGGTTGCATCATAGATGAAGGGCTTACTACCTTTCGCGTGTGGGCTCCAAATGCCGATAAAATATTCGTTACGGGAACCTTTAATGACTGGAATGCCGATGACCTGGAACTTGAACATGAAGAAAATGGTTACTGGGCTGGCACGACCGATAAGGCAAAGCAAGGCGATGAGTACAAATACGTCATCCACAATAATGGTGAAACCTTCTACCGCAATGATCCCTATGCTTTTGAGCTTACCAACAGCGATGGTAATTCTGTAATTCGAGATCTCAACTTTGATTTTGGCGATGATCAATACCAGTTGCCTTCCTTCAATCAATTAGTAATTTATGAACTACACGTAGGAACTTTCAATAGGAAATCGGCAGATACTGTTGGAACTTTCGAAAATGTTATCGAGAAACTGGATTATTTGAAAAATTTGGGAATTAATTGTATAGAACTACTTCCGGTAGCTGAGTTCCCCGGCGGAGAATCCTGGGGTTATAACCCGGCGCATCCTTTCGCCATAGAACAGGATTATGGTGGTCCAAACGGACTGGCAAATCTGGTAAAAGCTGCTCACCAGCATGGAATTGGAGTGATTATGGATGTTGTCTACAACCATTTTGGCCCTTCAGATATGGATCTCTGGCAGTTTGATGGCTGGTCGCAAAACGACAAAGGTGGTATTTATTTCTATAACGACCATCGAAGCAAGACTCCCTGGGGTGACACTCGTCCTGACTATGGTAGGGAAGAGGTAAGACAGTATTTAAGAGACAATGCCCTCATGTGGATTGAGAAATATCGTTGTGATGGATTGCGCATGGATGCGACTTCCTATATTCGTTTTGAAGGTGGAGGTCTGGGTGAAGACACTGCTATTGAAGAAGGAAATCAAATGATGCGCGAGATCAATGCTGAAATTCAGGAGAAATATCCTCATATTATTACTATTGCTGAAGATCTAAAAGGTCATGATATGGTAACCGATACGATCGAAAATGGCGGAATTGGTTATGGTTCCCAATGGGATATGAATTTTGTACACCCGGTACGTGAAGTACTTACCGATACACATGATGATAGCAGGGATCTGGAAAAGATCGCTGGTGCATTGCAGTTCGTGCAAAGCAACGACGCTTTCAAAAGGATCATTTATACTGAATCTCATGATGAAGTCGCCAATGGAAAAGCAAGGGTGCCTGAAGAGGTTCAGCCCGGTGATGCCGAAAGTGCATTCGCTAAAAAGCGAGCTCTGCTGGGGATAGTACTAACTCTTACTACTCCAGGCATTCCAATGTTATTTCAGGGTCAGGAGTTTATGGAAGATTCTTATTTCCAGGATACGGTGGAGCTTAACTGGGAGAAATTAGAAAAACACCAGGGGATTTCCAGATTGGTTAGTAACCTTATTAAAATAAGAACAGGAGAAATTGAAGGCTATGAAGGTTTAAGACAACAGGCTATTGAAATCATACACTTAAATAATGATTCTAAAGTTCTGGCATATCTTCGAGGCGAAGAGAACTCCAAAGTTTTAATAGTTATAAACTTCAGTAATAAAGATTATACCGAATACAACCTGGATCTTGCGGAGCAGTCTAACTGGAAACTGCGTTTAAACACGGTGGCTAAAGAGTATGATGATGATTTTTCAGAAATGGAAGTTGATGATCCGGAAATACATATGGAGAGTAAAGAAGAAGCGAACACGGGAACTTTTGAAATCCCGGGATACTCTGCACTCATCTTTATTCACGAATAGATTATAAATTCAATATTCCCGCCAATTGGCGGGAATTTTAATTATCTGAGGATGTTTTATTTTTCAACTCACGGTTCCATAATCGAAAACGTGTTCTTAGCTTTCGTTCTTTCTCTTCATCACTTTCTTTATTCTGAATTAGCTGAAGGTAAAACTTCGCTCCTGCCTCTTTGTAGGTTTCTTTTTCAGGTAATTGAAGTCCGTCATTGGACTTCAAATTTTTCCAGGGTAGGGAAAGCCAGATATCAAAATATTCATCCAGCTTAAATTCTCCTTCAGCATACAACTGCAAAGCTGAAGATTGTATCTGTGTTCTTGGAACTATTACTACGCCGTTTTCAATCCTGAAAGTTTGAGTTATTGGTCTGAACCGCAGCTTTTCAAAACGTTCTTCTTTCATTAGAACGACCGACTCCAGAACTGGCTTAAAATCGTATAGTTCCAGATCTTGCAGGTCAAATACTATGCTGCCGTTCAGTGAGTTGATATCTATGTTGCCGTTTGACAATAACTTAGTTCTGGCATCAATTTTCAGATTAAGTTTACCTGCAATTTTTTCAGCAGAACTTAATTCTTCCATATTCAGATAGTCAAGATCTGCTATAAGCTTCTGAATATCTACAGCATTTATCTCTGTCATCAAATGTACTGGAAGCACTTCCGAAGAATCAACGCTGGCGAGTAGTTCAACCTCAATTGAGCCTTGTTGGTAACTAAAGTTCGTATTGTTCAGTTTAAAATTGCCTTCAGGGTCAAAACTCAACTTGGCATTAAAATCTGAAACTCCCAGCCCTTCAAGTATAACGCTGTCCAGGGCGACACTGGCGGTTGGAAAATAAGAGTCATTAATATTCCTAAGAATTTCCTTGAGATTAGTGACCTTAAATTCAGATTTAGTCTTCTTCTTTCTCTTTGAGGAATCGGAACCAATAAATTCAGCAATATCCTTACTATCCAGATAGGGCGATCTAATCATGAAATTAGAAGTATGGGCAAGTTCCAATTGTTCGTTATTAATAAAATTCGAAAAATGATCGATAGTACCAGTGATATCGATCGAACTTTTACCAGGTAGATCCACATCGAGTCGATCAAGAGTTGCAAGATCATTTTTAATGATCAAATGCAGACTATCTACGGGGATTTCAAGGTCTGTTTCATTGATCCTGACCAGGGTAGCACCAAGTTTAAGGTCTCCTTCCGCATTAGAATTAAGAATACTAAGATCCTGTGCCTGTCCCTGGTAACTTCCGGTAAACTCAAAATCACCAGAATTTAGTTCAAAGTTTACAGTATTTAAAAGCTCGTTAAGATCTTTGGATTTTCCGTTCATGGCTAGCGAAAACTGGAAGTCAAAGGGATTTTCATTTTCAGTATTAATGACTGGCTCCTTTGCAGTGATAGAGCCCTGAATATTGGCGCGGGTCTCTTTAAATTTTAGATTGAGATCATCAAGCTTGAGGATCGAGTCATTTTCGAAATTCACGAATGCCTTAAGACCTTCAGAAATAAGATCATTGAATTTTACTGAGTCTAACTCAACCTGGACCTTTGGATGAAACTTATAAATATCCTGGAATATATTTGAAACATGTGTATTCTTGTTAATATCCTTCAAACTGTCTCGCTCCATTTCAGCAATAGATTCCAACCACTGGTCAACATCAATATAGTTTGCATCCAGTTTTACAGCAATACTCCCGGTATCGGTATCTTTCTCCAGCAAAAAAGAAGCAAAATCTGTGATCTTACTCTGTAGATAAATTGGGTGATGACCAATAGTTTCCAATGCAAATCGATCGATCTGAATATCGCTTTTCTCAATACCTACATGTAGGGTATCCATGGCAAATTTCATTTCAGCCTCTGGATAGTAAAACTCTGTGCCAGATAACTGTAGATCACCTTCAGCATTTCTCAGCAACTGATCGAAATACTGAACGTTGCCCGTAAATTTACCTTGAAAGGCAAAATCGCCCTTCCGTAAAGAAACCAGTTTAATATTGAAAAGATCCTGGAAAACTCTGATAGAACCTTTCGAATCTGCAGTTACATTTATAAAAATAGGCTCGCGGTTATTCTCTTTGACCTTTGGAACCCAAACACTTCCTGAAAGTAAAGTTTCGGCATCCTGATAATCGAACTGAAGTTGATCGAACTGTATAACTTCAGAATTCTTTAAATGTACCCGAGCTTTTAAATTTTGAAATAAGTTATCCTGGTAGATCACAGAATTTATATTCAGCTGAAAGCCAGGTTGAAACTTTTTATAGATCGTCGCCAGTGTTTGATGCAATGTCTTTAAATTATCCTGATCACCTTTATTTTCTGAAGTGAATTTAGTTGCCGTATTGATGAGGTCATCAAGATTAAGAGCATCTGAGTTCAAAATAAGACTGGCCTCTGCAGGGTTTGAAGGGTTCGAAGCCATAAGTGCTGAAACATTCTTTACATTTCCTCGAAAATTCAAACTTTCCCCATTGGGAAGGTCGATCTGTAATTGCCTGAGAATCGAATTGTTGTTATCCAGTTTCAGATCAAGACGCCGCAGTGGCAGCTGTACATTATTTTCCTTTAATGCCACCCGCGTATTTCCCATAGTAAATGTGCCTTTGGCAGCATTAAGAATCATGTATGGGTCATCAATATTGCCATCTATTGTAGCATCCAGAGAAAACTGTCCGCCTTCAAAACTGAAGTTCTCATGATCAAGAGCCCTGGCCATGGTTTCATTAGAACCGTTGACCTGTATATTGGCCTTAACCTGGTTTCGTAGGTTCGCCGTAGACTGGTAATAACTCTCCTGAGCACTTACCTGTATATCTTCCAGATTCGCTGAAAAATCTTTGAAATAAAGCTTGATATCTCGCTTGCCGGGTTGTTCTGCCAGAGAGTCTGTCGAATTTAGATTGTTCGTGAGAATTCCGTGAGATTCTACATTTTCAAGTTCAAGCTCTTCGAATAGTTGAAGCTTGTTATTATTCGTACTGAAGTCGACATGAATAAAAGGAACGTCTCCGTATGCAAATTTTCCTTTTAGTTTTAAATTGGTGGCGATGGGATCCTGAAGCTGGTATGGTTTTACCTTAGCGGCCAGTGAATCTGCCAGAAACTGCTGGATCTTTTTAAAATCTGTTACCTCATTTTTTAAACTGAATTCGTATTCTGTAAGTTTATTAAACACGAATTGAGCTTCTGCTTCAAAATACTGATCATCCAGCTGAAGTTCAAAAGCTGGTAAACTCAGCGTATTACTGGATTTTTTCAGTTCAAATTCCGGGCTTCCCGTGGCCAGGGCTCCATTGATAAAACTACCTTTTCGGGTATTGAATCCAAGATCGTTGATAAAAACCTCGTAGGTAATATTTCCGCTGATGATTTCGTCACCTGATCTAATTTGTCCAGAAACATTTTCTGCAACAAGATCGAAGTACTTATGAAGTATTTTATTTTCAGCGATAAAGTGAACGTTCTGCAGCTGGAAATTTGTTTTATCAGGGTGAACCCAGGAGGGAAGATCAAATCCGCTGTTCTGTTCGAGCTGCTTTTTTAGCTTCAGTTCAATATATTCCTGGAGATTTTTTTCCGTAAGAACTTGTGTATGAACACTCGCATCTCTAATCTTGATATTACGAAACTGAATATTTCCCCGCATCAGGTCTTTTGCGGCAATATTCACATCTGCTCTCGCCAGCTTAATGATGGTTCTCTTATCCAGAATCGTATCGAAACTACTTTGTTTGACATCCTCTATACTGAAACCAACATTTGGAAAACCGGTGATAAAATTTGCATTTACCTCTCCAATTTCCAGAGTCCCGTTACTATTTGCTTCATACCATATTTGAAGCTCATCTATCAAAAGGTCCCGACTAAACCATCCCAATGTAAAAAGAAATAGGGGCGCAAGAAACAGCAGACCTAATGCAATAAGAATGCGTTTGATCCAATTAGGCTTTTTTCTCTTTTTTTTCTTGCTGGTATTATCCACAGATTTGGTTAAGCTCTTTCCAGGTTAATCAGGTGAAATCTTAGTGATCCAAAATACATTAAAAATGAATTGGTTCCACATTTTCATATGAAACCAATATTAGGATATAATAAATAAAATTCTTAGCGTATTTCCTTCAGAATAAGCACTGGTAATTTTGGATCAAAATCTATATCCTCAATAGCTGCTTTATTAAATATCTTTCCGAAGAATCCTTGTTTTCTTTGATACAAGGCAAGAAAATCACTTTCCCTGCTTTCAATAAATAAATGCACTCCGGTTGTAGGACTGGTTTTGGTAAGCATATGATAACTGGTATTTACCTTGGCCAGTTGCTTCAACAGGTCTTCTTTATTCTTCTCCTGATCGGTTGAGAGTGCTTTCCCTTCCGTATTGATATAGAGTACTCTAATGGAACATTCTGTATTTTGAGCAAGTTCTATGAGATGTTCCAGTTCGCTTGGCTTAAACGGCTTGCGTAAATTTGTTGGAAACACGATCTCCAGATTAGGGTCGATCGCAGTTTCATACTTCTCCGGGATGACCAGCACTGGGCATTCTTTGATCTTTTCAGTTATCTTGGAGATCTTGTTATTCTCTGCAGTATTGATTCCCGCAGTATCGCCGGGTGAACCTACAATGATCATATCGATCCCAAGCTTATTCACCTGCTCCTGTATTCCCTCAACCAGACTGCCATCAAAACTTATCTGTTCAAATTGATGTTTTTGATTCTCTTTTCTAAAATTCAAGCCCTGCATGATCCTTGCAAGTCCTTTTTCAGAAACAGATGCATTGGTTTCTTCATCATCTTCCTTGTGGATGGACATCGCTTCACTTAATGAACCGCGAGAGCTATAAACGTTAATTAGATAGAAAGTGCATGGAAATTTCTTGAACAGCTTCATGGCAAAAATCAATGCGCTCCATGAATGTTTGGTGAAATTGGTAGGGACTAGGATCTTCTTTTCCATAAATAATGTGTGTAGTAGACAGTTTCAGTAAATATAATTAAACTCCGCGGCATGAAATTCAGCTTTGCAGTCACTTTGTGATAAAACCTGCTGAAAACAGGAAAAATCATCTCAATCGTTGCTTTTGTGTTAATCATTTAACCAATAGTGTCGATTCCCGTAAAACCCTGACTTACAATTTGTCGTAAATATATTGAGACTAAAAAGAAGGAGGTTTATATGGAGAAATAAATTTCAAAACTATGGTTCAATTTTTAATTTTTAATCATTGAATTAGCCTAAGACAAAGCCGGAGAGTCCGGCTTTTCTCTTTCAACTTATTTCCAGGCTACTATATCCCTGTCCATTTCTTGTTAATTTTATTTGCGTGGAAATTCTCTCTTTTAATGAATCAACGTGACTTATAATTCCAATGGTCTTGGAACTTTCGGCCTTCAACCTTTCCAGCGTATCCAGGGTTTGATCCAGTGTTTCAGGATCCAGCGTTCCAAAACCTTCATCGATAAACAGACTGTTAATTTCTACATTTTTAGAAGCAAGGTCAGACAATGCCAGCGCCATGCTCAGGCTGAGTATAAAAGTTTCTCCGCCAGACAGCGTTTTGACAGATCTTCGCTGACCACCCATATGCTGATCTATTGCTACGAGTCCGTCGTCTTCCTGTACTTCAGGTTTATCGATAAGATAGCGATCATTTAGATCTTTTAAACGAACGTTAGCAAGGCTGAGTAATCTGGATAACGTAAGATCCTGGGCGAAATCGTTGAATTTTTTCCCTTTGGAATCTCCAATAAGCTCGTTAAGAATACGCCATCTTTTACTCTGCTTTTCCTTTTCTGAAATTTCCTCTTGGAGTTTGGTTTTACGATTGATATTATCCTCGTAATTTTTAAGGATCCTATCGATTTCCTTACAAGCAGTATCCATGTTAGCTAGTTCAGTTGTCTTCTCTTTCAACTGTTCTTCGAGTATCGAACGCTCTTGTTCAGGTTCGATTTTTTTCAGTTTTGATAGCTGTTCCAGAAGTGTTTTGCCAGAAGCATGAGCACTGGTTAATTGATTGGCGATCTGCTGTTTTTCTCTTCTAAAGTTGCTGGCTTCAGATTCGCTCAATAAAAAATTCCTCGCAGTTTCAATACTTTCAAAATCATGCACTAAGCAGAAGGCTTTGAGTTCGCCTTCTATATTCTCCTGCTTTTCAATGATTTTGGTGTATTGTGATGAAATTGTTTTCAGTTGCTCTGTAAGGCTATCTCTTTCCTGTAGAAGTCTGATCCAGTTTGTATGCAGTTGCTGTACATCATTTTGAATATTCGATCCTGAGTAAAGGTTATCTATCTGTAATTTCAGATTTTTACCAGCATCAATGATTTCCTGAATTTCATCCACGATAGGCAGAGCATTCCTGTAAGAATTGCTAAGACGCGAAGACCTTTCCATTTTTGCCAGATCCCGGGATTTCTCTTCCAGACTGTTTTCATATTTCTGAAATTCTTCCTTAGTCTTTAAATTGCTGAATTCTTCATAATTTGTACTTAAGCGCTGAATTTGCTCTTTTTCCTTTAGCTGAAGTGCTTTCAACTTTTCAGAATATTCACTGAAATTTTTCCTGATATTTTCCAGTTTAGATTCTTCCCGCATAAGTAATTCCCGGGAACTCTCGTAGCTCTTTGTAAGGCTGGCAATTTCAGTTTCCAGAACTGAAGCACTTCCCCCATTTTCTTCGGCAAGAGGATGCTCTGTTGCTCCACAGAGAGGGCATGGCTTTCCATCTACCAGATTCTTTCTGTGTTCCTCCAGGCTCGCACGTAACTTTAAATTTTCAAGGCTAAGCTGCTTGTTTGCCAGATCCGACTTCAATAAGGCAGTGTCTTTGGATAGTTTATTAATCTTTTCAGGTGCAGAATTAAGCTCAGGTTCCAGAAGTTTCAGCTGCTCCAGTACCGCGCCAGACTCCTTTCTGCTATCCTGAAGCTCCATGAAATAACGGTAGGCATCCCGCGATCGTTTCTGAAATACTCGTAGCTTTTCCATTTCTTCGGAAATATCCTCGATTGCCGCAATTTGATGTTTCTGAAGTAGCCTCTCTAATTCCGAAGAAATAGAATTGAAAGCAGTATTGAGTTTGGATTTTAACTCAGCGGCATCATCACTCACTGAAATTTCCATATCTCTTAATTCGGTCCTTAACTGCTCCTTTCTGGTAGTGTAAAGAGAAAGTTTATCTGCTCTTTTCTGTTGTAGATCCAGCACTCGTTGTCTAAAATCGAATATGCCTTTTTCCAGATTTTCTTCTGAAAGTTTTGATCCTGTAAGAGCTGAAGCATTTTCCAACAGCTCTTCAATATTCTTCTTTGTAGAAATGAGCTTATTGGAGAGCCTGGACTTTTCAGCTTCCAGTTCTTTTATTCTAGCAGTGTTTTGAGACCATTCCCGAAAGCTTTCAGCTTTGGGTTCGATCTTCTCATGCAATTTTAAACGTTTTCCCTGTTCCTTTTCGAAATCTTCTAGTTGTGATTTAGCTTTTTCTTCCGAAGATTTTAAAATAGAAAGTTGCGATTCCAGGTCTGAGACAGATTTTTTAAGCTCAATAGCTTTTTTTATACTTTCTATCTCAGATCTCCAATTTTCACATGTCTGCGATTTTTCCTTTAGATCCTGCTGTTTCTCGGTAAAAACTTCATCACTAAGCAAATTTTGATCTATGATCCTGATCTCGTTCTGCTGCTGAATGATCTCCTGGCTGGCTTCCTTATTCTTTTCAAAAGCTCTAATTCCAAGCTGTCGATAGATACCGGTTCCAGTGATCTTCTCCAGTAATTCACCTCGTTCATCCTTCTTTGCCCTCAGGAATTGGGCAAATTCACCCTGAGCCAACAGAACAGCTTTTATGAACTGGTCGTAATTAAGCCCGATCAATTCCTCATTCTTACCTGGAATTAGCGACTTTTTTAGGTCAATTAATTTGCCAGATTGATGATCATGAAGTTCCATTTCATAATCATTCAGATTGTTGTTTCGGTTAATTTCAATGGTCCATTGGGAACTGTAGATCCCAGAATTACAGCTATAGGTAATGCGGGCCATCGCATTTTTCTGATTCCGGGTAAGGATCGCTCCTTTGGTGGCGATCTCGTTTTTGGTGATCTTTCCCAATCTAGGCACATGATTAAACAATGCCAGAGAAATAACATCGAGAATACTGCTTTTCCCGCTACCTGTTGGACCTGTGATTGCAAAGAGCGAATTGGTGGTAAAAGGTTCTTTGGTAAAATCGATACTATGAGATCCCTTGAGGGAATTGATATTTTCGAATTCTATTTTTAAGATCTTCATTTAAATGCCAGTATTTCCAGATTGAACATCTTCCAGGATTTCATCAAAAGCAGCCATGATCTCATTTTGATCGTCTTTAGAGTATTGGTGAGTAGCTATTAATTCAGCAAAAACATCTTTAGGCTTCAGGTCTTCCAATTGCTGATCC
The DNA here is from genome assembly GCF_006714895.1 of Gramella sp. Hel_I_59. Classification (NCBI taxonomy): domain Bacteria; kingdom Pseudomonadati; phylum Bacteroidota; class Flavobacteriia; order Flavobacteriales; family Flavobacteriaceae; genus Christiangramia; species Gramella sp. Hel_I_59. The sequence goes on along the minus strand of NZ_VFME01000001.1, from coordinate 2,508,742 downwards.
TCGTCATACAACTGGGAACTACCTTCTATCTGGTTTTTAAACTGAACACGCTGTTTTACGATCTCGAAACCATCGGTTTGAAATTGATCTACTAACTGGTCCAGCGCATAGACTTTCTGTGCGTCATACTGTTCTTCTACAAGATCTACCTCTATTAAAGATTTTAAACTGGAGTTATGATCCAGTGAATTAAGTTTTAATTCCAGTTCGCTAAGATTTCCACTCAACTTTATAAGCTTCCTGAAACTTGGAATCGCAATGCTATCTGGTTCGTAACTGTCATCGGTATCCAATAACAGGATTCTTTTTTCATCGGCTCTCTCACTAAAACTAAGCGGAAATGGAGATCCACTATAGAAAACAGGTTTTTCTGCAGATACTCTTTGAGGTTTGTGAATATGTCCCAGTGCGAGATACTCATAATAACTACCAAATTGTGAAGCCCGGAAAGCAGCAAGATTACCAATTTGAATGTCTCGTTCACTTTCTGAAGATTCAATTCCGGCGGTAAATAAATGTCCCATGGCAATTGCAGGAATTCCCGGGTATTTTTGTTGGCAAATAGCTGCAGCTTCCGTAAAGACTCTTTCAATTCCCAGTCTAATCGCTTCAATTCTATCTTCGTGATTTGAAGCCTGCTCTCCGCTTCTAAGATCGGCATCGCGTAAGTAGGGGATTGCTGCGACCACCAGTTCTGTTTCTCCGCTTTTATTCTTTAACGGAATGATCACTTCATTCAGATCTTGCGGGAGACCTCCAATTACACTAAGATCTAAGGCTCGCATAATTTCTTGTGGAGCGTCCAGCATTGCCGGAGAATCATGGTTCCCACCGGTGGCAATAATCTTACAATTCAGTTTTTGTAAGCGAATGAGTGCGCGATAATATTGTCTGCGAGCTTCAGAAGACGGGTTCGCCAGATCAAAAATATCTCCGGAGATCAAGAGCAGGTCGACATTTTCAACTTCTATAAACTTGGTGAGCCAGTTGATAAATAGATCGAAGTCTTCACTAAGATCATGCTTATGTAGTTTCTTTCCAATATGCCAGTCGGCAGTATGAACTATTTTCATGCAAAAATTTTATAATGCTAAAGTAAGCTGCACCTGTGACAGAACTTGTCGTCGCAAGTGAGGAGTTGTTGAATTTCAGGTAAGAAATTCGCGAAATCAAGATAGTGAAATTTGAGTTTCAGGAAAGCCGGAAGCATTTAAAATAGCAGGTTTTTACCAACAATTTCTGTAATAAAGATCTGCTGGCGGCCAGGGATATTAATGTAGTAATCTTGAGAATGTTAACAATTCTATAGAACCTTCTGCTGCTTTTTAGTTTTACATTTGAGTTGTTATGGAAAAAGAAGATTACAGTATTAATATTATTGGAGCTGGTTTAAGCGGACTCGTTGCAGCCAGGGTGCTTGAAGATCATGGCTATCAACCTACAATCTATGAAGCTGAAAGTCATGTAGGAGGAAGGTTGCGAACATTTGAGGTGGATGGATACCAGCTGGACAGAGGTTTCCAGGTAATGTTGGGTCAGTATCCAAAAGTTCAGCAATATCTTGATCTCGAAGCATTGCAACTTCAAAAGTTGAAGCCTGGCGCAGTTATCTTCAATAAGCGTGAAAGTACCAGGATTGGAGATCCTACCAGGGATATTTCGGCATTATTTCCGACGATTTTCTCTAGTATCGGTTCCATTTCAGATAAATTCAAAGTGCTTAAACTTAACCTTGAACTTAAGAAACTAAGCCTTCAGGAAATTTTCAGTAAAGAAGAAACCACTACGCTGGAATACCTTCAGAATAGAGGATTTTCAGAAAAGATGATCAGTAATTTTTTCAGACCTTTTTTCTCCGGAATCTTTCTCGAACCAGATTTGAATACTTCCAGCAGAATGTTTGAGTTCGTCTATAAAATGTTTGGGGAAGGAGACGCGGTGATCCCGAAAGATGGAATTAATGCGATCCCAATGCAACTTTATAAAAGGCTGAAGACTACCAAGGTGAATTTTAATTCCAGGATCAAACAAGTAACTGATGATGTGCTGACCCTGGAAAATGGCGAGCAAGTGAAATCTCATTTTACCATTATTGCAACAGAAGCAAGTTCGATAGTAGCGAATCTTCGGGGGCAAAACCAGGACTGGAAATCATGTCGATGTCTATATTTTACCGTGGAAGAGGATGTAATCGGGGATGCGATCATAGGTTTGCAATCTGATAAAGAGAAACTGGTCAATAATATCTTTTACCACTCATCAATTTCAAATAATAACACTTCAGAAGGAAAGCTATTATCAGCAACCATTGTACGCGATGTAGAATACAGCGAAGAAGAATTGGTTGAGAAAGTTTCAGAAGAACTAAAGTTTGAATTTGGCATTAAAACGATCAAATTTTTAAAACACTTCTATATTCCAAAGGCGCTTCCAGACTTGAAAGATATTCAGTATGAACTGCAATCTACGGAGGCCCGCTTGAGTACACAGGTTTTCCTTGCCGGAGATCAACTGCTGAATGGTTCCCAGAATGCAGCTATGCTTAGTGGTGAGCGCGCAGCCTTAGGAGTGATGGAAGTACTGGAAGGATAACAACTTAAGATTGAATTCTTTTCTGAATGATTGAATTAATATCAGGCAAAACCTTGATTGTGCTTTCGTTTTTCAGATTAAATCAAAATTTTAAACTGAAATTGAGAATATGCTAATTCAGTAAAATTAGAAGGAATTAGTCATTTTTAAATCTGCAGAAAACAACTAGTTTTATAAATAATTTCAACCGAATTGAATCCTGCTATGAAGGAGAACCGACATTATGTAATTGATTTTGACAGCACTTTCACGCAAGTGGAAGCATTGGATGTTCTGGGCGAGATCAGTCTAAAATCTCATCCTGAAAAGGATCAGAAACTGCATCGATTAACCGAGCTTACAGATCTAGCAATGGCAGGAAAGATAGGTTTTAGAGAATCTCTGGAAAAAAGACTCGAGATCCTGGAAGCAGATATGAATATGATTCCTCCAGTGATCGAAGATCTAAAAAGCAAGGTATCTGTTTCTTTTGTGAGAAATGAAGCCTTCTTCCAGGAGAACAAGGACCATATCTATATAATTTCCAATGGTTTTAAGGAGATCATTGTTCCAATAGTAAAGGAACTTGGAGTTAGGGAAGAAAATGTATATGCGAATACTTTTACTTCTGAAAACGGTCATATAACGGGGTTTGACAGAGATAATGTATTATCTTCAAGCAACGGTAAGGTCGCCCTGCTAAAGCAGATGGATCTACAGGGTGACGTTTATGTAATTGGCGATGGCTACAACGATTACGAGATCAAGGCGGCAGGACTGGCCAATAAATTTTACGCTTTTACTGAAAATGTTCAACGTGGGGAGGTGCTTGAAAAAGCTGATCATGTAACTCCCAGTCTGGACGAATTTCTATACTTACACAAAATGAACAAAGCAATATCATACCCTAAGAACAGAATTAAAGTACTACTTCTTGAAAATGTGCATGCAGATGCCGTTGCCATTATGAAGGAAGAAGGTTACAATGTAGAGACAGTTTCTGGTGCTCTGGATGAGCAGGAACTTGCAGAAAAGATCAAAGATGTCTCCATTCTTGGGATCAGGTCTAAGACCAATCTTACTGAAAAAGTGCTTGAAAATGCAAACCGACTCATCGCAGTTGGCGCTTTTTGTATTGGTACTAACCAGATCGATCTGGAAGCCTGCCTTAAAAAAGGAGTTGCAGTTTTTAATGCGCCGTATAGCAATACCAGGTCTGTAGTGGAACTGGCGATAGGAGAGATCATTTTTTTAATGAGAAATCTGCCCGATAGAATTGCAGAAATGCACCGAGGGGAATGGAACAAATCTGCCAAAGGTAGCTATGAAACCCGTGGAAAGAAACTGGGAATCGTTGGTTACGGGAACATTGGATCGCAATTATCTGTAGTAGCAGAAGCGATAGGTTTCGATGTTTATTATTATGATCTAGTGGAGAGACTTGCTTTGGGGAATGCCACTAAATGCAATAGTTTGAAAGAGCTATTCGAAAAAGTTGATATTGTGACCCTGCATGTTGACGGTCGCAAGGAAAATACCAATATGATCGGCGATAAACAGTTTGGATGGATGAAGGAAGGAAGTGTTTTCCTGAATCTCGCCAGGGGGCAGGTGGTTGATGTAGATGCGCTGCGAAAACATATTGAAAGCAATAGAATCATTGGAGCAGGAGTAGACGTTTTTCCAAAAGAGCCTAAAACGAACCAGGAAGAATTTGAATCACCGTTAAGAGGTTTACCTAATCTTATTCTTACTCCGCATATTGGAGGTTCTACGGAAGAAGCTCAGGAAAATATAGGAAATTTTGTACCAGGAAAGATCATTAATTACATTAACACGGGAAGTACTACAAACTCGGTGAATTTCCCGAATTTACAACTCCCAATTCTTGAAAATGCTCACAGGCTTATTCATATTCACCATAACAAACCTGGGATCATAGCTCATATAAACAGAATACTTGCGGCCAACGATATCAATATTGTTGGACAGTATCTAAAAACCAATGAAACCATAGGTTATGTGATTACAGATATAGATAAGGCTTACGATGAGGTGGTGATCAAGGAATTGAAAGGTATACAGGGGACAATTAGATTCCGTGTGCTATATTAATTGACATTTAATATGAAGTTTATAAAAGAGATCATGATATAATTGATCTCTTTTTTTTGTTCTTCATCGACGTTAATTAACTCAATTTTAAGAAGTTAAGTGGCTTTGAAACTTATCTTTATAGATCCCCCCCAAAAGATTTAACTTCTAAAACAGACAAAATGGATACTACATTATTTTGTTCAGTATTGGGTGCAGCAATTACCATTATCGGAGCTATTTATTACCAGTTGAGAAAAGACAATTCCAGGCAGGAAAAGCTTATTAAATCTTACAAACGGGAATTGAGTTCACTCCGTAAAGTTCGAAAGCGAATGACATCTGCTACTATATTCAGATCAGGTCCAATGATGGATCTTGATTAATAAAGAAAATTTCCATTTCCTAACTATAAAGCTGTCGTTAGCTTAGAATACATTGTGAAACATTATTTTAGAGCGGTGAACAACTAGTTTCTTTCATCTTGCTCTCCTTTACCCTCCTTTTCAACTTAAATCTTTTTTCTCAGTCTTCAGTTCCAGAAAACTGTGCTCCAGATCATTGAGTCAATTGTAATTGTTGTTTGAATGTAGTTTAGTGATATCAATAAATCATTATTCATCATTCAAAAAACGTACATTATGAAGACTTTATTTATTTCATTATTGCTAATCGCAATAACAGCATTTGGAAACGCACAGGAAATTGAATTAGACGAAGCTGAGGTTCGTCTGGAAACTAACAAATCTAATTTTGTCAAATCTGGCGATGGTTTTACTTACTCCGTAACCGAAAAACAATCCGGAGAATTTGAGAAAGATCCAATCGCCTTTATGCGCTCCAATCTCGATATCACTGCGATGCTGGACGAACTGGCAGAAGAGGACTTTGTTTCCTATCAGGTAACCTTTAGAAGCAGCAAGGGTTACCTGGCAGCTGAATTCGACAAAAAAGGGGCGTTGCAAAAAACCAGTCAGAAATTCAAAAATATCGCTTTACCAGCAGCATTAAGATCAGAACTTTATAGTTCTAATAAAGGCTGGACCATGATTTCGAATAAATACGTAGCTTCTGGAAAAGGAGAGTTCCTGGACAGGGAAATTTATAAGATCAGGTTGGAAAATGCAAATCAAAAACGAACGGTTAAATTGGATCCGAGTACAATTACTAGAGTGTCGGTCGCAAGTAATTAAAAACAGGTTAGTAGTTAGTTAGTCAGAGGGCTGTCGGATAAAGTTCGATAGCCCTTTATTCAGCAATCACAGATTCGTTAGCTTATAGATCAATAATTACCACAAGCTCAGGCAATTTGACTTATTGGAAATAATCATAACTTGTAGTGGCCAAATAACATTTTTTATGAAAGCTTTAATCATCGATGATGAGGAACTAGCCCGAAAACGTGTTCTTAATCTACTGGAAGATGTATCGCAAATAGACATTCTTGGTGAGTGTTCCAATGGCAAAACTGCTATAGAAAAAATTAACCGAGACAAACCTGACCTTATTTTTCTGGATATTAACATGAAAGATATGAATGGTTTTGATGTGCTCAAGAAGATCGAAATTCAACCCAAACCAATCGTGATTTTTGTCACGGCCTATGACACGTATGCCCTTAAAGCCTTTGATGCGGAGGCATTTGATTTTCTTCTGAAGCCTTTCAAGGACGAAAGATTTTTTAAAACAATTGCAAAGGTTCTGAACACGACTACTTCTGAAGCTGAAGAGAATTTTGAAAAACGACTCGTAGAACTATTTCATGAATATTCTAAAAGTAACCTGCATCTGAATTCGGTGGCAAAAATCCCTATTAAGCAAGGCAATAAAACTTCACTGGTAGATCCCCGGGAAATACATTATATACAGGCATCTGGTTATTATGCTGAAATTTATGTGGAAGGTAAGAAGCATGTTCTGAGAGAATCATTAAACAACCTTGAAGAAATCCTGGATCATAATTTTATCAGGATCCACAGGTCTACTATCGTAAATCTCAATTTTGTACATGAGATTATACATTCAGATTATTCTGAGATCGATGCAAAAATGACATGTGGTGAATTACTGCATGTAAGCAAATCTCATAAGAAGGAATTTCTTGAAAAAATTGGAATCTAATGAGTCTTCATGAACTAAAACAAAAGTATATAGACTTCAAGCTGGTCCGTTTACTCGCAGGATTCTACCTGATGTTTGACTTCATACATATAGCCAAAACGGCGTATATGCAAGAGTTCATGCCCAAGGAAATGCAACACTTCAGCTGGCCTGACTTTCTTATTTATAATATGCTTTTTGATTACATCATCGTAGTCAGCTATATGACGCTCATTGCGATTAGTACAAAGAGGTTTCTAAATAAGAACTATTCATGGGTAAAGATCATTTCCATACACACCATGTTCTCGATATTAATAGGCCTTATTATCAGGCTTGTATTTGATTTCTATTCCATACTTGCAGGAAGAATAAGCCTTGCAGAATTTGATCTTCGGAAGAGTGTAAACGCGTTTGTCTATGTGCTTGACCTGAATTTTCTGATCTATTTTGCGATGATTTTTATCATCTATACTTACTATTATCTCCGCCAGGTAAAAGAGGCAGAAAAACGACATTCGAAACTGGAAAGTCAGTTAATGAACACCAGGATGCGTATGCTTTCCTCGCAATTACAACCACATTTTCTGTTCAATACGCTTAATAGTATTGCCGTGTTAACAGATCTGGATAGTAACAAAGCGAAGGATACAATTGCAGATCTAAGCGATTTTCTACGAGAGATCCTTTACCATAGTGATAGAAACCGCATTAGCCTTGATGAGGAACTCAGGATCCTGGAATATTATCTCAATATTCTGAATGTTCGGTTTTCAGATCATCTCAGTATAGAAAAGGATATTGACGACTCACTACTGCTGAAGAAGATTCCGGCAATGTTACTACAGCCAATGATAGAAAACTCTATCAAGCATGGATATTCTTATGATCATACAAATCTTCATATCCTGATTAAGATACGTGAAGAAGGAGGTTATCTGATCATTAGAGTTGAAAATGATGGAGAACCTTTAAAACTTACTCACAAAGAACTGCTTGAAAAGGGCGTTGGTTTAAGAAATATTGATGATCGTTTGAGAAATTTGTATAAGGACAAGTACATCTTTGAAATCAGGAACAGGGCAGATGGGAATGGAGTAGAAACCTTAGTGAAAATTCCTGCATAACTGGTTTCTATTAGAATTCTAGAAAGAATTTCTTAAAAAGATTAATTTTGCTCCATGGAAAAAAGCATGGAGCCTAAATACTATCCACCAGAAGAGGAACGACTGAATATAATTTCCCACGGCATCGGCTTTTTGCTGAGTATAGTCGCACTTTACCTGCTTATCCAGCGCGCATTAGAATTTGATTCTTCCGCTTATCTTGTAAGTTTTTCAGTATTTGGTGCCAGTATGATCCTGTTGTATGCGGCGAGTACTTTGTATCATAGCGCTAAAGATCATCAAAAGAGAGCCAGATTGAATATTCTGGATCACGCATCAATTTATGTTTTGATCGCTGGCACCTATACACCTTTTGCAGTCATTAGTTTACCCGGCCTGGTTGGTAATATCATACTCTGGACCGTCTGGCTGATCGCACTGGCGGGAATAATTCTGAAATTTTTCTTTACGGGTAAATATCAGCTGCTCTCAACTATCATGTATGTTGCGATGGGCTGGATTATCGTTTTCGCCGGAAATTCCATGATAGAAAATCTGAGTACTGAAGGTTTATGGTGGCTGGGAGCTGGAGGAGTTTCCTATACCATAGGAGCTATACTTTTCATGCTAAAGAAAATACCTTTTAACCATGCTATCTTCCATGTCTTCGTACTCATGGGAACATTCTCCCATTTTATATCAATTTACCTATACGTGGTTTAATTCTGAACTTCTGAAACTTCAGTTTCTCTAGTTTCAAAATCAAGTTCGATCTGATGCCTGGTAAGATCTTCAAAAACTTCACGTTCTCTAATTAAATGAGCCTGGTTGTTGTACCATAATACTTCCGCAGGCCTCAATCTAGAATTAAAATTGCTGGCCATACTAAAACAATAAGCTCCGGCATTGCTGAAGCTAAGAATGTCGCCTTCCCTTATTTCAGAAATACGCCGGTTATTTCCAAAAGTATCGGTTTCGCAAATATAGCCTACGACACTGTAGAACCTGTTCTTGGCTTCCGGATTACTAATATTGGTAATTTCGTGATGTGATCCATAAAACATGGGCCGGATTAGATGATTAAATCCAGAATCGATTCCTGCAAAAACAGTTGACGTGGTTTGTTTGATCACATTTACTTTCGCCAGGAATTTCCCGGCGTCACTTACCAGGTATTTTCCAGGTTCAAAAGCGAGTGCAAGATCACGACCGTATTCCTTACAAAAAGCCTTAAACTTTTGGGTGAGTTGTTCACCCAGATCTTCAATATCGGTTTCTATATCGCCAGGACGGTAAGGAACTTTG